>JBGTIS010000344.1:0-49730 GCA_041745535.1 Cyclobacteriaceae bacterium | reverse complement strand
GATTTTCAATTCATTACTGCTCAGGGTTAAGTCCTGTATTTCATTAGTAGAATCATTATCATTATCAGCTATTGAGAAAGAAGTGCCGGTTCCACCACTGATGTTAATAGTTACATTTTCACCGGTTTTGGAATTAGAGAGGTTCTGACTATCGGTATTATCCAGATAAGGCGCCAGGTTAATAGCAGTAGCGGAGGCATTGTTGGTAATTTTCAGTTCATTACTACTCAGGGTTAAGTCCTGTATTTCATTGGAAGCATCATTATCATTATCAGCCACCGAGAAAGAAGTAGCTGTACCCCCTGTGATGTTTACCGTTACATTCTCACCGGTTTTGGAATTAGAGAGGTTCTGGCTGTCGGTATTATCTTTAAAAGAAGAAAGGTCTGCACTGTTACCACCTGAAATAGACAGACTGTTGCCAGAAAGAGAAAGTGTCTGGCTGTCAGTATTGATGCTACTGATGTCTAAACTGTTGCCACCAGAAATAGAAATGTTGTTTCCAGTCAGTGACAGGCTTTGAATGTCGGTATTATCCAGATAAGGCGCCAGGTTAATAGCAGTAGCGGAAGCGTTGTTGGTAATTTTGAGTTCATTACTACTCAGGGTTAAGTCCTGCAATTCATTAGAAGCATCATTATCATTATCAGCCACCGAAAAAGAAGTAGCTGTACCCCCTGTGATGTTGACCGTTACATTCTCACCGGTTTTGGAATTAGAGAGGTTTTGACTATCAGTGTTATCTAGATACGAAGATAGGTCTACCCTGTTTCCACCAGAGATAGAAATACTGTCACTGGAAATGGAAAGGTTTTGACTGTCAGTATTATCCAAATAAGGCGCCAGGTCAATACCGGTAGCAGAAGCGTTGTTGGTAATTTTGAGTTCATTGCTGCTCAGGGTTAAGTCCTGTATTTCATTAGTAGAATCATTATCATTGTCAGCCACCGAGAAAGAAGTCCCTGTACCACCGCTGATGTTGACTGTTACATTCTCACCGGTTTTGGAGTTAGACAGGTTTTGACTATCGGTATTATCTTTAAAAGAAGATAGGTCTACACTGTTCCCTCTGGCAATGCTTAAGTCGTTGCCAGCCAGCGAAAGTGTCTGGCTATCAGTGTCTACACTACCGATATCTACACTATTTCCACCGGATATAGCCAGACTATTACCAGTTAATGATAAGTTTTGGCTGTCGGTACCAGTACCATCTCTTAACACACTTAAATCTATTGTTTTTGTACTGCCAGACAGGCCCAGGATGTTGCCACTCAAATTTAGGTTTTGTAACTCATTAGCAGGATCAATATCTCCAAGGTTAATAATTTCATTTTGGCTAGTAATCTTAATTCCTGTACCAGCAATGTACTTATTCTTCTGATTTTGTAAATTCCCAATAATGACATACTTGCTTTCTTGCTTTCTGTATATATTTCCTGTTGATGGTTGTAAGTAAAAGTCTCCATTATTCCCCACACTATCCATTGGTATAGACTCACCCGCAAACCAAACTGGATTGTTGGTGTCTGCAACGGAACCCCACTTAACAACCTGCCACTTGTCTTGAAACCAATAGTAGAAAACACCTTCATCCGTATCGAAGACCATCATCCCGTTGTCTTTACTGCTCAAAATCGAAGTGAAACTGGAAGCGTTACGCTGCGATGAAGAAAGTCGTGGCATTAAAAAACCTTGATTTTGATTCTCAGAGACTAGCTCCAATACCGCGTTTGGATTCGGATTATCTGTACCCATACCCACAATGGTCTGGCCTTGAGCATGTAAACAAAAGACCAGCCCACCTAAAAAAAGAAGGCTGATATTTATTTTCAAAAGCATACTTTACAATTTAAAAAACGAAAAATATAACTTATAATATGTTTTATATAATTGAGTTAAGCGGATATGCTACTTCTGTAATATTTCGAGTAACAAAGTATAAGAAGTTGCCAGGCAACGGCTTGTCTTCGGCAAATTAGCAATAAGGTTCAAAAGTTTTTTAACATTCCTTTTTGATAGTTTGCATTGAGCTTTTGGATGTGGAATACATCATTTTGTTTTGCCGTCAGGCAGCTTCTTTGGAATGAAATTCCTGATACCACATAAATAATTGCAAACATCAAGGTATGGAGTTATTAATTTTCGTAGTCAGGTCATGAAAAGGTGGCAGTTTATTTAGCTTCAGAATGATTTTTCATGGCCACAGAAGAGGTTTTTTGATGTGATATAAGCGCCAACTTTGATAAGCATTTTCCTTGTGAGGACAATTTGCTCAGGATTCTGCCCTAGGAAAACATATTCTATTTCTGATCTGTTTTGTACTGAAAATAAAAGATAAAATTACCCATATTTTCCGTATCTGATCAGCTAGGTGATTTGTATTTTATGGTAATCCTGTCAGTTTTGGAAAACATATTTTAATTAAACTATGGGATGGTAAAGACATAATTATAAAATTAAACCCTTCCAATTTAGATTGATAATGGGTAAAAGTTCTTTTTAATGTTATTTTTGCCAGAAACCAAAAATCAGAATGCCTGATATAACTATTATGGATTCAATACTACCTCAGCTAAAGGCTACACATAAGGCATCCATTCAGCTCAGAAAACTGAATGATTCAGACCGGAAAGCCATTTTGATTCGGCTGGCCGACGTGGTGCTGGAACATAAAGATTTTATCCTGGAAAGCAACAGGAAAGATCTGGAACAGATGGATGATGAAAATCCGAAAAAAGACCGGCTATTGCTGACTGCCCAGCGCATTCAGGGGCTGGCTGAAAGTCTGAATGAGGTAGCCGCTTTACCTGATCCGGCCAACATAGTGCTGAAATCTCATCACCTCGACAATGGATTGGATATACAGAAAATTTCGGTACCCATGGGCGTCGTTGGCGTTATTTATGAATCGCGGCCCAATGTTACGCTGGATGTTGCCTCCCTTTGTATCCGCTCAGGTAATGCTTGTGTGCTGCGGGGGGGCAGCGATGCTCATAACTCCAATACCAGCCTGGTTCGTTTAATCCATCAGGTGCTGGATGAATTTAGTATTTCGCGCGAATGTGTAAAATTATTGCCTACTGAAAGGAAATTTGTAAAAGAGCTGCTGGAAGCTGAGCGATATGTGGATATTATTATTCCACGCGGATCGCAGGAGTTAATCAACTTTGTAAGGAAAAACTCGTTAATTCCTACCATTGAAACAGGAGCGGGCGTTTGCCATACCTATGTGGAATCTTCGGCTCAATTGGCGAAAGCCGCCGAGATTGTAGTAAATGCCAAGGTATCCCGGCCTTCCGTTTGTAATTCTCTGGATACGGTAATTGTGGATGAAAACATCGCCCAGCAGTTTTTGCCCATGATTATTAATGGCCTAAAAGAATATCAGGTCGAGATTTTTGCCGATAAAAAAGCCTATCAGATTTTATCTGATGCCGGATATTCGCATCTGCGTGCCGCCGAACCGGAAGATTTTGGCCGTGAATTTCTGGATTATAAATGTTCGGTGAAAGTGGTTAAGGATATCGATGAAGCCCTGCCCCACATCCAAACCTATTCGTCCAGGCATTCAGAAGCTATTGTTTCGGAAAACCCACAAAACATCGACCGGTTTTTAATGGAAGTGGATGCGGCAGCCGTTTATGCCAATGCCTCGACCCGTTTTACTGATGGGGGTGTATTTGGTTTGGGAGCGGAAATTGGGATTTCCACACAGAAACTGCATGCAAGAGGACCTTTTGCCTTAGAAAAACTGGTAACAGAAAAGTGGATTATTAAGGGAAGTGGACAAATCAGAAATTAGTACTGTGACCAAGTTTTAAAAAATTAGAACAAAATTTTATACCATGCTATCAAAGCGAATAATTCCCTGCCTGGATGTGAAAGAAGGCCGAACCGTAAAAGGAGTGAATTTTGTTGAATTGCGCGATGCCGGTGACCCTGTAGAGCAGGCTGGAATTTATGCCGACGAAGGGGCCGACGAGCTGGTATTCCTGGATATTACCGCTACGGTAGAAAAAAGGAAAACCTTGCTGGAACTGGTAAAAAATGTGGCCAGGCAGGTAAATATTCCATTTACTGTTGGGGGAGGCATTTCAAGGTTAGAAGATGTGGAAGCGTTGCTGTATGCCGGGGCCGATAAAGTGTCGGTTAATTCCGCTGCTGTACATAATCCTGAAATAATAACTGAAATGGCATTAAATTTTGGTAGTCAGTGTATTGTGGTAGCCATTGATACCCGATATACTAGTGGCACACACCTGGTACATACCCATGGTGGCAGAAAAGCTACCCAACTTAACACTTTGCAATGGGCGCGTGAAGTACAGGAACGAGGTGCCGGTGAAATCTTGCTGACATCTATGGATCATGACGGTACCAAACAAGGTTTTGCCAATGAGTTAACCGCTGTTATTTCAGATATGTTGACCATACCGATAATTGCTTCGGGCGGCGCAGGTAAAATGGAAGATTTTTTAACCGTATTTAATGAAGGAAAAGCAGATGCCGCATTGGCTGCCAGTATTTTTCATTTTAAGGAAATTCCTATTCCTGTGTTAAAGAATTTTTTATCTGGTAAAAATATTCCAATTCGTCCGGTAAATTAAAATAAGAGAAATACTAAAATTCCAGATTTAATGAAAATTGTGGATTTTCCATCGGGTACAGTAACTATTCCGGTAATTGTACAGGATACTGTTTCTGGCAAGGTGCTGACTTTGGCAGAAATGAATGAAATGGCCTTTCAACAGTCGCAGCGGGAAGGCCTGTTAACGCTTTATAACAAAGAAAACCAAAAGGTATTTCTGTATCATAATCTGGAACATCAGCATTTTACCATTGATGACCTGATCGCAAACGAATTGCATACTACCTTACTCGCGATAGGTCATTTTAATACAGGTGCTACCAAAATTACTGATTTTGCGGGCCAGCCTGAAAATCAAGCACTCTTTTTAGATTATCTGAAAAAAATAATCCGCCAACGGAAAAACCAGCCAGCGGATAAACCTTCATACACCAAAACTTTATTTGAAGCGGGTATCAATAAAATTGCCCAGAAAGTAGGAGAGGAAGCTGTAGAACTTGTTATTGAAGCAAAAGATGATGATGATGACTTGTTTAAGGGTGAAGCGGCTGACCTTCTTTTTCATTATCTGGTGTTACTGGAAGCAAAAAATATTGATCTGGACGAAATTATTGAAGTATTAAAATTTCGGCACCAGCTGTAGGCTGCCTGCTAAACAAAAAAGCGGATCAAAAATATAATAGCGAGAAAGATGAGAAACGGGTGAATTTCACTTCTCTTTCCGTTTACAAATTTCAGCAATACATAGAAAATAATACCAGCAGTTATGCCATTCATTATACTGATGGTAAAAGGCATTACGATTATAGTGAGTAGTGCCGGAATTGCCTCTTCCAAATTATTGAAATTAAGTTTTTTAATCGATCGCATAAATAGAAATCCTGTCATAATGAGGGCAGGGCCTATGGCCGACATGGGTATTAAAGGCGCGAAAGGCGCCAGGAAAATAAAAAGCAGAAATAAAAAGGCGACTATTAAAGCGGAAAAACCAGTTCTGCCCCCTAACCGTACCGCGTATTTATTTTCTAAGTAAGTGGTAACGGTAGAGGTTCCTAAAATAGCGCCCAGGGTAGTGGCACTGGCATCAGCGGAAAGGGCTTTGCTCATATCCGGCAGCTTATTGTTCTGATTGATAAATTCTCCTAGTTTTCCTAATGACAACAAATTTTGGACAGAATCCAGTAAATCAACCAATGCTAATGTAAATACAATAATTACTACATTGAATATAGCTTTTATTGGAGGTATCCCTTTGTCCGCTTGAAATAAACCTAATAAATCCAATTTAAAAAATGTAGGATTTATGCCATTTGATTGCTCAAATAAATCGTCAGGTATGGGAGTTACTTTAAAAATCAAGGCAAATACCGTAACTAAAATAACTCCGATCAGAATGCCTCCCTTTATTCTCAATGAGGTCATCATGGCCATAATTGCCAGTCCGATTACCGATAATAGTACGGGTGGATCTGCCAGATTTCCCAGTTCCAAATCGAGTAATGGCAGCCTGTTGGTAGTATTTATAACTTCTGTACCATTCAACAGATCAATAGGCGCTAAACCCGCGGATATTGATTTCTGATTAATCTGAATAATTTGTGTGCTGGTAACTCCTATGAATACCATGAACAGTCCGATACCGGACTGGATGGCCACACGGAGGCTTTCAGGTACAGATTCAAAAAGCACGGTTCGCCAACCGGTAATGGTTAAAAGTAAAAAAGCGATTCCGGAAATAAATACCAATCCTAATCCTTGTTGCCAGGTGTAATCAAGCTGAAGGACAATTGTATAGGTAAAAAAAACGGTTAAACCAAGGCCGGGTGCCAGCGCAAACGGATAATTGGTAAGTAAACCCATTATCAGGGTACCGGCCGCGGCGGCTATACAAGTGGCAATCCAGGCACTGCTTACGTCCATTCCCGATTGGGAAAGCACAACCGGGTTTACAAAAATTACATAAGCTATGGAAACAAACGTTGCCAAGCCTGCGGTAACTTCTCTTTTAATATTGGTTTGGCGTTCTTCAAATTTAAAAAACTTTTCCATTGAAAGTTTATAGAGAATTGAGCGGTTAGTTGATGAGTAGAAATAAAAATTTGTTGAAAATAATCACAATTTTTTGATATTTTATTTCAAAAATTTTGCGGCTAATACTCTGTTCTGAAAAATTTATTTATGAATTCTTCGGGAATACTTTTTCAAAATAGCAGTAACTCGTGGAGACATCAAGATTTCTTATACCTTTGTAAGGTAAAAAAAATATTTTATGTTAAATTAATTAAGCATGTAATCAGAAACCTGAATCGCTAAACCCTGAAGCTTTATTATCTTAATCACACAAAATAGAATGATTGTCAATATAATCAAATTTTACATTGCTTGCTTTATAATTTGTTGCAATTATAATTTATTCAGCTCCGCATATTGCCAGGAGGCACCAAAAAATCTGGGAAAAAATATCAATTCACCCTATGATGAACTTAGTTCGGTAATCAGTGAGGATGGCAACACCATGTATTTCACCCGTCGGAAGCATCCTGATAATATTGGAGGAACACGAGATGCTGGTGATATCTGGATGAGTACGAAAGGCCAGGATGGCGCATGGTCTCCCGCCAGCAACATGGGTGCTCCACTTAACAATATATTTATGAATGAAATTATTGGGTTATCACCCGATGGCAACCTGATGTACCTGGAAAATCACTATCGGGAAGATGGCAGCAAGGCTACCAGTCAGGGAATTTCCGTAGCTACCAAATCAGGGAATGCGTGGAGCTTTCCCAAACCTTTGGATATTCCTTACTTTTATAATAAATCAGATCACCAGAGTGCCTCTTTACACAGCAGTGGGAAAATCATGGTGCTGTCGTTACAATCTTTTGATACACGGGGTGCTGAGGATATTTATGTCATATTTCAGCAGGGTAATGGCACCTGGTCGGAACCCATGAACCTGGGCGCAGGCATCAATACCACTTACCAGGAAATGACGCCCTTTCTGGCGCCAGATGGTGAAACACTTTACTTTGCCAGCAATGGGTATGATGGATACGGAAGCCGTGATATTTACAAAAGTAAGCGTCTCGATAATTCATGGAAAATTTGGTCGGCCCCGGAAAATTTAGGGCCGGAGATCAATACTTCGGGGGTAGAGATTTACTATAATTTCCCCAAAAACAGCGCGTTTGCTTTTCTAAGTTCTACCCAGAATAGCGATGGCTTGGGCGATATCAATATGGTTCCTGTGCCAGAAGACGAAGAACAGACTCGTGAAGAACCGGATATTGAAGTCGCTATTCCGCGACAGGAGCCCGAACCGGAAGTACCCATGGCTACTGAAACATTGGTCAAAGGAAAAATCAGTAATGCCAGCAATTCAGAACCGCTTGAAGCATCTCTCCTGATTATCCCGATGGATAGCACGGTCAATACCGAACGGTATACCACCAGGGCTAACAGTGAAGGGGAATATGAAATTATGCTGCCGGCTAATGGTAATTTTACCGCCCAGGTTTCTGCCAATGGCTATTTGGTAAGCAAAGACAAATTGTTGCTGAGGCAATTGAGTGCTTCCGGGGCAGTAATCCGCGACTTTTTATTAACGCCGCTGGAGGTAGGTGCCACCATTCAGCTGAGTAATGTGCTTTTTGAAAGAGGCACTACGAATATGATTGGTAATTCAACCGAAGACCTGGTAGACGTAGTGGCCCTGATGAAAGAAAACCCTGAAATGGTAATTGAAGTAGCTGGCCATACTGATAATTCAGGCCGACCCGATCTTAACCTTCTGTTGTCGCAGGACCGGGCTGATGCTGTTAAATCGTACCTGGTTAACCAGGGAGTTAGAGAAGAAAGAATTATAGCCAAGGGATATGGCGGGAGCAAACCTATTGCCAGTAATAAAGTAGAGGAGGAACGGCGAAAAAACCGAAGGGTAGAGTTTACTATTCTTAAAAAGTAAATATAGCTTAAAGCCAGTGAATGACTTTAGCATCATTTTGATTGGATGGAATGATTACAAAAATCTGATCTCCCTTTTTTCTTTTCACGGAAATATAACCGGTAAATTGCCCAAACGCGGGCAATACCGCACCGGTTTCTCCAAAGTAGTAACAGGGAAGTTTAATCTGTTTGCCAGCTCCTGCCGGTAGGCAGATGCCTGGATGGATGTGCCCGGCAATATTATACTTAACTGCCATACCTGCTTTTTCGGTTACTATGGGAATATGAGAAAGTACAAAGGGACCAATTTCCATAAACTCAGGCAATAATAAAAAGTTTTTTAGCTGAAATACCACCGGGGGTAGTACATCATGGTTGCCCTTGATCAGGATGAAATGTACGGAGGAATAATACTGAATAAACTCCTCAAAATCCCACCATTCATTATTCAGATCGCTGTGGAAGAGGTCGCCAAGAAAAATTACCTGTTGGGGTTGGTAAGTTTGCAAAAGCTGATGCATTACCGAGAAATCTCTCCTGTGCACACCAGCTGGAATAGGAATACCAGCTTTCCTAAAATGCGCCGCTTTGCCCAGGTGTACATCCGCGATGATCAGCAAATTCCTGTCAGGCCAGAAAACCGCTTTTTCTGGAAGTAATTGCAGTAGTTCTTCGCGAACAGTATGGGTTTGCATAGTTTCTGAAATAGGTTCCAATTGATGCGGGATGAATTATTTTAAGGGTGTAAATTTAAAATACTTCTGGCGGGTAAATGATACTTTTCACCAGATTTTTAAAATTTTCTACCTGATCTTTTTAATTTTATTTGGAAGAAAAAATTAAGGGTCTAAATTTGTTAGAATAAAAGCTAATCGTTTAAGCGGAATTTTTTATTATTGGCTATTAAAACCCTAAACCTACTGTAAAGCCCTACATTATGCATACCTCCCCAAACATTATATTTATTCCGCTATTTTTCTTTGGATGTAATTCACAAAAAGAACCACCTTCCGGTAGCCAGGATCTTTATACCGGCACCAAATTTACAGAACATATCAGGTCCACAGCGGCACGCACTCCAGAAGAAGAACGACAGGGTTTTAAGTTACCGGAAGGATTCGAAATTCAGTTATATGCCTCAGAACCGGATATAGGCAAACCACTTAACATTGCTTTTGATGCACAGGGAAGGCTCTGGGTAACCCAATCACATGAATATCCGTTTCCTGCCGAACCAGGAGAGGGAGCTGATAAACTTACCATATTAGAAGATACCGACCATGATGGAAAAGCAGATAAATTCACCCATTTTGATGATACGCTGAACATTCCCATCGGCGTATTGCCCATTACCAATTCGGTAATCACCTATAGTATTCCTAATTTATACAGTATAGAGGATACTGATGGGGATGGAAAAGCCAACCAGAGCAGGACATTATATGGGCCGTTTGGGCATCGTGATACCCACGGTATGGTTAATAACCTTACCAGTGGCTACGACGGATGGATTTATGTATGCCATGGCTTTACCAATACTTCAACCATTGCTGGTACCGATGGCGATTCAATTACCATGACTTCCGGCAATACATTCAGAATTAAACCGGATGGCAGCCGGGTTGAACAGGTTTCTTTCGGACAGGTCAATCCATTTGGCCTTACTTTCGACGAATATGGATATGTATATGCTACCGATTGCCATTCGTCGCCCATCTATCAGCTAATTCGAGGGGCTGATTATCCTCATTTTGGCAAAAAAGAAGTAGGCATCGGTTTTGCCCCGGATACTAAACCTCATGGCGAGGAATCAACTGCTTTAAGTGGTATCGCCTACTACGCTGCCAATCAGTTTCCTGAGGAATACCAGAAAAATTTCTTTATCGGGGATGTGGTTACCTGTCGGGTGCACCGGAATTCATTCGAATTTAAAGGGTCAACGCCGGTAGCCAAAGCCGAAACTGATCTGGTAAAAAGTGAAGATCCCTGGTTCCGTCCGGTTGACATAAAAGTAGGACCCGATGGCGCACTGTATGTCGCGGATTTTTATAACAGCATTATTGGCCATTACGAAGTGCCATTAGATCATCCTAAACGTGATAAATTACGAGGCAGAATTTGGAGAATTACGTATGTCGGAGAAAATTCTGAGCAAGAGCAATTACCAAAAAATCTGGCTTCAGCTTCGGTGAATGAGCTGATTGCCAGTTTACAGGACGGGAATTTGCCCAACAGAATGAAAGCGGCCGACCAACTGGTAGACCGGATTGGTCAGGAAGCTGTGATGCCTGTAAAGGCAATGTTAGCCAATAAAGAAACCAAGGCTATTCCATATGCACACGGTTTATGGATTCTCGACCGGTTACAGGCTCTGGAAATGGATCAGCTCTCCCAGGCAGCCCGGCATGCTGATCCGGTGGTTCGGGTACATACCATGAGAATTATAAAGGAGAAGAACGGAGAAAATTTGGCCTTTTATCCCTTGATAGAAGAAGCGCTTACCGACGCCGATTATCATGTGCGGCGGGCCGCGGTGGAAGCACTTGCCACGTATAAGGATTTGAACACCATTGAATGGCTGGTTGGTCAAAAAGAAAAAGTACCTGATTATGATACCCATTATTTATATACCGTTCGTCTGGCATTACGGAACTTACTGAAAGAAGAGAGTTTGATTCAGCAAGTTATCGCCAAAAATTGGAAAAATGGAGAGATGGGTACCCTGGCCGATGTAATGACCGGTGTGGAGAATGCCGATGCCGGATCTTTTCTTTTTAGTTACATCAAAGAAAATAAAGTACCGGCGAAACAAACCGCCAAAATGATGGGTCACGCAGCCCGATTTATTCCGGTTTCTCAGCTTAACCTGGTAATAGATGCGGCTAAAAACCAGTCAGAAAAGGATATGCAAGTAGAATTCCTGACTTTTACAGCCATTCGACAGGGTCTGGAACAAAGAGGAGAGAAGCCTTCCGCTCAGTTCAGGCAATGGGGGGAACAGGTCGCTAGCCACATCCTAGAAAAATACCCGGTTAACACTTCAACCAAAACTGAAGGTGAAGGTGCGGAAATCGCTAAAAATGAGATGATTGACCAATTAAAACTTGCTATTGAAACTGTAGGTAATTTTGGTATTAATCAATTGGAACCACAGATTGAATTATGGTTGCGGCAGGAAGACGCAGACCAGGGGGTGAAACTGGCTGCCGCTAAAACTTTGCTACAAATTGCCCCGGAAAAAAATGCAAAACCCATAACCGCGATTTTACAGGACGAAGGGCAGCCTATCGCATTTAAGAAACAAATTGTGGGAGCATTGAGTGACCTTCCCGCTAAAACTTCTTTTACTATATTAGCTGGTTTGGACAATTGGCCGCCTGACCTGCAGGCAGATGTGGCGAAAGCCCTGGCAGGCTCTGCAGCGGGAAAAGATTTACTGTTAGAAAAAGTTAAAAATGGTGTAATTTTTCCACGAACGCTGGTACAGCCCCAGGTTGAAGAACGGTTGCTTTTGAACATCTCCAAAGCACAGGCAGCAGAATTGAAAAGGTTGACCGCTGACCTGCCTTCCATTAGCGATGAAAAAGAGCAATTAATCAATCAGCGGCTTGTTGAGCTTCAACCAGCTGACTCAATAGTTGCTTCCGGAAAGATTTTATTTACCCAGCACTGTTCTCCCTGCCATCGTATTAATGAAGAAGGCGGAATGATTGGCCCGCAACTTACCGGTATTGGTAACTGGGGCGCCAAAGCATTAACGGAAAAAATTCTTGATCCGAACCGGAATATCTCAGGCTCTTTTCGAAATTATACCATTAAATTAAAAGATGGAAAAGTGATGACAGGTTTGTACCGTCGGGATGAAGGCGAAATGGCAGTTTTTGCCAATGTTGCCGGACAGGAATTTTCTCTTGAAAAAGATAATATAGCGGAACAAACTCCTTCTGCCTATACGCTGATGCCCGATAATTTTGGTGAACGACTTAATCAAAAAGAATTTAATGCTTTGTTATCATTTTTACTAGACCAGCAACCGGAAATTTAAATATGATTATAATGAATTTTGCTATTTTCTGGTAAAACAGCCTGAAATACAGAAGAATCATTTCTTTACTATGTTTCAAACCTAATGATGGCTTTCCAAATAAATAGCTTATCATCTCACCATAATTTGGTAAATTTAAGGCCTGTTTACCAGTATTTTTTTTACAGTTACATTATTGATGTGGATCAGGTATAAACGGTATTTACTTTTTTCTTTAGCATTATTCCTGCTAGGAACTTGCTTTTATTTGCTGCCAGAAAGCCGGTTTCAGAATAAATATTCCACGGTGCTTGAAGACCAAAAAGGTAATTTAATTGGCGCAGCCATAGCCCAAGACGGACAGTGGCGATTTCCTCAGTCAGATTCTGTTACCGGAAAGTTTCAAGTAGCCATTACCCATTTTGAAGATCAGTATTTCTTTTATCATCTGGGATTTAATCCCGTTTCTTTATTACGGGCAGCCTGGCAAAATTTCAGGGAAGGAAAAGTGGTAAGTGGCGGCAGTACACTCACGATGCAGGTGGTTCGATTGTCGCGCGGAAAAGATCGAACCCTATGGGAAAAATGTAAGGAAATTTTGCTGGCGATCCGATTAGAATTGGCTACAACCAAAAATGAAATACTCAGCCTATATGCTGCTCATGCACCTTTTGGTGGCAATATTGTAGGAATCGAGGCAGCTGCATGGCGGTATTTTGGTCGTCCACCGCAGCAGTTGTCATGGGCTGAAAATGCCGTATTAGCCGTATTGCCCAATAGTCCCTCGCTGATCTATCCGGGGAAAAATCAGGAGATATTAAAGCTCAAGCGTGACAAGCTATTGCTAAGGTTATTCGAAAACCAGGTGCTTGACACCATTACCTACCAATTGGCATTAAGTGAGCCTTTGCCAGGTAAACCTAAAAACCTGCCAAATTTAGCTCCTCACTTGCTGGCCAGGGCTATTAAAGAAGGCCGGCAGGGTAATCGAATCAAATCTACCCTCGATATAAATTTACAGACAAGGGTAAACAAAATTCTTGATGATCGTCACCGGGTGTTAAAAGCCAATGCCATCCATAATGGCGCGGTGGTAGTACTGGAAGTTAAAACAGGCAATTGTTTGGCCTATGTGGGCAATATACAGTGTGAGCGGGAACATAATCCCGCCGTGGATGTAGTAACGGCTCCCAGAAGCACGGGAAGTGTATTAAAACCCATTTTATACGCGGCTATGCTGGACGAAGGTATGCTGCTTCCCAAAACGCTAATTCCGGATATTCCTACCATTATTGATGGATTCGCACCGCGGAATTTTGATAAAAAGTTTGAGGGCGCCGTACCCGCCGACCAGGTAGTGGCCCGATCTTTAAATGTGCCTTCTGTGCATATGTTGAGGAATTATGGGGTAGAAAAATTTCATTTTTTACTGCAAAAGTTGGGCCTGACTACGCTCACCCAGCCACCTGGCCATTATGGATTATCGTTAATTTTAGGGGGTGCGGAGGGAACCTTATGGGATTTATGCGGAGTGTATGCTGGTATGGCCAGAACCCTGAATAATTTTTTTATCAATCCGCCACCGTACCGTTATAGTCGGTCCGATTATCATACGCCCAACTATTCGGTGGCACATTCTGAAAAAGACCTTTTGGAAAAAAAAATACAGGATAAAAGCAAAGCCAATTGGCTCAGTGCATCTGCTGTTTGGTTTGCTTTTAAAGCCATGCAGGAGGTGGTGCGGCCGGAAGAAGAAACAGGTTGGGAATATTACAGTTCAATCCAACAATTGGCCTGGAAAACCGGAACCAGTTTTGGTTTTCGTGATGGATGGGCTTTTGGCCTTACACCTGATTATGTAATCGGTGTTTGGGTTGGAAATGCCGATGGTGAAGGACGTCCCGGACTTACCGGTACCACGTCGGCTGCTCCCATTTTATTCGATATTGCGCAAATTATGCCCAAGTCTTCGTGGTTCAGCATGCCTGGAAGCGAATTGGCAAAAGTAAAAATAAGTAAAGCCTCGGGTTACCGTGCATCTTTGGATTGCCCTGACACCATATCCATGCTGGTGCCAAGGGCAGGACTAAACACTGTTTCCTGCCCATATCATCATTTAATACATCTGGATAAAGCAGGTAAATACCAGGTAGATAGCAGTTGTGAGCCCATTGCCCAAATGCGGCATGCGAACTGGTTTGTGTTGCCTCCGGTTCAGGAATGGTATTATAAAAACAGCCATTCTCTTTATAAGCCGTTGCCACCTTTCCGACAAGGCTGTGGCACTGATGCTGCCAATGTATTAACCATGGACATGATATATCCCAAAGATTTTTCCAGAATTTATGTGCCCAGGGAACTTGATGGGGAAAGAGGCAAAACTGTTTTTGAAGCAACACACCGGAATGTACAGGCAAAAATTTTCTGGCATTTGGATAATAAATTTATTGGTACTACCAGCCGGAACCATCAGTTTGGCATGGCTCCGCCACCAGGCTGGCATACCCTTACTTTGGTGGATGAAAACGGAGAAATCCTTATCCGTAAATTCGAAATTCTAAACCTTTAATCTTCTTTTTCAAGGATTTTTTTTGCTTCCTGAAGGTTTGAAAGTTGCTCTTCGGTAGGTTTTGGATATTGCAGGTCAAGTGCGTCTAACTTTTTGGTAAGAATGGCTCCCACTACAAATCTCATGAACCATTTGTGGTCGGCAGGGATAATATACCAGGGCGCATGTGAGGTAGAAGTGTGATTAATAGCCTCTTCAAAAGCTTTTTGATAAACATCCCAATATTCCCTTTCAGTAATGTCGTTCATAGAAAATTTCCAGTTTTTATCAGGACGGTTAATTCTTTTTAAAAATCTATTCCGCTGTTCTTCTTTTGAGACATGAAGAAAGAATTTAATGATAACAGTGCCATTTCTGGTTAAGTGTTTTTCCATATCATTAATGGAATCATAGCGTTGCTCCCAGAAGTTAACTTTAATAGCTTCTTCTGGAGTAATATCGGGTAATTTTTGATTGGTAATTATTTGCGGATGCACTTTGGTCACCAGCACTTCTTCATAATAAGAACGGTTGAAAATGCCAATTTTTCCTCTGCCGGGCAGGGCTTTGTAAGTGCGCCACAGAAAATCATGATCCAGTTCTTCGCTTGAGGGCTGCTTAAAACTGGTAACGTCGCATCCTTGCGGATTTACGCCTGACATTACATATTTGATGGTACTGTCCTTTCCGGCAGCGTCCATTGCCTGAAAAATGATTAGAATGGCGTATTTGTCACTCGCGTAGAGGCGGTCCTGAGACGAGCGCAACTGTTCCAGTTCTTTGTCTCTTGCCTGTTCGGCTACTTTTTTTGTCAGCCCTTCGGTAGTAAAATCAGTATCAAAATCATTCAGGGAGATTTTTGTTCCAGGAGTAGCAATTAATTTAGTTTCGTCTATCATGGCAATGGTATTTAAAAAATGATCGAGATTATTTAGGAGTTACCCTGGAAAAATACAACTTTTTATCGGTTTTTGCCCGGTCATATGGATATACAGCAAGTTCCTCAATTTTCAAACTATCAGCCACCGGCAACAGTTCCTGTAAGGGCTGATAAGAGAAAATAGCAACAGGTTCTTTAAGCCGGATATTCCACCTGTTATCTATAACTTTTAAGGTATCTATTGGTTTGCCAACTTCCCATATTTGTTCAGGCCTGATTTCACCGACGCTGTAAAATTTCAGGTTTTTAAACTCATCGAAAGTTCGTACACCTCGTAAGCTTTTATAAGTTGTATTGGTATACATAAAGTCTTTTACAAAAGGTGGCATGGCAAGAATTACAGAAATGGTGAGCAGGACCATGCTTAAAAAAAGTAAAAACACGTTTTTCTTTCGGAAAGATTGATAGAATAAAAAGGAAATGCCGAAAAATAAAAGGCTTATACTGATGAGCCCAAAAACGGTAACAGAAGAAATTTTGATATAAAAGAATATGGGTACAGCAAAAGAAACGATCGTAAAAAAAATAGCATTAAAACTAAATATCCAGAAATCTGCTTTTTTCCGCTTTTGGTTATCAAAAGCATCAATTAATGTTCTGATGTAAAAAGCAGTGAGCAAAGCCAATGGAATTAACACGGGCAACAGATATCTTTCTTTTTTTTCAGGAATCAGGGATAAAAGAAATACACCTGCAATAACCCAAACCGCCAGAAAAATATAATTACCATACTGGTCAATTCTTTTTTGCGCATAAGGATAGACCAGTGCCGCAATGGCCAGTATGCCCCAGATTCCCGACTGAAAAGGAAAGCTCCAATATTGCCAGAAAGGTCGCACATGGCGATCGGCCCAGGAGCCTGTTTCTTTTGCCACCATATACTTCAGGTCTTCAGGCACCATCAGATAAATAAATAAAGGCCAGGCCGCGCTTATGGCAACTCCTACAAACAATGCCAGTAAACCGCCTTTCCAATTATATTTAAAACCCTGAAAACCATATCCCACAAAATAGGCGATTAAGAAGGGCAGAAGAAGCGCGTAAAAAGCGATAGGCCCTTTACTTAAAAATGAAAACCCAAGTAAAATACCCACCAATACAAACCGCCAGTAGCCATTTAATTTTTTTTGCCAGGCATCAAATAGCAACCAGATGGCCCCTAACATAAAGCTATGACAATAAATATCCCAGGTGCCCTGTCGGCCCATATAAATAATGTAGAAGGAGGTAACCAGCACCGCGGTAGAAAGAAAAGGTAGAAGGCGGTCATGGGTTAACGATTTGGTAAAAAAGAAAAGAAACAGCGCCATTACACAGGTAATGATTCCGGCAGGAAATCTTAGTGCCACCAGATTTTCTATATCGCCGGCAATCAAACCAGCAACGGCGGTAATCCAGGTGGGTAGGGGAGGCTTCTCCAGCCTTGGGTAGCCATTCATGGTGGGCACCAGCCAGGTATCATTCTCCACAATCTCCCTTGCGGTTATATAATTTCTGGCTTCCATTATCCCGGGATCAAGCACACCACTATTGATGAAATAAGGAATAATACAGAGAAGTCCCAGGATTATTAGCTGATATTTCTGGTTGGTAAATATGGATGGATACGGTTCGGCGTTGGGTGGAATGGTATACATTAAATACAACAGAAGAATGGAAGGATAAATGGGTGACTACGTGTAAAGTAGTTCATTGTATAATTAAATTTTTGAAGAGGAATAGCGCGCTTTTTTTCTGTTTTCTGTTTCTTCCATTTTAGAATGAAGAAAAATGTTTCTGGCATAAATGGCCACGCCGAAGATTTGCCCGAAAAATAAAACCGGATCTACCCTGTAAATGGCATACGATATAATCATTAATGACCCAATGAGGCTAATGACCCAAAAGCCAAAAGGTAGCACTGACTTTTTTTGTTTTTCAGAAAAATACCACTGATAAATAAACCGAAGGGTAAAAATAATCTGCCCGGCACTTCCCCAAATCAGCATAGACATGGGAATGGTGGTATGCGAGATTATATAATTGAGGTTATGGCTTAACCCGGAAGCAAGCCAGGCAATGGAGACAAAGGGAAAAATTAGGACCAATCCTTTAAAGTAAACCGGTATATAACGCCATGCGTTTTTATACTGCAGATTTCGGATGTATACAAAATAGGAGAGCACCTGGCCCAGTATGATTACCAGATCGTCACGGAGAATTCCATATACCATCAGAAGAAAAGAGGCGATCAGGCTGAGTTGCCAGAAAATAGTAGGCGATAATACCCTTCCTGTTTTTTCAGACTTAAACCATTGGATCAAAAGCCTGGCAGAAAACAAAATCTGGGCAGTAAATCCAATAATATAAATTATTGTATTGCCATGCATATATCGTAGCTATCGCGATTTATAATAAATTGAAACTTAGAATTCAGATAATTATCAGTTAGTTGAATTAACAACTTCCTGGGGGACAGTGTTTTCCATCTCTATATTTTTTTGCTCACTTACCTGATAATTGATATATCTTTTTTTCATCCATGTAAAAACCAAAGTATCTGTGAAGGGGCCAACGAGCCGGTTAAAGAGATGATACTTGGAGGTCCCGGCAAATCGTGGAAAATGCCTGATGGGGATTTGCTTTACTTTGCCACCCTGTAATTGCACCAACGCAGGAATAAATCGGTGCATTCCCGTAAAGAAAGGAATCCGTTTCGCGTAATCAGTTTTTAGTATTTTTAAAGGACAACACGTATCTGTAATTCCATCGTTAATCATAAATTTCCTGAAGCGATTGGCGATAAAGGAAGATAATTTTTTAATAAAGCCATCATTACGTTTTTTTCTGATGCCATTAATCATAGCATATTCTTCCATAAAGGGAAAATAAAGGAGGAAATCCTCGGGATTGGTTTGCAGGTCAGAATCAATATATCCGATATAAGGTGTATTGCTCAGATCAATTCCTGCTTTAATGGCTGTACTTAACCCATAATTCTTGTCAAGTGACGCATATGCAAACCGGTTATTCTTTTTGCATATATCCTTAATAATTCTGAGGCTTTTGTCGGTTGATCCATCATCGATAAATAAAACCTGTGTGGGAACAGGTGTAATTTTAAAATAATGTAAAAAAACCTTATAGAACTCACCCAGGCTATCTTCTTCGTTAAATACAGGGACAATTATGGTGATCAGGTAGTTTTCTTTGCCCATTTCATCAAATTTTACAAGTTCATACAATATTACGGAAAACCGGGCATTTAGATAACCCGGTTTCCATAATTATTGTAAAACCGATTCACAGTCAAACGAAACTTAAAGAAAAGAAATTAGCTATTAAAAATTTTATCCATCCTGTCCGATATATCTTTAAGCCGGTCACGTTTTCCGCCTGGTACTTCAGCAGAGCCCCATCCTGTATAACCAATTTCATCAACGGCAGCCATTACGGCAGGCCAGTTGCAATCACCTTCTAACAAATTCACGTCAAAACCCTTCCAGATTCCTTCTTTTTCCTGTTTTTCGCGGCTATACTCTTTGATATCCATTTTTAGGATTCGTTTACCCAAAGTTCTGATCCAATGTTCGGGCCATCCGTACCGTACCACATTACCCACATCCATGTACCAGCCAATCATCGGACTATCCAACTCATCTACATAACGGGCAGCTTCCAATGGGCTTAACAGAAAATTGTTCCACACATTTTCTATGGCTATTTTAATATCGAGTTCTTCGGCCAATGGCAATACCTTTCTGATTTCTTCCTGCGAGGTTTTATAGGCTGATTCATACGATACATCTTTGTTAACCACACCCGGAACCAGTAATACTGTGGTTCCTCCAAAGCGTTTGCAGTCGTTTAACGCGGTTTTCAAACCTTCAATGCCTTTGGCCCTGACGGCCGGGTCAGGATCAGTAAGATGAAACTTCCAGTGTACCGAATCGATGATACCCGGAATCTCTAATCCGGTTTCTTTTTTGGCAGCCAGTACTTCATCTTGATCCAAATCAGATGGGCTATCCAGTTCAACACCATCGTAACCCAATTCCTTTAACAGTTTAAATTTTTCGAGGATGGAAGTACCTTCTTCCACCATACCAAATTTCAACGATTTTTTGATATTCCTCTTATTTTTTAAACTGCTATTTAGGCCTGCGGAAATCGCGGAAATATGGATGAAAGGAGACAGACTCAAAGCTGAACAGATCTGACTGCTTTTTAGAACAAATTCCCGCCGGGTTACATTTTTTTTCAAAGATATACGCATTAAAGCTAGATGAATTTTGTTTTGCCTGGCATGGCCACAGGTGGTACAGGATAATTCAGATCCCAGGAATATTGCTCAGGACCTAATTTTTCTTCCGAGTTTAAAGCCATATCCCAGGTCACTACTTCACCGGTATACGCAGCCATTCTGCCCATTAGGGCCAGCATGGTACTTTGTGCCATCCATGAGCCATCATTCATAGGCTTACTATTTCTGATGGAGGCAAAAAGTTCATTATGTTCAGTTTGATACATATCATTTTTTTCACCTTTGTATCTCCATTTTTCTGCCCCGTTTACTTCATGTACATCCCGGGTACAATCAATAAGCGCGTTTCCTTCTTTGCCAAATACTTCCACTGCATAGCTGTAGGCACAGTTGAGCTGTTGCCGGCTAAAATGGAATCCTTTTTTACCGTCACCGTAGTCATAAACCACGGCAAAATGATCGAAAATGTGCCCAAACTCAGGCTCGGTTCGCACTTGTCGCCCTCCTGTCGCGGTAGCGCTTACAGGCTGGATATCACCCATTGCCCATGACATCATGTCTATACTATGGACCGCCTGTTCCATGATATGATCGCCCGACAACCAGTTATAGTATAGCCAGTTCCGCATTTGATATTCCATTTCTGTCCAGCCAGCTTCACGGGGTTTTGACCACAAAGTACTAGTATTGTAGGTATTATAAATGGTAGAAACATCGCCAATGGCACCATCCAGAATTTTTTGAAAAGAAGCCCTTTTCGGATAATGATACCTCCAGCAGAAGCCGGAAACTAAGGAAAGATTCTTTTCCTGAGCCAGTTTTGCGGTTTCCATAACTTTACGTATACCAGGCGCATCCACAGCCATAGGTTTTTCACAAAACACATGTTTACCGGCCTTGATGGCGGCTTCCAGGTGGTCAGGTCTGAAACCGGGAGGAGTTGCCAGTAACACTACATCCACATCAGCATCTATCACTTTCTGAAAAGCATCGAACCCGACGAATAAATTCTCTTTAGATACCTGCACTTTATCGCCATGTATTTTTTTAAGGTTTTCCTGGCAGCTTAATATTCTGTCTTCAAAAGCATCTGCCATTGCGGTTAACACAACATTTTTATCCGCATCTAACGCCTGTTTAGCGGCTCCGGTACCACGACCACCACACCCGATGAGGCCAACTTTTAATGTGTTGTCGTTCCGGGTGAAAGATTTAGACATAAGAACATTCAGGGGAAGGCTACCTGCTATCAGCGCGGTGCCAGATGATTTTATAAATTTCCTCCTGGTGGGGTAATAAACATTTTTGCCAGAATTTTCCATAAATAGCTTAGAATAAATTAAAATTAATATCAGGTAATACCCTAATGAGTACATTACAAATATATAAATTCTACCATAATATTTAGATTTTAAGGGTAGTATTATGTCGCATACTTATAATTTTAATATCGCGGAGTGCAATTGTAGTTCTTGATTAAAATTTCGGGTTTTCATTTTCCTTTATTTTAAAAGTAAACCTGACTTATCAAAGTTATTTATTTATTCAAATAAATAATATAACTATTTTGACATATGTAATGTTTTAATTACATTTGAGATAAAATAGAATTAATAAAAAACAGCTATGATAACTTATTTAGATTTAGAGTTCCCGGGCCGGTTAGCTTCACGTGATGATGTTTTTACCATGATCGAGCGGTCAGAAAAAGTAATTCAAATCGCAAAAGAAAGGAATTGTCCTACTATTAAGGTAATTAATGTGAATGGCTCTTCCACTGTGGTGCTAATTGATCGTGCCGAAGCAATTCTTAATAAAGCTAAAATGAAGTATGTTTTACCAATATAGAGATTTTGATAAATCCAGGCCTTCGCGAAAAATATTTTTTATTTGATGAAACAGTGAAAAAAGGAAGGATTACCCAGAAGTATGATTAGGAATATTTAATTGATAAGTCCCAGCTTCAATCAGAAAAAAAAATTATATGCTCATTAGCAGGTGACCTGATTACCTGCTAATGAGTAAATTTATAAAGTCTGTATTATAGCCAATTAAGGTGGGGTACTTAGAATGTAGGAATATTATCGACAGATTCAGCCGCAAGCATCCCAATCAGGTTTTGAATATTATGCTGGGCGTTTTCGAATTTATTCATTAATTCGTAATATTCGCTTTGCAAAAGCATATCTTCTGTAATTTGAAGAAAGCCTTTTATAAAAAGAATGTACAACACCAGCCTTCGGTTCTGATCCTTATTTTCGTTAAAAAATTCCCTAACTAAAGAATTGATTCGGTACATGCTTTTCTTCTCGCTCACTAAATATCTGTTAAATGCCCAATGAAAATTGTCGCAATGAATCGCGAAATTAAAACCGGTAAGAAATTGCTTTTCAGGAAGAAATTTCTTGTAGGTATTGAAAAAATCTTCTGCAGCCTGAGGATGTTTTAGTAGTTCCGGATAGTTTTCCATGGAAATAAATTTAATTTGAATTTAAATAATTATAACAAATATAAAAAAAATTATATTATTTTTTATATTTCATTATAGAATTTTGCTTACGTAATTATCTAATTTATAAATAATTAAAATTTCCCCAATCTCTTAAACCGGTCTTTGAAGATAAATTCTCCTTTCATTCCATAAACAGACGCATTGTGGGCCAGTTTTTCCCTGAGAGATGAGAAAATAAAATTACTACAGGCTGAAATACGAAAATAACCTTCCTTTGAAAAGATTACAATAATTTAAGCAATTAAATGGAATATATTAATACAAAAAATAGAAAAAGGTTAATTAAATATTTATTAACCAATATGAATTACTTATAATACCAATTAATAATATTTTGCTAATACAATAGAAATATTGGAATGTGCTAAAATTTTGTTAATTCATTATTTAAATAGAATATTTAAATTATAGGACAAATATTATAAATATAATTATAATAAAAATGTAATAATTATTACATACCTGTTTTTCTGGCCGAAATTTTGGATGATAGATAATTAGACTTTATCCCAAAAAACGAATTGTTGGCCAAATGAATATTATTAAATCTTTAACCCTATCTGGGTTCGTAATCTCTGTCCTGCTTTTTTCAAATCTTACCAATCTTAAAATTTCGCGAAAACCCATAAAACATCCTAACATTATCTTGATATTGGCTGATGATATGGGATATGGTGATGCTTCCTGTTATAACGCTAATTCTAAAATTCCTACCCCAAATATTGATCGGTTAGCTGAAGAGGGCATTATGTTTACCGATGCACATGCTCCGGCAGCTGCCTGTACGCCCACCCGTTATGGTATTTTAACCGGTAGATATGCCTGGAGGGGAAAATTAAAAAAATGGGTGCTTTACCCTTACGATTGGTCATTGATTGAGGAAAACCGGGTAACGCTGCCTTCTATGCTTCGGACACAGGGTTATCAGACTGCTTTAATTGGTAAATGGCATTTGGGATGGAACTGGCCCCTTAAACCTGATGCGCAAAGTGAAATTCCCTGGTCACTGGGTTCGATGAATACAGGAAATCAAATAGATCTTTCGAAGGAAATAGCGGGCGGTCCGTTGGGAGCTGGATTCAATTATTTTTATGGTGTGGACGTGCCGAATTATCCACCCTATTGTTTTATTGAAAATAGAAAGATCGTTGGAAAGTTGCCCAATATCCAGAAACCAAATTCGGTGTATGGAAGTCCTGGTATGATGCGGGAAGGCTGGGACCTGGAAAATATTCTGCCCAATATTACCCAAAAAGCTGTGGATTTCATCCAGGACCAGGGATCTCGAAAACAGGATGAACCATTCTTTCTGTTTTTTTCGCTCACAGCACCCCATACACCTATTAAGCCAGCCAAAGAGTTTTTAGGTACAAGCCATGCCGGTGATTATGGTGATTTGGTAGTTCAGGTCGATTATTCAGTAGGAGCTATCAGGGAGGCTCTAAAAAAATCAAAGCTGGATGAAAATACCATTATTATTTTTACCAGCGATAATGGTTCACCCGGCTATGCGGGCGATCCCATCACCCGGGGAGAGGATTGGCAAAAAATTGATGCCGTAACTAAAAAATTTGGCCATTACCCAAATGGCGATTGGCGCGGTACAAAAGCGGATATCTGGGAAGGAGGACACCGAATACCCCTGATTGCCTGGTGGCCCCATCATTTTTTAAAAGGTGAAAAAAATAATGCGATGATTTGCCTAACCGATTTAATGGCAACTTTTGCCAAAATTACGGGTGCTACACTGCCCAGTAATGCTGGTGAAGATAGTTTTGATTTTTCATCTGTTTTGTTAACCCAAAATTCAGAGAGAATTATCAGAGAATCGATGATTACTCATTCAGGTGATGGCACATTTGCTATCAGAAAGGGTTCCTGGAAACTAATTCAAGGCCAAGGTTCGGGAGGTTTAAGCAAGGTAGCCGGAATAGAAGGAGAACCTGTGAAAACACCAGGGCAACTGTATAATCTGGACACCGATCCACGCGAAAAAAATAATTTGTATGCCCAACATCCTGAAATGGTAAAAGAATTGAACAGTTTGTTGGAAAGCCAGAAAACGTTACCCAACAGCCGCACTTTAACATTTTAATTTAGCCGATAGTTAGCTACTTTTTGCATTCCTAAAAAAATCCTGCTATTATTATTCAAAAAAGTATTTGAATAATTAAAATTGATTATAATTACTAAAAAATCTGATTTCAGAATTTTTACTGAATAAGCCAGTATTCAGAATGGTTATCCAATAACCAGGGTAGTATTAGCAGGCTACCCATTCGTGTAGCGAAATATTTATTTTATGACCACAAATAAAATAACCATACTGGTTAAATTAATATGCCTTTGCCTCCTAAGTATGCGAATGGGTTGCCAGCCAACTCCATTGCGGCCATCAATATTATTACTTTCAGGCATTTTAGCGGAAGATCCGCCGCTCATTAATTTCATGAATGCCAGTCGGGCCCTTCCAATTAAAATCACGAGCGTAGAGAACAAAAAATATCTGACAGAGGATTCTCTGATTAATTATCAGGCTATTGCTTTAAACAGCAGCATAAACCTTAATTATGAAGAATTAATAGAATTAAAAAGGTTTGTATTGGCCGGGGGAAGTATCCTGTATTTCAATTTTGACAGGCATCAGCCAAATTCAGATAATATCAAAGCAATTACGCGAATTCTTTTTGGTGCCGATACATTGAACGATTTGGCAAGCACTACTACAAAATTAGCTAATTTTATATCAGTGCATGATCAAACACGACCTGTTGGGCACACGGTTTTTACAATTGGTTTGGGAAAATTGTATGTGGTTTCCGATGAAAATTTTACAAGTGACAAACTAGCCGAGTGCCTGACAGAACTGATTGCTGATAGTTCGTTCCCGTCTTATGATCGGATTAATTTACCTTCGGTACCTTCCTCTCAGAAATTTTCGGTTATTACCCTTTTGGATCGATTGCAGGAGCCCATGGGGATTAAAGTTTTAGATAACCAGGATGTATTACTGATAGAAAGAACAGGCGCCGTATTTTACTATTCTGAAAGAAAAAAAGAAAGTAAACGCATAGCCCAACTGGATGTGAATTATTCGGTAAAGGGCGGATTAAATACGCTCACTTTAGACCCGAATTTTAATAAGAACCGCTGGGTCTATTTTGGTTATAATGCCAAAAATGATTCCTGCTACGAATACGTTTCCAGATATTACCTGGCCGAGGATAGCCTGATTCTGAACACCAGAAAAGACATAATTAAAGTACCGGTATGGACTGGTGAGCAGAAAACCGCAGGAAATACGCTGGAATTTGATCAGGTAGGAAACCTGATTTTTGGATTGGGTAGCCACCCCTGGCAATTCACAAGTAATCAAAATCTCAAAGCTGATTCATCGCGAATTTTTTATAAGATTCCGCTTAATACCGACAGAAACTATTTAAATATTAAAGAGAGTCAAACTTCGGCAAACCACACTTTTCCGCAACCTGAAATTGTTGACCAGGCAGAAAACTTTCAGGAAATAAACTGTTTAAATAGCAGCCCTTTCGGTTTTTCCAACAGTAATTCAGGCATAGTAAATTCCTTAAGTGAGGAGGCATGGTTACCGACGATTTCTGAAAGAAATAAGCTTTCAAACCTACCTCTTAACACTTGTGCGATTTATTGGTATAATCCTCATATTTTCTCCAAAAACCAATTTCCTAAGTACTATAATGGTAAATTTTTTTTCTTCGACCAGGAGCGGCAACAACTAAATGCCACGACTTGCTATAATGGTAAATGGGAAACAGAACCCGTTATAGACTCTTTCAATATCGAAAATCTGGCTGACATGCAGTTTGGCCCCGACGGATCCTTATATGTTTTGGATTATGGCAGATTTGCTTTTGCCAACAACGCTCAAGCTTCCCTGAAACATATTACTTATGCGATCAAAAATCGTTCGCCAGTCAGTAAAATTTCTGCTGACATCAATTACGGGGCAGAGCCACTTTCCGTGAATTTTAATACCGGATTATCCTACGATCCTGATCCTGATGATTCTCTCCAATTTGTTTGGACAATTGAAGGTGCCACAATTGTGACGCAAGAACCTAAATTGAATTATACTTTTTTGAAACCTGGAATTTATTATCCAAAAGTTCAGGCAATTGACAAAATGGGAAGTTTTTCTACTGACTCTGTTAAAATTACGGTGGGGAATGCCATTCCGCGAATCACATTGAGCTCAGTGGATAACACTTCCTTCTATTGGAAAAACGCCAGCTTTTCGTACCAGATTAATGTGAACGATCTGGAAGATGGGGTTTGGAATGAACACGATTATCCGTTTTCTGCCACAGTGAAGTTAAGAAGCGAGCCTGCGGATTCGACGATCGCTGTTCGGTACAATGCCGAATATGGACGCTATTATGTATCTAAAACGGAAGTAGGTAATTGGCCCGATTCCATCAGCCCAAAAGGGGAATTCAAATTTGATTGGGGAATGGAAGAATCAAATGCCAACCTGTTGATGGAAGTTTCCTTTCAGGATTCCGGAAGTGATTCAATACCACCAAAACGGATCAGTAAAGAGTTTTTAATTCATAACCCAAAAGTAAAAGCGGTTACCTGTGATAGCATAAGTGGCGCGGTTAAAATGGCGGCTAATATGGTTCGGTTTACGAACCCACTCGGGTATATTTGTTTTAATAATATTGATCTTACAGGGGTGAATCATATTACTTACTGGTTCAAATCGTGGGTGCCAGGACAATTAAGCTTGAGAATTGGAGATTTTTCAGGGCCCGACCTGAGTCGGGTTAATATCAGTGAGGATGCGAATTCCTGGCAGAAACTAACGGCCAGGGTAGGAGGTATAGAAGGGAATTATAATCTTTATTTTACTTTTGAATCTGAAGATAGTATGCAAAGTTCTGACAAACGGTTTGTTTTAGACTGGATTTACTTTGGAAGAGAAAAAATAGGGCGATTGACCAACAGTCCTTTTAATAACCTTGATATTATAGAATAGTAAAAATTAAGATTTTCCAGAAAATAAAACCTAAAATTCAGTGAAGGAATTGTCTTATTTTGAAGCCGGCCAGTTAACGCCGGTAATTTTACTTCATGGTTTTTGTGAAAGCAAAGAAATTTGGGAGCCCATTGTGCCTGAATTATCCAAAGTTGCCAGGGTTATTGCAATGGATCTGCCAGGCTTTGGAAAAAACAAACCTCTTCAATCTCCCATTACCATACTTGATTTCGCGGAGCGGATCTTTGATTTTCTCGTTGAAAAGCAAATCAGAAAAGCCATTGTAATCGGACATTCAATGGGAGGATACATCGCCTTATCATTGGCAGAAAAACATCCTGATATGATAGCTGGCCTCGCGCTGTTTCATTCTACTGCTTTGGCCGATACAGCTGAAAAACAGGCGGCACGCGATAAAACCATCAACTTTTTAAAGGCAAACGGAATGGCGGCTTTCGCTATAGGATTTGCTGCTTCCCTTTTTTATGAAGAGCGAAAAGCTGAATTAATACAGGTAATCAGGCAAGTTGAAACCATAATAAGTAATACCGCCGTTTCGTCGGCCATTGAGGCTACGGCTGCCATGCGGGACCGGGCTGACCGCACCGAAACACTTAAAAATGCCAGGTATCCGGTTATGTTTGTTACCGGTAAAAACGATCACCTAATTTCTTTCTTGTCTCTGAAAGATCAGGTCTGGCTACCCGATCGCGTAATCCTGCATGTGCTGAATGAAGTGGCCCATTTTGGTATGCTGGAAAAAAGCAAGGAATCAGCATTGATACTAAAGCAATTTGTAACCCTGATTACAAAGGCAGATACATAAAAAAAGTGCCCGCATTGGGGCACTTTTTCAAATCTATTAGTTGGCATTAATTGGCTTACATCATGCCGCCCATACCGCCCATTCCTCCGGGAGGCATACCGGCAGGCGCGCCTTTATCTTCTTCAGGTTCATCGGCAATAACACATTCGGTGGTTATTAACAATGAAGCAATTGAAGCAGCATTTTCAAGTGCCAGTCTGGTTACTTTGGTAGGATCAATTACCCCTGCAGCGGTTAAGTTTTCATATTTATCGGTTCTGGCATTGTATCCAAAGTCATCTTTTCCTTCTTTTACTTTCTGAACCACTACAGAACCCTCTTTACCCGCATTTTCGGCAATTATTCTCAGAGGAGCTTCCAGTGCGATTCTAACAATGTTGATACCGGTTGCCTGATCTTCGTTTTCTGACTCAAGGTTGTCTAGTACGCTGCTGGCACGTACCAAAGCAACGCCACCACCAGCTACCACGCCTTCTTGTACGGCAGCTCTGGTTGCATGCAGGGCATCTTCTACTCTGTCTTTTTTCTCTTTCATTTCCACTTCTGTGGCAGCACCGATGTACAGAATTGCCACACCACCAGAAAGCTTGGCCAAGCGCTCCTGTAATTTTTCTTTGTCGTAATCAGAGCTGGT
The DNA here is from genome assembly GCA_041745535.1 of Cyclobacteriaceae bacterium. Lineage (GTDB taxonomy): Bacteria > Bacteroidota > Bacteroidia > Cytophagales > Cyclobacteriaceae > JBGTIS01. The sequence goes on along the minus strand of JBGTIS010000344.1, from coordinate 20,450 downwards.
AGTATCTATCTGCGCTTTGATCTGGCTTACACGTGCCTGAATTTCTGAAGATTCACCAGCACCGTTTACAATGGTAGTATTGTCCTTATCGATGGTAATTTTTTCCGCGTTACCCAGATATTCCAAAGAAGCGTTTTCAAGTTTGTATCCACGCTCTTCAGAAATTACAGTACCACCGGTTAAGATAGCGATATCTTCTAACATGGCTTTTCTGCGATCGCCAAAGCCAGGCGCTTTTACAGCGGCTACTTTTAATGAACCTCTGATTTTGTTTACAACCAGCGTAGCAAGTGCTTCACCTTCTACATCTTCTGAAATAATTAACAAAGGACGACCAGTTTGTGAAACCGCTTCAAGCACAGGCAATAAATCCTTCATGGTTGAAATTTTCTTATCATAGATAAGAATAAAAGGATTGTCAAGCTCAGCTTCCATGCGCTCGGTATCAGTTACAAAGTAAGCGGAAAGATAGCCTCTGTCGAATTGCATACCTTCTACAGTTTTCACTTCAGTATCCGTACCTTTAGCTTCTTCAACGGTAATTACACCATCTTTACCAACTTTATCCATGGCATCGGCAATCATTTTACCGATTTCTTCGTCGTTGTTAGAAGAAATGGAAGCCACCTGGGCTATCTCACTTGAATCGCTGATCGCTTTAGACTGGCTGTGCAGGTTTTCAACAATAGCGATCACAGCTTTGTCAATACCTCTTTTCAGGTCCATAGGATTGGCGCCGGCAGCTACGTTTTTAATTCCGTTAGAGAAAATTGCCTGGGCCAGTACGGTAGCAGTGGTAGTACCATCACCGGCATTGTCCGCGGTTCTGGATGCGACTTCTTTTACCAGTTGGGCTCCCATATTTTCGATGGGATCTTTTAATTCAATATCTTTTGCTACGGAAACACCATCTTTTGTTACAGAAGGAGCACCAAACTTTTTGTCGATCACAACATTTCGGCCTTTAGGACCCAAAGTTACCCTTACAGCATTGGCCAAGGTATCGACTCCTTTTTTAACCTTATCTCTTGCTTCTGTATTAAAAAAAATTTGTTTTGCCATTTTTACTAAAATTTTAGTGTTTAATTAAGTGTTCGGTCAATGTTAAACAATTGCGAAAATATCAGATTCCCGCATAATCAAATATTCTTTGCCATCTACAGTAACTTCAGTGCCGGCGTACTTACCATATAGTACATTGTCGCCAACTTTTACGGTTAATGGCTCGTCTTTTTTACCTGCTCCAACTGCGACTACGGAACCTTTTTGTGGTTTTTCTTTGGCAGTATCAGGAATAATGATGCCCGAGGCTGTTTTTTCCTCAGCGGCAGCAGGCTCAACAAGAACTCTATCTGCTAGGGGGGTAATGTTTACTTTTGACATTTTTTTTATTAAATTTTGATTTAGAATACTTTAAACTGTTGTTAAAATATTGTTAGTGTACGGTATTGGTGTTGCACTTCTTATGCCAACCCTTAAATTTTGCGCAATTTACAGCCAATATTGCAGAATAACTTACATCTTAGGGAAATTTCATTAATTTGTCACTGACATAATTGCACGTTCTCTTATCTTATTGATAAAATTTATCATCGTATTAAATTAAATTGCATGACTTATTTACATCAGGATTGGATTACAGAAGGACTTCTTGATCCGGAATATAAAAAATATGTGCTGCTGGCCTACATGCAAAATGTAAAAGCAAACTTCGATGAGAAAAGGTTATATCCGTTTCTGTCGGATTTGGTGTTACATTATAACAATCTGCTGGCTATCAAAGACAATAAAAAATTGCTTTACGAAAATTTTCCCAAGCGGATAAGTAAAGCGGATTTTGAAAAACTAAAAATAAAATATAGAACCATTGTAGAGGATGACCGGCTTATGGAAGGTATTTCAGAAGTGATCAACTTTGCCATTGAGGAATTTAAAGACACCCTGGAAATGGGAAGAGGAATTTTTGACCACATTGCCAAAAGCGTAGCCATCGAGCCTATTGGCATTATGCCTTTATATACGTATGAGGGATATTTATTTATAAAGGAATATAATAGTAACGAAACGCAGGTATATCAGTATCAGATTACTGTTTTTGAAAAGGCCAATGAAAAATATAAAGCCATAAAAACTGAATTTCTGGAAAACAAAAAAATTGGGATTGGGTATAGTTTTGAAAAATTAAAAGCTGATCTGATTAGCCAAAATAAGTCTTTTCCTAATCCTGCTACGTATCTGGCCAGAGCTGAGGTAAAGTGCCCGGTAAAAGAAACATTGCTGCCCATAACCAAACGGCTACTGATGCGGCAGATTGGAAAAGCGGCTTAAAAGTTTAGAAATTGATTATAAAGAATCATCTTCGGTTAAGCTCTCGATATCCTGGTTCAGGGTACCACCCGTGGAGTCCTGCCCGATAGAAGGCGCATTCAAATTGGGTAGTACACCTCGTTCCTGGGCTCTTTCAATATTGGGGCTTGTAATGCCGGTTTGGTTTTCGTTACCGTCCAGCAATAAGTTTGAAGAAAGGGTAAGCACAACCAATGCAATGGCAAATCCCCAGGTAAGTTTTTCTAACAGGTCGGTAGTCCGTTTAACGCCCATCATCTGACTGGATGATCCGCTTCCGCCAAACTGGCTGGATAATCCGCCTCCTTTAGGGTTTTGGGCCAGCACTATCAAAACCAGCAATATCGCTACAACAATAATTAAACTAATAATAAACGTATACATCCTATTCTTTTTCGGTCAGTTCTTTAATTTTGTCTGCAAAGTACGTCTTTTTTTGAGGAAATTTCCAAATTAATTTCCGGTATATTTCAACAGCCTTGTCTATTTTACCCTGCTTTTCCATAATCACAGCAAAGTTTTCAGTAACAGGGGTCTCTCTAATGGCTGTGCTGGTTTCAGAGAGGTCACTTTGAATTTCAGTACTTTGGGGATTTTTGTTTTTCAGCACAATGGAGTGATTGGTATCACTGCTGATAAATTTGTTGATAATTTCAATCTGTTCAATCTGTTTCGAGCCAAAATTCAAGCTTCTATCTGGAAATTGAGAGAAATCGCCAAGTAAAACCGATGATTCCTGGGTGCTACTTTCGCTTACTGTTTTTTTTTTATCCGATGATTTTTCGGGGCTTTCTTCTGATTCTTCCGGCTCACCATCATCAAACTTAAGTCGGCTCTTTTTTAGTTTTTCCAGGTTTGTCTGTAATTCATCATACACCGATTCGTCTTCTTTGTTTGTAACTTCAGGCTCCTCCTCCGAGTTTTGTAATTCAGGTTCCTCAGGTACTTCGGCGACAGGTACTTCGGCGACAGGTTCTTCCTGCTCAATTGATTTTATCTCATTGGGGGTGAGTTCGTTTTCTTCAGTGGAAGGATGCTCTTCAACAGAATTTGATGATGTATCGCTGGTTTGAATCTCAGCTTCTGGTGCCTGTATATTGCTCGCTGTATTATCAGCAATAGTTTCTTCCTGGTTAATTTCGGAATGTGATGAAGCGGGTAATGATTCCGATTCGGTAGTTTCAGTTTCAGAAAAAGTAGGAACTTCCGATTCAATAGACGCGGTGGACACATCCTGATCAGCGATTGTATCAGCAGACAGGTGATGGGTGTCGGTTCTGATATAATCGATGTGTAAATTATCGTAAAATAATTGTTTCAGCACACGTCGATCGGGCGCGTAAATAGAAGCTTTGCTTAAAGCCTGATAAGCGTTAGGAGTTTGGCGGTCGTGTTTCGATTTGGCAATTAACGAATAAGCTAATTGGAAATAAGGATATTTTTGTACCAGCGATTCAAGGCCTGTTGTATCAGAATTGGTAAGTGCTTCCGGCTGGCTTAAAAATTCCAGCAGTTGTTGTTTAGTAATACCCATGTTGTAAAATTTTAATCAAATAATTTATTCTACCAGTTTGCCACTGTGGCGTTGAAAATATCGAGAATAATTTTCTCGGTTATTTCATCAATCAGTTGGTTTTCAACTGCTGCCGGATCCTGATTGGCGTCAAAATCGGCAAAAAACGAAAAAGATCTGTTATTGAAATCAAACGTATCATCTTGTGTATTGACATAAGAAGCTTTTACTGTAATTGTAAGCCGCATCTGACCAGCCCGGTCCACGGTGGCATCGGTACCGGAAGCCTGTGGCGCTATTGGTGTAAACTGATAGCCGGTTATGCTTCCTTCCAGTAACAAATCGCCATTGGACGGAACCAGGGAAAGACTGGTATTTCTTTGGTAATAATCTCTAACCTCTTCTGAGAACAACTGGCTTAAATTGGCAGGGCCACCACCCGAATCATTGTAAAAATTATCAATTGATATAGTTTTTATATCTGGTGAAAGAGAAGCTCCTGTAAATGAATATACTCCACATTGCTGAAATGTAAGGGCCGTAAAAAATAAAAAAACAACAAAAAATCTATTCAATTTCATATTGTTTAATCTTTCTGTATAGCGTTCTTTCAGAAATACCCAAATCTCGTGCCGCATGTTTTCTCTTATTGTTATTTTTTCTAAGTGCTTTTACAATCATTTCTTTTTCTTTTTTTTCCAGAGAAAGCGAATCATTCTCTTCGGTTTCGTGGGTAATGTCCTCAATATTAGACAAATCGTAGGTATTCCGGTCGGGAACGTTTCCATTTCTGGCCTCTTTCGGATTGATTAAATATGGTCCAGGGGTATAACTTTCTTCGACCGGCTTCCTATTGGGTTTTTCAGGTATATTTTCGTCCATATCGTCAAAAAAGGCCTGGTGCTGATTGAGAATATGGTTGTTCTGATGTTCATTTTGTAAAATGCTGTATACCAAACGTTTCAGTTCAGTTACATCATTCTTCATTTCAAACAATACCTTATATAAAATATCCCTTTCAGTAAAGTGCTCATTTTCAGCCTGAGTTTTCCGGTATAAGGCCGGTAGTCTGCTCTTTTCCTGCGGCATATATCGCGTTAATGTTTCAACGTCAACTTCAGGCTCTAATTGCAGGGCCGACATGCGTTCTACCAGGTTTTTTAACTGCCGGATATTTCCGGGAAAACGGTACTTTAAAAGTATATCTTTTGCATCAGGAGTGAGATAAATGGGTTTATTGCGGTACTTTTCAGCCACATCCGTCGCGAACTTTCTGAAAAGTAAGTCAATATCATTTCCCCGATCCCGCAAGGGAGGCACAAAAATAGGCACTGTACTCAACCGGTAATACAGGTCTTCTCTGAATTTACCCTTTTCTACCGCATCCATCAAATTAATGTTGGTAGCAGCCACTACTCGCACATTGGTTTTTTGTACTTTCGATGAACCTACTTTGATGAATTCGCCGTTTTCCAATACCCTTAACAACCGGGCCTGGGTGCCCAAAGGCATTTCGGCAATTTCGTCCAGAAACATGGTACCGCCATTGCTAACTTCAAAATAGCCTTTTCTGGCTTCCTGAGCACCGGTAAAAGCGCCTTTTTCATGACCAAACAATTCTGAATCTATGGTTCCTTCTGGTATGGCACCACAGTTAATGGCAATAAACTGCCCGTGTTTCCTTGGGCTAAGGTGATGTATGATTTTTGAAAACGATTCTTTCCCGCTGCCGCTTTCTCCGGTTATCAGCACGGTCATATCGGTAGGAGCAACCTGAATGGCTACGGTAATAGCCTGATTCAAACGGGATGAGTTGCCGATAATTCCAAACCGCTGCTTAATGCTCTGTAATGTTGAAGTGTCCAATGCTTTTGGGATTAAAAAATTTAACTAATGTTAGTTTTCCTGAAGTAAAAATTACTGGTTCAGTTGTAAAACAAATCAGGAAATAATGTTTCCCAACAACGTTGCCGCTGTACAATCATGGACCAATACGTTTACATACTGACCTTTCTGATAATTTTTTCCAGGAAAAACAATTACCTTATTCGCGGAATTGCGGCCTTGTAAATCATCATCTGAACGTTTGGAAAACCCTTCGATCAAGACTTTATGAACTTTGCCTATATCCTGTTGATTTCGCGCCAGTGAAAGTTTTTGCTGTTTTTCTATAATTTCTTTCAACCGCCGTTTTTTGATATCCAGGGAAATATCATCTTCAAATTTTCGGGCAGCTAAAGTTCCTGGCCGTTCTGAATAATAAAACATATAAGAGAAATCATAACGGGCAAAATCCATCAAGGTTAAAGTTTCCTCATGTTCTTCTTCAGTTTCGGTGCAAAATCCTGTGATCATATCCGAGGAAAGTCCGCAGTCTTCGCCAATAATCCGACGGATGGCATCCACTCTTTCCATGTACCATTCTCTGGTATAGGTGCGGTTCATCAGGTCTAACACTCTTGAACTTCCACTTTGTGCCGGCAAATGAATATAATTACAGATGTTCTCGTAATTCTTAATGGTATGTAGTACCTCATCGGTAATATCTTTCGGATGAGAGGTAGAAAATCGTATTCTCAGATCCGGATGGATCAGTGCTACCATTTCTAATAACCGGGGAAAATTGACAAAGTTTTTTTCAGCAATTTGACTGCTTTCAGCATTAACTTTTACCTCAGAGTTAGGAGACCATTTGTAAGAATCTACATTCTGACCGAGCAGCGTAACTTCACGGTAGCCTTGTTGGAACAACTGTTCGGCTTCCTTTACAATAGAGTAGGGGTCACGGCTTCTTTCCCGCCCGCGGGTAAACGGTACCACGCAGAAAGAACACATGTTGTCGCAACCGCGCATGATAGAGATAAAAGCGGTAATGCCATTGGTGTTGAGCCTAACGGGATTAATATCCGCGTAAGTTTCTTCCCTTGATAAAAAGGTGTTAACAGATTTTTGCCCGTCATCCACCTGCTGTACCAGGTTTGGAAGATCGCGGTACGCGTCGGGGCCAGCTACCAGATCAACAATTTTTTCTTCTTCCAGCAGTTTACTTTTTAATCGCTCGGCCATACAACCCAACACACCAATAAGCAATGCAGGGTTTTTTGATTTTACTTTATTAAAAACCGTAAGCCTTTTCCTGACAGTTTGTTCCGCCTTATCGCGTATGGAGCAGGTATTAATAAAGATTACATCGGCCATTTCGTATGACGAAGTAGTATCAAACCCGTTGTCGGCCATAATGGAGGAAACGATCTCGCTGTCGGAAAAATTCATCTGGCAACCATAACTCTCGATGTACAGCCTTCTTTTTTTTCCGCTCGCCGTGTCTTCAGATACCTTAATGCTTTCGCAAGCTTCTGCTTCCCGGGGAAGTATATCTAAATCTTTAATTAAATTCATAAACTAAATTCAATAATTTCTTAAACTTTAAAGTAATTACAAAGTTATAAATCTGTAGGCAAAAATGACATTTTGTCAGTAACTTTTTAGAGCTGACACATCAAAGGTGTTTTTATTATTATAATTCTCACAAAACCAGTTTCAATTTTATAAGTAAGTTTTTCAGGATTTCAGAAATTTTTATCTTAATCGGCATGAATGTTGCAAATTTGAATAAAAAATTGAAGTTTTACAGGGCAGCTGTTCCAATAAGGGCCAATCCTTAAAGAAAAATTAAATTTATCTTGTAAATCAGCAATAATTCTTATTTATTTCTATATTAATTAATGTTAAAAAAAACAAAAAGTGTTACTATGACTAAGAAAAATTCAAGTAAGGTTTTCATATTTAGTGTATTGTCTGGCTTATTTCTATGTATATTTTCCAGCAATCATGCAATGGCTCAGGAAATTACGGATCAGCAACTTTACGAATATGCGATTTTAGAGGAAACGCTGACCTTATTTCAAAGTGAGTTGTCTGCCCAGATAACTGAATACGTTGAAAAGCAGGATCCGGCTATCAAAAACCGTTACAATGCTTTAGCAGGAGGGGAGGCTCCCGCTAATGATACAGAAAAGCAATTCATGGCAAATGTTACCAAGATGCAGGACGAAAGGGGAGATGAATTTAAAAACGCATACTTAACCATGATCAAAAGAGTATTAGGAGGGCAAACCTACAATGCAGTTAAAAAAGCACTGGCTTCTGACAGCGCTGTGAAAGAAAGATACGCCGCTATTGTAAGTAAAATTCAATCTGCTTCCGGAGGCGCATAAGCTGAACAGGTAAATTTTTATAAAAAGCTATTTCATTAATTTGGAATAGCTTTTTTTATATAAGAAAACTGAAAAGATCCATTTTTTCATTCAGGTGTTCGTAAGCGATATTCCTCGCATTCATTTTTGTGATAATTGCTTCAAAGTCTTCCGGCGACTGTAGTTCAATTCCAACCATAGCCGGCCCCTTTTCCCGGTTATTTTTTTTGGTATATTCAAAATGAGTAATATCATCGTTGGGCCCCAATACTTCGGCTACAAACTCTTTTAAGGCGCCAGCCCGTTGGGGAAAACGGATCAGGAAATAATGTTTCAATCCCTGATGGAGCAGTGCCCTTTCCTTTATTTCTTCCATTCGGGTAATATCGTTGTTGCCGCCACTCACAATGGAAACCACTTTTTTACCTTTTATTTCCTCTTTATAATAATCGAGGGCGGCAATAGACAAAGCACCGGCCGGTTCTACCACAATGGCATCTTCTTCGTATAATTTGATAATGATTTCACATATTTTACCTTCCGGAACCGTAATAATATCATCCAAAACCTGCTGGCAAATTTTAAAATTCAGGTCACCAACCCGTTTGACGGCAGCCCCATCCACAAATTTATCTATTGTATCAAGCGTGGTGTTAATACCATTTTCCAAAGATTCCTTCATGGCGGCTGCTCCTTGTGGCTCTACACCGATTATTTTGGTTTGGGGGCTTATTTGCTTAAAATAACTGCCAACCCCCGCGGCTAATCCGCCGCCACCGATGGGGATAAACAGATAATCAATTTTCTGATCGGTATCGTTAAAAATCTCATGGCCTACCGTGCCCTGCCCTTCAATTACTTTTTCATCATCAAACGGATGGATAAACTGGCTTTGGTGCTCCTTACAGAAGCTGACGGCTTCCTGATAAGCATCATCAAAAGTGTCGCCGGTGATACGGATATCCACATACCCTTTCCCAAACATACTTACCTGTTTGATTTTTTGTTTTGGAGTAGGATTGGGAATAAAAATGGTAGCTCTGATCTGCAACAGGTTGCAGGCATAAGCCACACCCTGGGCATGGTTTCCCGCACTGGCGCACACCACACCCTGTGAAAGTGATTTTCTGGGCAGGCTGGCAATTTTATTATAAGCCCCACGAATTTTGTAAGAGCGAACTACCTGTAAATCTTCTCGTTTCAGAAGAATTTCGCTTCCATATTGTGCCGAAAGATTCATACTGATGGTAAGGGGTGTATGAATCACAACTTTTTTCAGTCGCTGGGCTGCCCTAATGATATTGCCAACGGGAATAATTTTATTTTCGGTATTTACCGTTTCTTTCATAATGCTACCGGTATAAAAACTAAAAAGCACCAGCGTAAACTGGTGCTTCTGTAATAAACTTTAATAAGGATTAGGGGCGCAGTTCGCGTACTTTACGACCTGCCTGCCACATTTCCGAATCTTTTATTTCGTCCAGTTCAACCTGAAGTTTCTCCCGATAATCAGGCTGGCTGTTGCGTTCGATGGTAATTCTGGCTTCGTTGCCATTGCTTACGCTCTCATATAATTCTTCAAAAACAGGCTTTACCGCGTCTCTGAATTTGTTTTTCCAGTCAAGTGCGCCCCGTTGTGCGGTAGTGGAGCAGTTGGCATACATCCAGTCCATGCCGTTTTCACCTACCAGTCTGATCAGGCTCTCTGTAAGTTCTTCCACAGTTTCATTAAAGGCCTCGCTGGGCGTGTGACCTTTGCCGCGAAGCAGGTTATACTGCGCTTCCATTACTCCGGCAATAGCGCCCATCAGCACACCGCGCTCACCGGTTAGATCGCTGAAAACTTCTTTTCTGAAAGTAGTTTCAAACAAATAGCCTGAACCAACACCAATGCCTAAGGCAAGAATTTTCTCACGTGCTTTTCCGGTAAAATCCTGGAAAACAGCAAAGCTTGAGTTAATGCCTTTGCCCTGCAGGAACAATCTGCGTACGCTGGTTCCGGAACCTTTAGGCGCTACCAGGGTAACGTCTACATTCTTTGGAGGCACAATGCTGGTTTGTTCCTTGTACGTTACACCGAAACCATGAGAGAATACTAAAGTTTTGCCTTCAGTTAAATATTCCTTCACAGTAGGCCATGCTGCGATCTGGCCTGCATCGGAAAGCAGAAAAAGGATGATGTTTGCTTTTTGGCATGCCTCTTCGATTGAGAACAGGGTTTTGCCTTCTACCCAGCCGTCTTTAATTGCTGTTTCGTAGGATTTTGAAGGTTTCCGTTGCCCTACAATTACATTAAATCCATTATCTCTGAGATTCAGACTTTGGGCTGGGCCTTGAACGCCATACCCTAAAACAGCGATCGTTTCATCTTTTAGAACCTGGAGTGCATGGGAAAGGGGAAATTCTTCCCGGGTTACCACATCTTCCTCAACACCTCCAAAATTAATTTTTGCCATTGTTAGTTATACTTTATGATTAATATAGAAAATTGATTATTTACTTTTCAGATAATCTGAACCTTAATGCAGTCCATTGGCTGGTGCATCCAGATGAAACTCATCCTGGCTGTACCATCCTTCCGGATCCAGATTTTTAGAATATTTGCTGAACCTCGACTGATCTTTGACTACCGCGATCCGGCCCGACTTCACAAATTCAATCACGCCAAAAGGTTCCAGTAAGCGCATCATGGTATAAATTTCATCTTCATTTCCGGTTTTTTCAACCACCAGGTACTCGGTTGTAGAAAAGGAAATGCGGGCATTATGTGTTTGTACAAATTTGATGACCCGTTCCCGATCTTCCAGATTGTCTGTCGCGATCTTAAAAAAAGCAATCTGACTGAAAAACACTTCATCATCTTCGTTATGAAATACAATCAGCACACCAATGATCTTTCTGATTTGTTTGATCAGTGTTTTGATTTTATCCTCATAATATTCTATGACGATAGTATATCGGGAAATTCCCTTTCTCTCTGTTTCTGAGACGGTTAAACTTTCGATATTAATTCTTCGTCTGGAAAAAATAATGGTAATCCGGTTTAACAAACCGAAGTTATTTTCAGTGAAAACAATAATGGTGTATCGCCTTTTCATTTTATTTAAATTTTAGAATTTTCCAACCTGCTTGTGCATTGCCACACTGTATTATTCAAGTCTGATCTGGTCTACCCCGGTACCAGAGGCTACCATTGGGAATACATTTATTTCTTTTTCCACCGCTACTTCTAACACGTAAGCCTCTTTGGAAGCCAGCAGTGTGTCCAATGCATCACTAAGTTCAGAATGATTGGTTATTTTATGTCCATTTACACCAAATCCTTTAGAAACGGCAATAAAATCAGGGTTTATTAAATCAACAAATGAGTACCGGTTGTCGAAAAATAACTGTTGCCACTGCCTTACCATTCCCAGAAAATTATTATTAAGAATAATTACTTTTACAGGGATGTTACTTTGTGCGATGGTACCCAATTCCTGAATGGTCATCTGGAAACAGCCATCTCCAATAACGGCAATTACTTCCCGATCGGGCGCGCCCATTTTAGCCCCCATGGCAGAGGGTAGGGCATAGCCCATGGTGCCTAATCCGCCAGAGGTAAGCCAACTGTCGGTTTCTTTGAATTTGGAATACCGGGCGGCAGCCATCTGATGCTGCCCCACGTCAGCCACAATTACTGCCTTGCCTTCTGTTTTTTCAGAAAGCATCCTGATTACTTCACCCATTTTCAGCTTATCTTCCTCCACATGAAAATCATGGCGGATTACTTTTTCATATTCCTGCTGGAAACATTTTTCAAATTCATTCAGCCATTCAGGGTGTGAATTTTTCTTTACCAACGGAATTAAATCTAACAGTGCCTCCTTGGCATCGGCGATCATGCCTACTTCAGGTTCCAGGATCTTGCCGATTTCAGCCTGATCAATATCGATGTGAATAATTTTAGCTTGTTTGGCATAGCGATCCAGATTACCTGTAACGCGGTCGTCAAAGCGCATTCCTACCGCAATGATCACGTCGGCCTGATTGGTGAGGATATTAGGACCATAATTACCATGCATACCCAACATGCCTACATACTGCGGATGATCGGTAGGAAAGGCAGATAATCCTAATAAGGTACAGGCCACGGGTATTCCGGTTTTCTCAACGAATTCCAGTACCTGCTTTTCTGCTTTTGAAATCAGAATACCATGCCCTACGAACATAAAAGGTTTTTTGGCATTGTTGATCAGTTCAGCTGCCCTGGTCAAATCTTTCTGACGGGCTTTGCTGGCAGGCTTATAGCCCTTAATCTGCCTGCGCTTCTCATAATTGAATGACTTGGTATAAGGCGCTATTTGTGCCGATTTGGTGATGTCTACCAATACCGGGCCGGGGCGGCCTGATCGGGCAATGTAGAAAGCTTTGGCCATGATATAAGGAATCTCATTTACATCAGCTATCTGGTAACACCATTTGGTAATTGGCATGGCCAGGCTCATTACATCAGTTTCCTGAAAAGCATCGGTACCCAGCAACTGTTCATGTACCTGCCCGGTAACACATACAATGGGAATAGAATCCAGCATGGCATCGGCAATTCCGGTAACCAGATTGGTAGCGCCTGGTCCTGAAGTAGCAAAGCAAACTCCTGTTTTTCCGGCGAGTCCGGCATATCCTTCTGCCGCGTGTACGGCCCCTTGCTCGTGCCGGACCAGAATATGATTCAGATAAGTGCGGTAGTCGTACAGGGCATCATAAATGGGCATAATGGCACCTCCCGGATAACCAAAAATAGTATCCACATCCTCAGCCAGCAATGACAAAATCAAAGCTTCCGAGCCGTTCATCGACTTCTTACTCAACTCTTCTAAAGAGAATCCGGCGATCTGTTTCGCGGTCAGTTTCTCACTTTCTGTTACTATTCCCATGGGATTTATAGTTTAAAATATACTTTAATCAATTTTAGTTAATTTACTGAATATCAGTAATATATCCTATTTGAATTCATCAGTCACACAACCTTCTGAAGCGGAAGAAACCGAATGCATGTATTTGTATAAAATACCATTGGATGCCTTGGGGGCAGGTTGTTTCCACTTAGCTTTTCGCTCATTTAGTTCCTCGTCATTTAACAGGACTTCAATTTTTTTATTAATCGCATCAATTAGGATGCGATCACCATTTCGCAGTAGTGCGATGGTACCGCCCAAATAGGCTTCCGGCGTAATATGGCCTACCACAAAACCGTGGGTGCCACCTGAAAAGCGACCGTCTGTAATAAGGGCAACCTGCTTACCCAAACCTGTTCCCATAATGGCAGAAGTAGGTTTTAACATTTCACGCATGCCAGGGCCTCCTTTAGGGCCTTCATAGCGAATTACAATTACATCGCCCGCCTGTATTTTTTTACCAATAATGGCATCATTGGCTTCCTGTTCGCTATCAAAAACTTTGGCAGTTCCTTTGAAAACCTCACCTTCTTTACCTGTAATTTTGGCTACAGACCCTTCGCTGGCCAGATTGCCATACAGAATTTGCAGGTGACCAGTAGCTTTTAAGGGCTGGTCAACCGGAAAAACTATTTTTTGGCCGGCATCCAAAGGTCTTACTTCTTCCAGGTTTTCGGCAATGGTTTTTCCGGTAACGGTGATGCAATCACCTTTCAGAAATCCTTCTGCCAGTAGCATTTTCATAACAGCAGGGACGCCACCTACCTGGTGTAAATCTTCCATTAAATATTTTCCGCTGGGTTTTAAATCGGCCAGGAAAGGTGTCTGGTCGCTGATTCTTTGGAAATCTGCCAGGGAAATATCAAGGCCTACCGATTTACTCATGGCAATCAAATGTAAAACGGCATTGGTAGATCCACCCAGGGCCATTACTATGGTAATGGCATTTTCAAAAGCGGTGCGGGTCATAATATCTCTGGGTTTGATATCTTTTTCCAGCAAGTGGTATATGGCTTTGCCTACCTGTTTTAATTCTTCTTTCTTTTCGGGACTGGTGGCCGGATTGGAAGAACTGTATGGCAAACTCATGCCCATGGCTTCTATAGCAGAGGCAATGGTATTGGCTGTATACATTCCACCGCATGCGCCTGCGCCGGGACAGGCATTTTTTACCACACCTTTAAAATCTTCTAAAGATATGTTACCGGCAATGCGTTTGCCGAGTGCTTCAAACGCGGAAATAATATTAAGATCTTCGCCTTTGTATTTTCCAGGGCTGATGGTGCCGCCATACACCAGGATAGCCGGTCTGTTCAGCCTACCCATGGCCATCAGGGCGCCAGGCATATTTTTATCGCAACCAGCAATGGCAACCAGGGCATCATAAAACTGCGCGCTTACTACCGTTTCCATAGAATCGGCGATAATATCACGGGAAGGTAACGAATATGACATACCGGAAGTACCATTGGACATGCCATCGCTTACCCCAATGGTATTAAAAATAAGGCCTACCAAACCAGATACAGTTACATGTTTTTTTATTTCAGCCGCCTGTGCGTTTAAATGCATATTACAGGTGTTGCCCTCATAACCAGTGCTGGCAATGCCTACCTGTGCTTTCTGAAAATCTTCATCTTTAAGGCCAATGCCATATAGCATAGCCTGTGCGGCTGGTAAGGTATCGTCCTGGGTTAATATTCTACTGTACTTATTTAACATTTTTATTGATATAGTTTTAAATCTGCATTTCTGAAAAACGAAAAAAGCCCTTCACCAGGGGAGAAGAGCTTTTAAATATGGTATATATAGTCCATTCTCACCCCGTTGCTGGCGAACTCACCACGACGATAATCACGACGGTCAGAATAACTATAATAGATGTCATATAAATAATAAATTTGGTCGGCAAACATAGTAACTTATATTAAATATTACAAGTTTCAAAAACAGATTATTGTAATTAATTGTACTAAGCTTTTACTTTTCGCTTCGACCAAATCAGAGAGGCTATTTTATCGCCAACTTCATCAGTTGAATAGGCTTTTTCCTGGTTCAGATCTTCCGTTACAATGCCTTCGGTTAGCGACTGGCTTACAGCTTCCTCGATCGCCTTGCTTTCCTCAATCATACCAAATGAATAGTTCAGCAACATGGCCGCAGATAGAATAGAACCGATCGGGTTCGCCCGAAGTTGTCCGGCTACTTCAGGATAAGAACCATGTATAGGTTCAAACAGACCTACTTTTTCGCCAATAGAAGCAGAAGGCAGCATGCCAATGGAGCCTGTAATTACAGAAGCAGCATCAGTAAGAATATCGCCAAACATATTTTCTGTGAGCACTACGTCAAAATATCCGGGATTCTGGATCAGCTTCATAGCAGCATTGTCGATAAACAGGTAATCTAATTTAATATCAGGATGCTGACGGCTATATGCCTGTACCGTTTCGCGCCACAGGCGGGAAGTAGCGAGTACATTGGCTTTGTCTACCAAGGTCACCTTTTTTTTCCGCTTGCCAGCTGCCTCAAAGGCAAGTTTGGTAATTCTCTCGATTTCCTCCTTGGTATAAATGCAAGTGTCGTAAGCCGTGTTCCCATCTTCGCTTCTGCCCCGGGGTTCACCGAAGTAAATACCGCCGGTAAGTTCACGGAACACCACAAAGTCAGAATTTTTGACGATATGTTCTTTCAAAGGAGAAATAGAATGCAGAATGCTGTAACTTTTAATGGGACGTACGTTGCAGAACAGGCCCAATTTTTTCCGCATAGATAGTAAACCCTGTTCAGGGCGTACTTTGGCATTGGGATCATTGTCGTATTTTGGATGACCAATAGCACCAAAAAGAATGGCATCAGCAGCCAGACAAAGTTTTTCAGTTTCTTTAGGAAATGGGTTTCCAGTTTCGTCAATAGCTACCGCGCCTACCTGCCCGGGTGTGAATGTAAATTCGTGATCGTAGGCCTTTTCAATAGCTCTTAACACCTTCAGGGCTTGTTTAGTAACTTCTGGCCCTATACCATCTCCAGCTAAAACCGTTATTTTCTTCTTCATAAAATAAATTGTAATTTGGTTAATAGATTGAGGATTTAAGTTCAAATTCTTCGATAGCTTCCCGCTGGCTGATCAGATAATCAATATCGTCGTAGCCATTTACCAGGCAATATTTTTTGTATGCATTTATATCGAATGATTCAGATTGACCGGTTTCTTCAATGGTAATTGTTTGATTTTCAAGATCAATTTTAAGGTGCAGGTCATTGTTTTTTTCATACTGTTTGAAAATCTCACTGAGAAAAACCTCAGATACCTGAACCGGCAGTAGGCCATTGTTCAATGCGTTATTTTTAAATATATCAGCAAAGAAACTCGACACAACCGCTTTAAAACCATAATCGTAAATAGCCCAGGCAGCATGTTCCCGACTTGAACCGGAACCAAAGTTTTTACCTGCTACCAGTATTTCTCCGGATATATCAGGCTGATTTAGCATAAAATCTTTTTTCGGATTCCCGTCTTCATCATACCGCCAGTCTCGGAATAAGTTCTCTCCAAATCCGTCGCGTGTGGTCGCTTTCAGGAACCGGGCAGGAATAATTTGATCGGTATCAATATTCTGCGTAGCGATGGGAACTATGGTGGAAGTTAGTGTTTTAAATTTGTCCATATCATTAACAAGGTTTTTCGGTTTTTATTGGATTAAACTAAAATTAATGATTAATAAGATAATTGCCTGACAACCTGATATTTATGTTTATATTATTAATTCAAAATAAGGTGAGTGCCTGTTCTTGTCATTTCTTATCATAATCAGACACAAAGTATGGATCAGAAATTTTATTAAGTTTGTTAAACAAGTTCTGGTTCTGTTAACATTTCCCGTACATCAGTAATATATCCATTAATGGCCGTAGCTGCCGCGGTAAGCGGGCTTACCAGAAATGTTCTAGCTCCCGGTCCCTGTCTGCCCTCAAAATTTCTGTTGGAAGTTGATACACAGTATTCACCTTTGGGCACTTTGTCTTCATTCATACCCAGGCACGCCGAACAACCCGGTTGTCGCAGCTGAAAACCAGCTGCTTCCAGAATTTTGTTCAATCCTTCAGCCAGGGCCTGCTTTTCTACCTGTTTGGAACCAGGTATAATCATGGCATTGATATGGGGTGCTTTTTTCTTCCCTTTTACCATTTCTGCCACCATTCTCAGGTCTTCAATGCGCCCATTGGTACAACTGCCGATAAACACATAATTTACCTTTTTGCCCAGCAACTGTGTGCCGGGTTCAATTCCCATATAGGCCAGCGATTTCTGAAAAGATTTTTGATCATCCTCATTGATATCACGTACTTCAGGCACCGAATCGGTAATTTTGATGCCCATGCCGGGATTGGTGCCATACGTAATCATAGGCACGATGTCCGCTGCATCGTACTGATATTCCTGGTCAAAAACGGCACCTTCGTCCGATTTCAAAGTTTGCCAGTACTGTACCAGCTCATCAAATTTTTCACCTTTCGGCGCAAACTTTCTGCCTTTGATATATTCAATTGTTTTTTCATCGGGGGCAATCATACCACCGCGTGCGCCCATCTCAATGCTCATGTTACAGATGGTCATCCGGGCTTCCATAGACAGGTCTTTGATGGTAGAACCTGCGTATTCCACAAAATAGCCGGTGCCGCCACTGGCAGAAATTTTAGAAATGATATACAGAATAATATCTTTGGAAACCACCCCTTTGGGTAATTTGCCATTGATTTCAATTTTCATTTTCTTAGGTTTGCTCTGTAGCAAACACTGGGTTGCCAAAACCTGCTCTACTTCACTGGTACCGATACCGAAGGCAATATTGCCAAAAGCACCATGGGTAGACGTATGGCTGTCGCCACATACGATGGTCATGCCCGGTAGTGTAATACCCAGTTCAGGGCCAATTACATGCACAATTCCCTGGTAAGGGTGGCCCAAGCCATACAGCTCAACATTGTGGTTGGCACAGTTTTCTTTTAGTTTTTCTACCTGCTGCCGTGAAAGGGCCTCTTTAATGGGCAAATGCTGGTCGATGGTGGGAACGTTATGGTCGGCAGTAGCTATGGTTTGGGACGGACGCCGCGCCTTGATTCCTCTTTTATCGAGTCCGCCAAAAGCCTGAGGACTGGTAACCTCATGGATAAAATGGCGATCGATGTATAGAATTTCTGGTCCGTTTTCCAATTTTTTCACCACATGCGCATCCCAGATTTTATCAAATAAAGTTTTCGCAGACATAGGTTAGTTTGCTTTATTAATGAATAATTATATTTAAACTAATTAATTGCAGGTTCCTGGGTTATTCCCGAAGGAAAAGCTCAGACAGTTTTAAATGATAAATTTTTCATCATTTGTTTCAAATCCTGGTCCCGAACAATTTTGAGTTCGTCGGCTAGTTCCAGGAATCTTTCGTAAGCTTCGTCAAGTTCTTCTTTGGTGAGGTCAATACCAATTTTTTCAAGATTGTACTTAAGAGCGGCTCTTCCGCTGCGGGCAGTCAGGATGATGGAGGATTCGCTGACCCCGACTTCAACCGGATCGATAATTTCATAATTTTCCCGGTTTTTGATTACACCGTCCTGGTGGATACCGGAAGAGTGGGAGAAAGCATTTTTACCAACTACGGCTTTATTAGCCTGAATGGTCATGTTCATCATTTTGGAGACCAACTGGCTGATAGGATAAATCTGCTTGGAATCAACCTGCGTATGAAAACCTAACTGAGGATGTTTTCTCATGATCATCACAACCTCTTCCAGCGCAGTATTTCCTGCACGTTCGCCGATACCGTTGATGGTACACTCAATTTGTCGGGCACCATTCTGTATGGCCGCGATGGAATTAGCGGTTGCCAAACCCAAATCGTTGTGGCAATGGGTAGAGATAATGGCCTTTTCAATACCTTTCACGTTCTCCATAAGGTATTTAATTTTCTCACCATATTCGTGTGGTAAGCAAAAACCGGTAGTATCTGGAATATTCAGTACGGTAGCTCCGGCTTTTACCACAGCTTCACAAACCTGAGCCAGATATTTGGTATCGGTGCGGCCAGCATCTTCAGCATAAAACTCAACATCTTCCACGTATTTCCTGGCGTGTTTTACGGCCGCTACCGCACGTTCCAACACATTTTCGCGGTTTGATTTAAGTTTATTAAATACGTGCTGATCAGAAGTACCAATGCCGGTATGAATCCGGCCCCTTTTCGCGAATTTTAATGCTTCTGCCGCTTTGTCTATATCTTTTTCAACCGCACGGGATAATGCGGTAATAATGGGCCTGGAAACAGCTTTGGATATCTCAACAACCGACTTAAAATCGCCTGGACTTGAAATAGGAAATCCGGCTTCAATCACATCAACTCCCAAATTATCCAGTGCTTTCGCGATAATTACCTTCTCTTCGGTATTCAACTGGCATCCAGGCACCTGCTCTCCATCTCTCAGGGTTGTATCAAAGATATAAACTTGTGTACTCATAAAACTTTATTAAAGAAATTATAATCTTGTGAATCCAGGGCTGAAATTAGTTGTTAGGTAGTATGTAAAAAAGCCAAAATAAATTATATTTACGAATTCAAAGAAAAGACTAATTTGCGTAAAACCCCTTCTGTGTATAACGAATAACTATTATTTTTAGTTTTAATTACGATGTCTAAAAAAAGATCTGACTATTTATTTTCCCTTATTAGTTCATTAAGCAAAAGCGAGAAACGGTATTTTAAGTTACAAATGTCGGGGCAGCAGGAGCAAACCAAGGTGATCCGCCTTTTTGAAATAATGGAAAAACAGGCTGAATTTGATGATAATCATGTGCTTAGCATCGAACCTTCCATCAAAGCGGTACAATTGTCTAATTTGAAAGCGTATCTGTACGAACGGTTGCTGCATTGTTTGCGGTTGTATCATCTGGCTGGCAATAATGATATTAAAATCAGAGAATACATCGATTATGCGCAAATATTATTTAACCGCAGCTTATATAAGCAATGTTTAAAGGTACTGAAAAAGGCGAAAAAGCTGGCGAAAAAAAATGATAACCTGGAACAAATGCTGGAAATACTAAAATGGGAAAAACAGGTTGTGGCCCAGGGTATCGACAATGAAAATCAGGAAAAGGTAAACGAAATTATCAGGGAAGTAAAAGATGTGAATAACCGGATTAACAACATCAATCTGCTTTCTAATGTGCAAACCCGCCTGAATGCCTGGTATGTAAAAACGGGTTTCATCAGAAAAGCCCACGATTATCAGGAAATTAAGAAGTTTATTAAGGTAAACCTGCCCGAATACGATGAGGATAATTTGACCTTCAATGAAAAGCTAAACCTTTTTAGCGTATATGTAGCTTATTATCTGTTTATTCATGACTTTACCAACGCCCATCAGTATGCCAAAAAATGGGTAGGCCTGTTTGAAGATTCTCCA
>JBGTIS010000343.1:0-6945 GCA_041745535.1 Cyclobacteriaceae bacterium | reverse complement strand
GGGAAATCAGAACCGGTATGTGGCCGATCTGGAAAAAGGGGATATCACCGGCCTGCTTCCTTTTTCCCGCATGAAGGTGGCCCGTGCTTCCGGCATAGCTTCGAAAAAAACAGAATACCTGGCCTTCCACAAAAGCCAGTTTCACGACCTGATTAGCTTTAGTTACGAACTTACCCAGGCGCTGGTATGGGAAATGACCAGCCGTACGCGCAGTTTTACCCAACTGCAGCAGCAAAACGAAAAAATGATGGCGTTGGGCAAGCTGTCAGCAGGCTTGGCCCATGAACTGAACAATCCGGCTGCCGCCATGGCCCGGGATGCTACTGAATTAAAAAAGCAGTTACACCTTACGCCGGAACGATTCAAACAGGTAATTTCCATGCAGCTCAAACCGGAGCAGGTAGACGAAGTAAACCGGATTATGTATGAGAAAATTTCGGAAAAGGAGATAAAGAAACTCACCCTGATAGAACGCAACGAACGGGAAGATGAAATGAGCGACTGGCTGGAAGATAATGGCGTAACCGACGGGTACGACATCGCTGAAACTTTTGTGGATTTTGGCCTAACGCTGGAAGATGTGGAAAAGATCAGCGACATTTTGCAGGGAAAACACCTGGAGCCGGTTTTAACATGGATTTGTAACAACCTGAATACCGAAAGGCTGGTAACGGAAATACAGGCTTCCGCAGACCGCGTTTCCAAACTGGTACAGTCGGTAAAAACCTATTCGCACATGGACCAGACTCCCGATAAAGTAGAGGCCGACATTCACGAAGGAATAGAGAGTACCTTAACCATGCTGAACCATAAAATAAAACACAAAAACATTAGTATTCATAAAAACTATGAGGAATCACTCCCTAAACCCTGTGTATTTGTAAGCGAACTGAACCAGGTATGGACCAATCTGATAGATAATGCCATTGACGCGGTAGCAGACAATGGTGCTATCACAATTGAAACCCGGCAGGAGGGCGATAACATAAGAGTATATATTAAAGACAATGGTTCGGGCATTCCTGAAGATATTATAGGAAGCATATTCGATCCGTTTTTTACCACCAAGTCGGTAGGCCAGGGCACCGGATTGGGGCTGGATATCGTGAAAAAAATAATAGACCAGCACAACGGAAGCATTACCGCGAAATCACAGCCCGGTGAAACTACTTTAACCGTTTGCCTGCCTTTAAAAGCTTAATCATTTTAACTTATTTATGAAACCACCCATAATTTTCGCCATAGATGATGATCCGCAGGTATTGCGGGCTATTTCCCGTGATTTACGGAACAAATACAAAAGTAAGTATCGGGTACTTAATACCGATTCAGTAAGTGAAGCACTGGCTTCGTTGGAAGATCTTAAGAAAAAGAACGAAACGGTGGCCTTATTCCTGTCGGACCAGCGCATGCCTGAAATGTTAGGGGTTGAATTTTTGAAAAAAGGCAAGGCTTTGTTCCCCAAAGCCAAGCGGGTATTGCTCACGGCTTATTCCGACATTGACGCGGCCATTAAGGCTATCAACGATGTACAGTTAGATTATTACCTGAACAAACCCTGGGACCCACCGGAAGAAAAACTGTACCCTGTTATTGATGATTTGCTGGAAGAATGGCAAAGTCATTTTGTGCCTGAATTTGAGGGAATCCGGATTGTGGGTTATCAGTACTCGCCCAAATCGCACGAGATTAAGGACTTCCTGGCGGGAAATTTAGTACCTTATCAGTGGATGGATATTGAAACCAGCAGCAAAGGAAAAGAGCTAATAGAATTAAGTAAAATTGAGCATAAAGATCTGCCGGCAATCTTTTTTGAAGATGGCAATTACCTGGCCTCTCCCAAAATACCGGAAGTAGCCAGCAAAATCGGAATGCAGGTTCAGGCCAATGAAAACTTCTACGATGTGGTTATTATCGGAGCGGGCCCGGCAGGTTTGGCGGCGGCGGTATATGGCGCATCGGAAGGCTTAAAAACCCTGATGATAGAAAAGAGAGCTCCCGGCGGGCAGGCTGGCACCAGTTCGCGCATCGAGAATTACCTGGGTTTTCCCAATGGTTTGAGTGGGTCAGATTTAACCCGAAGGGCCATTTCGCAGGCAAGGCGTTTGGGCGCGGAATTCCTGTCGCCTTTGGAAGTAACCAGTATTAAGCTGTTGGACAATTACAAAATACTGGAATTGTCAGACAGTAGTGAGGTAAAAACGAGGAGCATTGTAATTGCTACCGGTGTAAATTACCGGAAACTGGAAGCTGAGGGAGTTAATAAATTTACAGGCGCGGGCGTGTATTATGGAGCGGCTACTACCGAAGCCAATGCCTGTACCGACAAAGAAGTATATGTAGTAGGTGGGGGCAATTCCGCAGGGCAGGCAGCCATGTATTTGTCCAACTTTGCCAAAAACGTTTATATTATTATTCGAAAGGAGGACCTGACCACTTCTATGTCGCGTTACCTGATTGACCAGATTGACCGTACAGAAAATATTCAGGTAATCGGTAATACCGAAGTAGTGGAAGCCTGTGGTGAAAACTCGCTGGAGAAAATTACTTTAGAGCATGGGGAAACAAAAGAAAGAAATACTGTAGAAGCCGCTTCGCTTTTCATTTTTATCGGTAACAAACCTTTTACTGACTGGATTCCCATTGATATGATCAAAAATACCAAAGGCTTTATTGTAACGGGTCGCGATTTGTGCAATTATGCCCCTTTTAATAAATCATGGAAACTAAACAGAGAACCTTTTCTACTGGAAACCTGCATTCCGGGTGTTTTCGCTGCCGGCGATGTGCGGGCTACTGCCATGAACCGGGTAGCATCGGCCGTAGGCGAAGGGGCCATTGCCATTAAGTTTGTGCATGAATATCTGGCCGAAGTATAATTATTTTGAAAACATATTATACTTCACGATAGAATAAATAGCCCGGAATCCATCTTTCCAGTTGATCTTCTTACCTTCGGCATACGTTCGGCCATAATAAGAAATACCCACCTCAAATATTCTGATCTCGGGTATTCTGGAAATTTTTGCCGTAACTTCCGGCTCAAAACCAAACCGTTTTTCTTTCAGCACGATCGACTGAATAATTTCTGTTCTAAATAGTTTATAACAGGTTTCCATATCAGTCAGGTTCAGGTCAGTAAACATATTCGACATCAGGGTAAGAAATCCATTACCTACAGAGTGCCAGAAGAACAGTACCCGGTGTGCGCTTCCTCCCAAGAACCGGGAGCCATATACCACATCTGCCAGGTCGTCTACAATAGGTTTTAGCAATAAATTAAATTCGGTAGGCGTATATTCCAGGTCGGCATCCTGAATGATGAGACATTCTCCGGTAGCCTTTTCTATGCCCGTATGCAAGGCAGCGCCTTTCCCCTTGTTTACCTCATGGCGATAGTATTGTATATTCATCTCAGGATTTTTCGCCATATAATCTTTCACCGCCTGGTCAGTATTATCTTTTGAACAATCGTTCACAATAATTATTTCTTTTTGAATATTATTGATGAGGGTTACGCATTTTACTTTGTCCAGAATGAGATGGATGGTTTTTTCTTCGTTATAGGCCGGAATAACGATAGACAGTAGATTTACTTTCATCTTTGCTTGTTAGATGTAGTTAAACATTAAATTAAGAATAAATAATAAAGATATTTGGTTTTATGAGGCAGTTTTACTTTGTGGGTTTCAGATCGGTTTACACGATACATTCATATGTTTTTACATAATAAGATTATAGGTACCCCATCCGAAATAATTAATTGTGATTAGGTTGTATAGTATTCAATTTTATTTTTGTAGGGGATTGTTTGAAAGTCCATAATTAGCCGCTACAGTTTTTTTATTCCATCACACACTAATACTGCTTTTCGCTGCTGTATCAAATTTCAGACAACCCCCATAGAATTTATTTTAACACAAATCTTTTTACTACTACATTGTCTTCACCATACACTTTAACCAGATAGCTACCGCTTGTATAGCTACTGAAATCCATCGTGTAAGTGGCATGGTTTTTAACTTTTTTCTCTATCAGCAACTTACCTACCACATCATAGATCAGAATAGTCGCGTCTTTTTTATCCATATTCACTTCAAAGTTCACCTTTTTGTCCACCGATGGATTGGGATAAATTTTCAACATATTGTCTTTTACTATATTGTCTTCTATACCGGTAGGGCATTCCAGGGTAATAATCTGCATGGCCATTACTTCGTTACCGGAAGCGTCAGTGGCAGTCCAGGTCCTGATGATACGGTCGCTTTCTTCTATTTCTACCAATGTGGCAACAATATCACCATCACAATCATCGGTGGCTTTTACCTCAGTAGCGGCTGGTACAGGCGTACCACAGGCCACGAAGGTATCTTCCGGTACACTTTCAAACACAGGCTCAGCATCAGTGAAATTAAGAGTTACCTGCGACATGGTATCACAACCAGTTGAATCGTCTGTTACATGTACAAAATAAGTACCCGCGGGAAGACTACCCGGATCAACCGTACTGTTGGCCTCATCGGTCCAGGTAACGGTAAAACTTTCCGGACCTGTTACTTCTAAAGCAACAGCCCCATTTTCGGCACAGGTAACCTGTTTGGTTTGTGTAATTGCCAGCACAATTTGCTCCGACTGTTTAATTTCTACATTCCTGATTACTTTATACCCATTGGCATCGGCAATTACTACCGCATACATGCCACCAGGAAGGTTTGCCGGATCTTCATTATTGGGCCAAATTACAGAGATTGGATCGATTCCTCCTGTGGCGGTAATAGTAGCACTACCCACCTCACCAAAACACAACGCGTCAGTGGTAGTAACTTCTGAGGTTATATGCTTTTTAACATCCAGAAATTCCCATACTGCTGTAAAAGGATTTTGCTTGCCTGCATCACCAGTAGTTGAAGTAGAAATAATTCCTACCGCCATCACGCCTGTTAACCAGGCATCGGGTATCGTAATGGCCTCCAGGGTATCTTTAGGATTTCCATTCACATAGTACACAGGAGTTGCCGTTTTATTTACAGGATTCACATGAAGCAACAAGTCGATGAAATCAGCATTCAGTAAAGCTTCGTCTTCCACTGATATATCGCTGCTATCGGCCACTACGCCGCCTGCTTCTAAAAGGGCCTGAATGCGGAGCGCAGTACCGTTACCTACGCCCACCACCAGTTTCAGATAGTTATCCTGATCCCCTTTTCCAATATACATACCTGCCGATTGGAATTTTTTTGGTGTTTTCCCTTTGAAAGGATTGTCGAGCCTGGTATGCACTATATATACCTCGGTAGGCACTTTTAAGCCAAACTGAAATGCGTTCTTCTGTGTATTGGTTTGCCCAACGGCATCGCCACCCGGGATATTATTAATAGTAAGGTTGCTATTGGCAGCATTTACAACTACATCCGCAGGCGTATACATGTCCGTATACTTCATGGTGCCATCCAGCATCATACCCGAGAATCCATTGACAAATATACCTGCCGAATTATCAAAGTTCAGGCTCACTGGAAAAGTAGTATTATTACCATTGTTGGCATCCAGTGCAAACGCATCCACTTCATCTTTAATGCCATCGCCATCGGTATCGCCCGGTATATTTGAAATAACCGTCCAGTTAAATGTTTTATTCGCTGTACTGTTGGCATCATTTACCGTAACAGTAACATTAAACGGGCTTTTCGTCAAAGCTGACTCAGCAATAGCGCCTTCTATCATTCCATTAGTAGGCTCAATGGTTAACCCATCGGGCAATCCTGTAGCACTGAATGCCAGACTTCCTTCGCCGCCAATGGCTATTACGGTTAACTCAGGTTCGGTACCTACCACATCCGAACGATTGGGAATATCCTGAATAACCAATCCTTCGCCCAAACTCGGATACACGCTAATCGCTGATATTTTGGCGTTATCGGTTCCTGTATTAATAAACTGAATGGTAATACTTCCATCTTCAATAGGTATTCCTTTAAATTCTTTGATGATGGCGGTAGCGGCTCCGCCATCGGCTACGATGTCATAATTTTTAAGTGTCCGCAATCCGTTTTCTATGCTTACATCAAATATGCGCTTGCCTATGCCATCGGTTAAATGAAATATTTCGGCAAAATGGAGATTCAGATCGTATGTGTCGTTTTCAACCGGAATTTCATAGGTCACATCTCCATATCGCTCGGTTTGGTACAGGGCATCATCTTCTGTACCTTCGATAGCTGGTGGTACTTTGGGAGTGAACTTACTTCCACCGGTAAAGTATTGGTCGGCGGCCCACACTTTGCCATCTGCATCGGTATATTTATTTCCGCCGGCATTAATTAAGGCTAAAGGTTCAACCTCGGTAGTATCAGGTGGTGGAATCACCACGGTATCTCCGTTATTTAAGCCAACGGTTAATGGCGTGGCCGAACCGGTATAGGTTACCGCGAAAGTACCGGTCTGTTTCTCTGCCACGGATTGTGTCAATTTTATTTCCAGATCAATACTACTTCCTGTAACCAGTAGCAATGGATAGGTGGGTGGGGCCACCAACGAAAAGTCGGCGCTTCCGGAAATAGCCATTCCTTCAATAAGAATGCCCTGGCTGCCTGCTGAATTGGTCAGCGTAAGCGTTTGTGAAACGGATGTACCAGCTTCAGGTGTACCAAAATCCAGTGAGTCAGCCGAAGCCGTTAAAGTGCCGGCTGTAATGGGCGTGCCGGTCGGATCTTGTTGACCTGCCAGAAAGAAAGCTTCCTGAGAATCCAGTTCTTTGCCTGCACCACCGCCTTGTGCATTGGAACCTCCGGCAATAAAAATACCGCCATTGTTTACAATAGCCTGAGTAGCATGCCGTGGGGTAAGCATTTCTTTGGCACTTCGCCAGGTAAGATCTGCCAAATCCAGGGCCTCAGTTTGAGGATGCGCCTGCGGAATTCCACTTTCACCACCAATTACAAACAG
>JBGTIS010000342.1:0-23405 GCA_041745535.1 Cyclobacteriaceae bacterium | reverse complement strand
TTCTTATTATCCGGATTTTTATCCGGATGGTATTTTACAGCCAGCTTGCGGTAAGCTTTTTTAATTTCATCCTGAGAAGCGCTTTTATTTACTCCTAATATTTTATAATAGTCTTTGTAATCCATGTCGCACTCCTTTTTTAATTATTGGATTTCAAATTACATACCATCCTTGGCATTTGGGATTTATGCAATCAGAAAAGCAAAATATCGGCATTTTTATTGGTAAAAAATAAAATCAAATCCATTTTAATGACAATATGTCATTTTTTACCACAAACTATGACATTCTGCTCAGAAACAAAAAATCACAACCTATTCAGCTAACCTTACTCGACCAGTTACCGGTATCAGCCATTAGTGATATTACTATCAGTGCTACTGAACTAAGTAAAGGAAATATCAATAATGAAACGGGAGTAATTACCTGGAACCTGAAGCTGGAACCGCAGCGGCAAACCGAATTGAATTTACAATACGAAGTAAAATATCCGAAAAAGGAAAAAGTAATTTTAGAGTAAATACAGAAAGCAGCAAATGAAGCTCTATATTATAAGCTTTTCATTTGCCGCTTATTTTTTCAGTGGCAATACGAATTCAGAGGATTATCTTTCGACAGCCTGTCCTGTTGATATTACCTGTTTTTTATACTCGGTGAATCAAACATTACCTTGGCTGATAACGGACCAGATCAATACCTACTCCATTCGGGTCCTGAATGGCGAAATGCCGGTCGCCCCAGGGTTCGTCGCGCAGTGCTATTTGAATGTCCACGCCTTTACCTTTGATTTGCTGATAAAGTGTGTCAACGTCATCGGTTTCTATGGTTAGCCATACACCTTCCCCGCCGAAAGGTTTATGAAATAAAGGCTGTTGCGAAGGATGATCGGGCAAAAGAAAACCAATTTCCGCCTGTTGGTTGGGCGTGTGCATTAACAGGTAGAATTCGTTTTCGAAGGTTACGCCAAAATTCAGCACATCCGTATAAAAAGCTTTGCTTTCGGCTAGTTTGTCGGTAATAATTCCAGCGTTTAGTTTCATAGTGTTTCATTTTTAAAGTTAACGTTACAAAACTACAGCCGGAAGCCTGGTTAAACATTGTAAAAAACGGACAAACATCAAAGCTCAAATGTTTTAACAGGAGTAAGGCCTGCCAGGGTTTTAAACTCTTTGATGAAATGAGCCTGGTCGTAATAACCAATATCAAAAAATATTTTGCTCTTTCTCAGGCTTTCTACTGAGGGTTTAGCCTGAAGGATATTCTGAAAGCGAACTACTTTACTAAAGGTTTTAGGAGTAACACCAATATAGAACTCAAAAAGTCTTCTTAACTGCCGCTGGCTGATGCCGGTATCTATTTGTTTCTGCACCTGAATCACACCTTGTTGTTTCAGAATAATCGCGATCGCATCAAAAACTCTGTGATCAATGGTTGCCGCTGCGTTAACCGCGATATTCAGGAAATAAGTATCGAGCAAAGCTTTGTACTGACTGGCCTGTACAGGTTTTTGAAACAACGCCGACAATTGTACAGAAACCTCAGGCAGTACGGCTTTCAACGATTCAAACCGGTTGGTTAGAGCCGATGCATTGATTTGAAACAGAAAGGGAAAGGCCGCCGGCAAAAACCGGGTGCCCACATAGTTGAAAGTTGTCGCCAGCGGAAATTCAATGTAGGTAGAAGAAAACCCCATGATGTAATTATCTTCCGGATTATCCACTTCAAAAAAAATGTCGATACAGCCATCAGCGACTACTTTATAAAAAAATGGCTCCGTAAGCGGTTTTACTGTTTTTAGCTGCCAGTAACAATGGATAAATTTAACAAGCCGGCTGTCAGGAAAAAATTCGATATATACTACCTGATCGGCAGTTTTTTTAATAGCCGGCTGAACGGGTTTGTAAAGTTCCCTGAGGTTTGGAAAACTTTCATGCGATGCATTCAACATGGTAAAAACCTTTTAGCGTTTCAGCGGAGAATTCTCGATATTTTACCTAAAAGTAATAATTTACCCAATAGCTTCGCACAAATTATTAGCAAATTTCACAAGCGATTAGGCGAATTATGCTTTCCGCGAAAGAAGCTAAAAAAGGGATGGATCAGCCGGTCTTTCTCTGTTTATGATTTTGTTCTGAAAGCATTTTATCCACCATATCGAGTAATTTGGCCGATTTTTCTTCTGCAAATTTACGGGCAAACAGAAACTCGCTCTTTTTCAGTTTCTCAAAATCAGATTCATCCAAAACGGCAGGATCTTCCCGATTAGGGTCCCAGTCTACATAATGCAGATAAGCTTTATTCTCGTCTATCATATCTTTGTTGATATCCCTTTCGTAATAGCGGCATCGGCTGGCCAGGGGCGAATTCAGCAGAATGGTATGGAAAAGTATTTCATCGGACCCCCACGAATACTTAAAGAAATTAAGCAAATTTTTCCCTTCCGATGTATTTAAGTAACGCGCGATATACAAAGCCGCATCTTTGTGTAAGGTAGCCCAGGTAGCCCCTCGGTAAGGTGTAATTCCTTTTATAAAAGGCCGTTTCGGCAAAAACAGATTTACCCCCTTAATGGCTTGCTTTACATACCGGGAAATGGATTTAGGAAATTTGTAAACAAAGTCTACCAGATAATACCTGCTGATATGGTCTACAAGCCGCGCTTCGCCGGTCAGTCGGTAAAAGGTAATAAAATTCTGACCATAGTTCTTTTTAAGAAAATCATAGATATACTCATTGCGTTTAATGGGATAATCCATGCCGCTTAAAAAAGTATAGTAATCGTATGGTCCGGCCTGCGTAGCTGCCCGCAGCAATTTTACCATGGTCATGGTAAGCGAAAAACCGCCATGAGAAACCGAATGCCGGTCCACAAAAGTAATGTTCGGGCCTTGTATATCCTTAAAATCAGCAAAATCGGTTTTCAGATCCAGGTGAATAAAAAAATGAGCGAATTCTGTGTCAAGTTGTTGAATTAGGCGCTTTAAATGAGCAGGCTGATGATGAGCCATAATTAAATATGCGACTGTCATATTCTCCCGTTTTTATTAAATAAATACCGCTATTAAATGTATGAGCCAGTAACCTAAAGTTTTAATATTGTTTTGAAAAAAAGAATATTCATAGTTCGATTTGATACCAACTAGCACAACAATGCGATAGCTTCTGATATTGACTATTAATGATTTTAGAGGAAGCTTTTAAGGCAAAAAATTAAACCGATTTAATTCCAGATGGTGTCACTTATTAATAAAACTGTGCCAAAACTTAAAAAATTATTCATTTAGGCGGTTAACCGAAAATTGAAACAAAAAAACAGACAATCAGTCTGTTTGATAAATGCGAAGTACGGGGAAAAACACTACTCCTCTACAGTAAATTGTTGATTTTATTTCACAATCGTCCAGATTTCATGCAATGGTTTGCCCGTACTGCTTTCTCCTTTGTGGTACCAATCATTACCTTTTCTGTTAAACTCGAACGATAATGACTGTCCTACGCGGTTGTTATCTCTCGAAAAAAATTCAATGTGTTCCGTATAGGTACCGTTTTCGGCTGTGTAGGTGCCCCCACCCGTCCCAAAAAATTCTTTGGTTTCGCTATTAAAAGCTGCCCACTGAAAGTGCGCCTCCGACAAAAGTTTAATGGTTTGCCGGGGGCCAGGTTTCCTGCGTTCCCCTGGCTGACCGGTTTCATCAATGCGGGTAGCAAATCGCCAAACCCCATCCAGTGGAGATTCTTTTTCCTCCATTTTCTGCCAGGTAGTTGAGGTTCCTTCCTGCTTGTTGGTAATGGTGAACTGATTGCCTTTTAACTGCGCGTCAAATGTTTCGGGTAGCCCTACCATGGTGCTGTCGGCTGTGTTGAAACCGAAGGTTTGCTCAAAATCTTTTTTTTTCAGGTTATACGTGCCTCCGCCGGCATTTATAAAGCTTCCATCGGGTTTGTATTCGCCAAACATAAAATAACTGTCGCCATAAATAGCCACAACTTCCCGGTCGGTTACCGGCTTGTTATTTTCTTCAACCATTTTCCAGGCACCATTCAGAGCGGTTTGCCCATAAACCGCGCGGAAAAATGAACACGACAGCAGCAGAAACATTAACAGTACTTTCATCAGTTTCAGGGTATAATTTTTAATAAAAAAATGCTGTATCAGAATTGGACAGGATTTATTAGAAATTGTTGAACAGCGCATAAAAAAGCCATCCAATAGAACAGATGGCTCTTTAATGCGTGTTCAGGAAGTTTACTCGTATTTCATAAATATCACACCCAGCGGTGGCAGCGTGAGCGTTATGGCCCGTGGCTTTCCATGCATGGGAATCGGTAACGATTCTATAAAATTATTACTTACACCGCTACCGCCGTATTTCTGATCATCGCTATTGAATATTTCCTTCAAATTTCCTTTATAAGGCACACCAATCTGATAATTTTCGCGGACAATCGGCGTAAAGTTCGCTATCACCACAACCAGGTCTTTTTCTTCACGGCCTTTTCTCATAAATGATATCACACTGTTATGCGCGTCGTTCAGGTCGATCCATTCAAAGCCATCCCAGTCGAATTGCTTCTCATAAAAAGCTTTTTCGGTTTTATAAATCTCATTCAGATCTTTAACCACCAACTGCACGCCCCGATGATAATGAAAATCATTCAGGTGCCAGTCCAGGCTGTAATCGTGCTTCCATTCACTTGTTTGCCCAAATTCACCACCCATAAACAGGAGTTTGGCACCCGGATGGCCATACATAAAGGCATATAGGTTTCGTAAATTAGCAAACTTTTGCCATTCATCGCCCGGCATTTTGTCTATCAGCGGTCCTTTGCCGTACACCACTTCATCGTGCGACAGGGGCAACATGAAATTTTCGTGAAAGGCATAAATGATACTGAAAGTAATCTGTCCCTGGTGGTGGCTTCGGTAAACCGGTTCCTTGGAAAAATATACCAGGGTATCGTGCATCCAGCCCATCATCCACTTCATATTAAAACCAAGGCCGCCAATTTGTGTAGGCCGCGATACCATAGGCCACGAAGTGGACTCTTCGGCGATGGTGTGCACATCAGGGAAAAGATGATGCGCCGAATCGTTAAAATCTTTCAAAAACTGGATAGCTTCCAGGTTTTCACGTCCACCAAACTCATTGGGTATCCATTCACCTTCTTCCCGGGAATAATCCAGGTACAGCATAGACGCTACGGCATCTACCCGCAAGCCATCTACATGGTACTTATCCAGCCAGAACAAGGCGCTGCTGATCAGAAATGATTTTACCTCATTACGACCATAATTAAAAATATTACTTTTCCAGTCGGGATGAAATCCTTTTTTGGGGTCCTCATGTTCAAACAGGTGCGTGCCATCAAAATAATCCAGCCCATGCTGGTCGGTAGGAAAATGTGAAGGTACCCAGTCCAGAATAACACCCACCCCTTCTTTGTGCAGGGCATCTACCAGGTGCATAAAATCCTGTGGCGTACCAAAACGGCTGCTAGGCGCAAAATACCCCGTAGTTTGATAGCCCCAGGAACCATAAAACGGATGTTCCATTACCGGCAGAAATTCCACATGGGTATACCCCAGCCACTTCAGGTAACCGGGCAGGTCTTTGGCCAGTTCCTGGTACGTATAAGAGCGATTGTCCTCTTCCGGTACCCTGCGCCAGGAGCCGATGTGCATTTCATATACAGAAAATGGTTGCGTGCCTTCATCAGCTTTTTGCTTCCGGGTAGCCAACCATTTCTTATCGTTCCACTTATAGTCCATGCCGCATACCACTGAAGCTGTTTTTGGCGGTTCTTCCCACAAAAACCCAAAAGGATCACCCTTTTCTACGATATAGCCATGGTGGCGCGATTTAATAAAATATTTATATACGGTGCCAGCTTGCAGTCCGGGTATAAAACCTTCCCAAATGCCCGAGCTGTCCCACCGTGGAAAAAGCGCGTGGCTTTCCCGGTTCCAGCCATTAAAATCGCCCACTACGGTAACCCACTCGGCACTGGGTGCCCAAACAGAAAAATGAACGCCCTGCTGGCCATTGTGTTCGATCAGATGAGCACCCATTTTATCATATAAACTGGCATGCTTGCCTTCACGGAACAAGTAAATATCATATTCTGTTAAAAGACTTCCCGCGGATATTACCGGTCCTTCCGGGGCGGAAGTATCGGGCTTCTTTTGCGCCTTTTTTACGGGTTTAGCAGTTGTTTCGCTTTGTTTACTTTGTGGTTTTTTTGTTGTCTTCATTTAAATACCTCCTCATAATATATTTAATGCCCCGCATGGGTATGATTACCCAATCAGGACGATTATTTAATTCATAGTTAACTTCATATACCGCTTTTTCTAACAAAAACGTTTGTAAAAGCGTATTCAGATCTTCCTGATCTTTCGGGATAAAATCGCTGCCTTTTGTGGTTTCCAGATAGGCTTTCAGAAAGAACCCACTCATATAGTGATACCACTGTTCCGCCCATTTTTCCAGTTCCTCAGCGTCTTCATCCCGGATACTATCGTTCTGAAAGAGCACATTATACGCCGCGTAATGGAACGACCGGATCATGCCGGCCACATCCCGCAGGGGCGAACGTTTCAGCCTTCTTTCGCTGAATGAACGGGCAGGCTCTCCTTCAAAATCCAGAATCACAAAATCTTTTCCTGTAAACAGTACCTGACCCAAATGGTAATCGCCATGATTCCTGATTTTCAGCGTGGTTATTTTTCTGGCATAAATATTTTTTAAACAGTCCAGCACATCTTTGCGCATATCCAGAATTTCCTGGGCTTCCTCCTGAATATCGTCGGGAAGTTTCTTCATATTTTTGTTCAGGCTCTGATACGTACCGCGCACCAGCGATTGTAATGAAGAAAACAGCGAACGCTGATAATGCAGTGAAAATCCTTCCGGTCTGAAATCTTTATCGTCTACACCGGAAGCCAGGGCCATATGAAGTTCTCCTGTTCGGATGCCCAACAGCCGGACACGCTCAACGGAAGCAGCGCTCAATAGATTCTGAAAATCATCGGGAACGTCTTCATGACCTACCGGATTGGAAAAATCGCCCAGGATTTTAGGAATGGGCTTGCCGTATTCTGTGGTAAGCACCCGCTCAAAATACCGGTTCAGGCTGTCGTTGATATAAGCCCAGGCATCGCCCTGATTGGGAACCATTTCCTGCATCATGCCCAATACCATAGGCGGCGACGATTCGGATATTTTATGTTCGATAGCGCCTACAAACTTAGGAACGTGCTTGAATTTGGTTTTTTCTGACAGAAATTTAGTGATTTCCATGTCCGGGTTCAGCGTTCTGTCCAGTTTCCGGTATAGTTTCAGAAAAAAGCTTTGCTCATAGGTGATAGAAGAATTGCTTTGTTCCACACCCAATACGCGGGAAGCAAGCTCATCTTTCTTATTACTCAATAATTTGCTGGTTTCTTTGGTAGCATAAAAGCTCAGCTCAGACCCGGCTGACCTTAGTTTTTTCTTCTTGGCCATCATGGTGAACAGTATTTTTCTGAAATTGCTGTTAAAAACCGCATCGTATAATACCCCACGCTGCCCTGCTACTGAAATAGAGGCGATGTAACTTTGGGGCGGATTGTTTTTTATCTCCTCTTCTTTTTCTTCAGGGGTAAAAGCAATGGGTAACTGATAAACTTCCGGAAGCCCCTCATTGTAGCTTACCTCAATAAGCAATAAGGCAAAAAAATCGGCCTTAGACGGAATATCAATTCCTTCCATCACCCTGATTTTACGGATAGTTTTCGCCTTACCACCGAACCAGCGACATTTATCCAGGTATTTGGGTAGCACTGAGTTTTCGAACGTTTGCAGGCCTTTTCCTGTAAGAAGATTTTCCCATCGGTTTACATTAATCACTGTTGGCGATTTTTCACCATCAGCTGCTTCTCCACCTACTTTTTCCTTGGTAAGCAGAAACCAGTAGTAGCCATTGGGGCCCATCATAAACAGATATGGATTTTCTTTGATAATGGGAAACTTATTCTGGCTGAATACCTCCATGGGCACATAATCTTTGTATTCCCGCAAATCCAGTTCGGCAGCCTGCGAAAACCGGGAAAGATTAGCGATTACCAGAATGGTTTCGTCTTCATAGGTACGCAAAAAAACCAGTACTTTGGAATTCTCCAATGGCAGAAACTCAATATCGCCCCGGCTGAATGCTTTGTATTTTTTTCGCATGCTCATTACCCGTTTCATCCACCAAAGCAGTGATGAAGGATTTCGCTGCTGGGTTTCCACATTTACCGACTCGAAATGATATTCAGGATCCAGAATGGCAGGTAAATACAGCTTTTGCGGATTGGCATCGGAAAAGCCGGCATTGCGGTCGGGGCTCCATTGCATAGGGGTTCGTACCCCATCGCGGTCGCCCAGGTAATAGTTATCGCCCATGCCGATTTCGTCGCCATAATAAATAATGGGAGTGCCTGGCAAAGAAAACAGCAGATAGTTCATAATCTCTATTTTCTTCCGGTTATTATCCAGCAAAGGCCCTAATCGGTGGCGAATTCCCATATTAATTTTGGCCAAAGGATCTTTGGTATACACTTTATACATATAATCCCTTTCCTCATCCGTAACCATTTCCAGCGTAAGTTCGTCGTGGTTTCTCAAAAACATGGCCCACTGGCAGGCTTTTGGAATTTCAGGAGTCTGGTCCATGATGTCGATAATAGGATATCGGTCTTCCATTTTCAACGACATAAACATGCGGGGCATAATCGGGAAATGATAGTTCATGTGGCATTCATCTCCGTTGCCAAAATAAGAGGCGGAGTCTTCCGGCCACATATTGGCCTCAGCCAGCATGAGGGTGCCTGGTCTTTTATCATCGATATGTTTGCGAAGTTTTTTCAGGAAAGCATGGGTTTCGGGCAGGTTTTCGCAGTTGGTACCATCCCGTTCAAACAAATAGGGAACGGCATCAAGCCGGAAACCATCTACGCCCATATCCATCCAGAAATCCAATACCTTAAAAATTTCTTCCTGTACGGCCAGATTATCGTAATTTAAATCAGGTTGATGTGAGAAAAACCGATGCCAGTAATACGCATTGGCTACGGGATCCCAGGACCAGTTAGAGGTTTCAAAATCCTGGAAAATTATCCGTACTTCATTGTATTTATCCGGATTATCGCTCCATACATAAAAATCTCTTTCGGACGTACCGGGTTTGGCACGACGCGCCCGCTGAAACCAGGGGTGCTGATCGGAAGTGTGGTTGATAACCAGTTCGGTAATAACCCGCAAGCCCCGCTTGTGGGCTTTTTTCATGAATTTCTTAAAATCATTCAGGTTGCCATACGATGGATTGATTTTGTAATAATCCATAATGTCGTAACCATCGTCACGCTGGGGTGAAGGATAAAATGGCAGCAGCCAAATGGTATTAACGCCCAGGTCTTCCAGGTAATCGAGTTTTT
This sequence comes from Cyclobacteriaceae bacterium, assembly GCA_041745535.1. Lineage (GTDB taxonomy): Bacteria > Bacteroidota > Bacteroidia > Cytophagales > Cyclobacteriaceae > JBGTIS01. The sequence goes on along the minus strand of JBGTIS010000342.1, from coordinate 13,948 downwards.
CGATCAGGCCTTTAAAATCGCCTATGCCATCGCCGTTGCTATCCTTAAATGCTTTAATGTGCAATTCATAGATAATAGCATCTTTATACCAGTGAAGATTATCATCTAAAACTACTTTTTCTTTAGCCATATAAAACAGATTAATGCTTGGTCACCTTTTTAGGTAAGTTGTTTTAATAATAAGTATTGATAGTGAATTATTCGCGAAATTATATTTTAGTTATGCGAAAGATAACTGAATGTTTCACAAGGTATTATTTTAAACAGATTGCTCCACTTTAAAAATATGAGCGGGCATTTTGTAAGGATTTAGTTCCACATAATTCCATTCACCATGCCAGTAGTACCGGCAACCGCTCAACAGGTCGTGGACCGTATAGCCCGCTCCTTCGTTAATGCCCAGCGCACGCAATGGAATTCTCACATAAGCACCCTGTGTGTTGTAAGGGTCCATATTAACAGCTATAACCAGTATGTTCCTGGTTTTTTCGTCTACCTTCCCATAACAGATAATAGCGCTGTTATTAGAATCGGCAAAATGCACGTTGAATGTTTGCTGCAGGGCCGGATTTTCTTTCCTGATTCGGTTTACGCGGGTAATAATTTCCTTGATGCGTGTATCCTGATCCCAGTTCCAGTGCTTTATTTCATATTTTTCCGAATCCATATATTCTTCCTTACCCGGAATGGGGGTGTTCACACCAAATTCGTAAACCGGGCCGTACAATCCATAATTAGAAGATAAAGTAGCTGCCAAAACCAAACGAAACAGAAAAGCCTGCTCACCACCAAATACCAGAATGGGTGGCAAAATATCGGGCGTATTGGGCCAAAAGTTGGGCCGGTAATAATCGCGCGTTTCCGTTTGGGTGAGCTCGTGCATGTACTGCTTCATCTCTTCGCTGGAATTGCGCCAGGTAAAATAGGTATACGACTGGTTGAAACCTATTTTAGCCAGCCATTCCATAATCCGGGGCCGGGTGAACGCTTCCGCCAAAAATATAACTTCGGGGTTTTTGCTACGCACTTCCCTGATAGCCCATTCCCAGAACGGAAAAGCTTTGGTATGCGGATTGTCTACCCTGAAAATTTTCACACCCTGTTTTACCCAATAGTCTAGTACACTTTTCAGTTCCTCCCACAGGTTTTGCCAGTCTTCCGTTTCAAAATTGATAGGAAGAATGTCCTGATACTTTTTGGGTGGATTTTCCGCGTACTGTACCGTGCCGTCGGGCCGCCACTTGAACCATTGCGGATGCTCTTTTACATACGGATGATCAGGCGCGCACTGGAAAGCAATATCCAATGCTATTTCTATCCCCAGCTTCTCCGCTTTTTTTACCAGATTGGTAAAATCTTTCAGCGTTCCGAGTTGCGGATGAATGGCTTTGTGCCCTCCTTCATCGCTCCCTATGGCCCAGCACGATCCAGGATCGCCTTCTTTGGCGGTTACTGAGTTGTTCGGGCCTTTTCTGAATTTTTTTCCAATAGGATGAATGGGCGGAAAATACACGATATCGAACCCCATTTCCGCCACACGGGGCAACAGGTTTTCGCAATCTTTAAAAGTACCGTGCTTGCCAGGTTCCGGCGAAGCCGAACGGGGAAAAAACTCATACCAGGTACTGAACAGCGCTTTTTTCCTTTCTACTTCAACCCGCAAGGTTTTTACATACTGGGTTGCAAAGCTGCGGTCGCTGCAAGTATACATCAAATGCGTAACTTCATCGCTCAGCGCCAAACTTACACTGGTGGCATCGTTTACGCCATTGGTAAGCGCGTTGGCCCACTCTTCGAGTTTTTTAGCGTCAGCTGCTTTCGCTTTCGCGCCCGTAGCTGCTTTCGCGAGCATGTCGGCCCCGATCATATATTCTACTTTCAGGTCCTGTCCGGCGTCAAACTTTTTTCTGAGGCCAAGCTGCCAGGTAGTAAAATGGTCTAACCATCCCTGAATGGTATACTCGTAAAACCCCATTTCTTCAGGTACAAAAGAGGCTTTCCAATGGTCATTTCCTAAAAAATTCATCGGTATGGCACGCATGCTTTTGTCAGAAGGAGCTTTATACAAGAGGCTGGCTTTTACCACATCGTGGCTGTCGCCAAATACATCTGCTGAAACCGTGATTTTTTCGCCTATAACCCGTTTGGCAGGGTATCGGCCGTCCTCAACTTGGGGCACAACATTTTTAATGATAACTCGTTGAGTTCCTTTTAGTTTTTGTAAGGTCAATGGTTGAAAGTTTTGGATTTTGAAAACTAAAGATTTTATTTCTGGTTAATGTGTAAACGAGAGATAAAAAGCTAATTTATAATTTATTTTATTCCCTATTCTATATAGTATTAATAATTTACAAGAGTTTTTGTTCAAATATGTATTATTTTTTAATCTAAACCTAAATGCGAAGGTTAGTAGGATCACGAATTCAATCTGATACAGGATATTTTTGTGTATGGGCCCCCGAAGCCTCTACCGTTTCATTAGAAATTATTTCAGAACCGGCCGAAGTTATACCATTAAAAAAAGACGAACAGGGTTATTGGCAGACCCAAATCAATGGCATCCGTGCAGGTACTTTATATAAATACCGCCTGGATGGCGACTTGCTGAGGCCAGACCCCGCTTCTTTGTCACAACCTCAGGGTGTGCATGGGCCTTCTGAGGTGATAGATACTGAGCATTTCCCATGGCAGGAAGGTGAATGGAAAGGAATGCGGCTGGAACAAATGATTATGTATGAATTGCATGTGGGAACGTTTACCCCGACCGGTACCTTCGCGGGTATTATTGAAAAGCTGGATTACCTGGTCGAGTTGGGCATCAATACCATTGAACTTATGCCGTTGGCACAGTTTCCCGGCAGCCGTAACTGGGGCTACGATGGCGTGTATCCTTTTGCGGTGCAGCACACCTATGGAGGCGCCGCCGGATTAAAACAACTGATTAACACCTGCCACCAGAAAAATATAGCGGTTGTAATCGATGTGGTTTACAACCACTTAGGCCCCGAAGGCAGTTACCTCAATGATTACAGTACCCATTATTTTACCGACAAGTACCATACTCCCTGGGGCAAGGCCCTTAATTATGATGACGCGTACTGCGATCCGGTCAGAAACTTTTTTCTGCAAAATGCCCTGATGTGGCTGAACGATTTCCATGCCGATGGCTTACGGCTGGATGCCGTGCATGCCATCAAAGATTTAAGTGCCAAACACTTTCTCACAGAACTTTCGCGGGAAGTAGAAAAACTGAGCCATGCCAATGGCAGAGAATATGTACTGATTGCTGAATGTGACCTGAATGATACCCGCTTTATCAGTGGGCATGAAAAAGGAGGCTATGGCCTTACCGGACAGTGGATTGATGAATTCCACCATGCTTTGCACACGGTAGTAACCGGCGAGTTGGATGGATATTATGAAGATTTTGGCAAACTCGACCACCTGGTGAAAGCCTTTGAGAAAACTTATGTATACGATGGCATCTATTCGCCACATCGCAAAAAAGCTTTCGGTAGTAGCGCCGAGGATCATCCTTTTTCGCGATTTGTAGTTTTTTCGCAGAATCACGACCACACGGGCAACCGGATGCTGGGCGAGCGTTTAACCACACTGGTTTCGTTTGAGGCACTGAAACTTATCGCCGGCGCCGTTATTTTATCACCCTATGTACCGCTGCTTTTTATGGGAGAAGAATATGGCGAAACCAATCCTTTTCTTTATTTCGTTAGCCATACTGACCCTGAGCTGGTGGAAGCAGTGAGAGAAGGAAGAAAAAGAGAGTTCGCTTATTTTCATAAAAAGGGATTAGACCCCCTCGATCCGCAGGCTGAAGATACTTATAATAAGTGCAAACTATCCTGGAATTATAAAGAAGAAAACCAGGAAATTTTGTGGAAGTTCTATCAGAATTTAATATTTTTGCGAAAATCACAACCTGCCTTACAAAATTTCGACCGCCAGGCTATGGAAGTTTTTTCCTACAGCGATTCGGTGATTGTGCTTCATAGGAAATCTAAACTGAAAGATGATCCATCATTGTATTGTGTGATGAATTTCAGCAAACAGAAAAAACGTTTTTCATTAAAATCGGAGGGAATTTTTCAGAAAATACTGGACTCATCTGGCACCCACTGGCAAGGCCCTGGTAGCCTTTCGCCTGATACCGTTAGCCCGCGGGAAGAAATCAATACCATTGCTCCTGAAGCCATACTGGTTTACAAGAGCAAATAATAATACCAATTAAAATATAAATGAGCTTAAAATGGAAAAATATATTTGTATACACGGTCATTTTTACCAACCCCCCAGGGAGAACCCCTGGTTAAATGCTGTAGAAGTACAAGATTCCGCTTACCCGTTCCACGACTGGAATGGCAGAATTACCGAAGAGTGCTATGCCCGCAACTCTGCTTCCCGGATTCTGGGAAATGGTAAAATTATCGATATTGTAAATAACTATTCGCGCATCAGTTTCAACTTTGGCCCTACGCTGCTGAACTGGATGAAGAAACAAACCCCGGAAGTATATCAGGCTATTCTGAACGCGGATAAAGAAAGTCAGGAATACTTCTCCGGTCATGGTTCTGCCATGGCACAGTCGTACAACCATATTATTATGCCGCTGGCCAACAGCCGTGATCAGGAAACCCAGGTGTACTGGGGCATCAAAGATTTCGAAGCCAGGTTTGGCAGAAAACCCGAAGGCATGTGGCTGAGCGAAACCGCCGTGAACACACCGGTGCTGGAAGTGATGGCCAAACACGGCATTAAGTTTACTGTACTTTCCCCGTATCAGGCCAAGGAAGTAAAAAAAATAAGTGAAAAAGAAAAAGACTGGAAAGATGTAACCGGTGCCAAGGTAGATCCCCGCAGGCCGTATCTGTGCAAACTACCTTCCGGCAAAACCATCAATCTTTTCTTTTACGACGGTCCGGTGTCGCAGTCCATTGCTTTTGAAGGCTTGCTCAACAATGGCGCCTTATTCGCCGAAAGGCTGATGGGCACCCTGGACCTGGATGACGAGGAAGACCGGCCGCAAATGTCGCACATCGCCACCGATGGTGAAACTTATGGGCACCACCACCGGCATGGTGAAATGGCGCTTTCATTCTGCCTGCATTCTATCGAGGAAAATCCGGATGTAAACTTAACCATTTACGGCGAATACCTGGAAAAATATCCACCCGAATACGAAGCGCGGATTATAGAAAACACAGCCTGGAGCAGCTTTCCACACCTGGAACGCTGGAGTACCGATGGCGGTGGTCATACCGGCATGAATCCCGGCTGGCATCAGCGATGGCGGGCACCGCTCCGGACAGCTTTCGACTGGCTTCGCGAAAGGCTCATTCCTATTTATGAAAAGGAGATGAAAAATTTTACGGATGAGCCCTGGCAGGTTCGCGATCATTACTACCAGATTATAATGGATCGTTCTCCGGAAAATGTGCGGAAGTTTATCGACAGAAATACCAAAGGCGAATTGTCGCAGGCCGACAAAATTAAATTCCTGAAGTTGCTGGAAATCCAGCACCATGCCATGCTGATGTACACCAGTTGCGGCTGGTTTTTCGACGAAGTTACCGGCATCGAAACCATTCAGGATATTTTGTATGCCGCCCGGGCCATTCAGCTTACCAAAGATGTGATCGGTATTAACCTGGAGCCCAATTTCCTGAAATTACTGGAAAAAGCACCCAGCAATATTCCTGAACATGGGAATGCTGCCCTGGCTTACGAAAAGTTTGTAAGGCCCTCTATTGTGGATATGCTGCGGGTAGGTGCGCATTATGCGGTATCCTCTCTGTTTTCCGAATATCCGGAAATCACCAAAATATACAGTTTCACGGTAAAATCGTATGTGCACGAACCTTTTGTGGCAGGTAAATATAGGCTGGTAGTGGGCAGGGCTACCCTGGTGTCGGAAGTTACCTGGGAAGAAAATGATGTTACCTATGCCATTTTGCATCTGGGCGACCAGCACTTGTTTGGGGGCGTCCGGGAATACGAAAATGAGTTTAACTTTCATAATATGCGTGAGGAAATTGTAAGTACCTTCCAGAAAAGCAGGGTGCACGAAGCTATTGTACTGATGGATAAACACTTTGGCACGCATAATTACTCTTTCTGGCATTTGTTTAAAGATGATCAGAAAAAGGTGCTCAATCAGGTATTGGCACAAACTTTAACCGAAATAGAGGGTACCTTCAAAAAAGTATATGAAGAGAACTACTCGATATTACAGGCTATCAAAGACCTGAACAGCCCTACACCGGAACCGCTCAGATACGCGGCTACCTTCTTTATCAACTCTAAAATCAGGAGCATGCTGGAAAGCCCTGAAATTGATTTGAAAGAGTTGGATGATGTGATACAGCAGGTGCACCGGTTCTCAGTTGAAATAGATTCGGTAACGCTTAACTTTCTGGTTACTGAACGATTGAATACCATGATGAGAAACCTGGAGAGTGATCCGGACAATATTCCCCTGATTGAGAATATGGTGAAATTCCTTCAGGAAATAAGGAAAATACCGCTTACTCCTGACTTCTGGCATGCCCAGAATACCGCTTTTCTTCTGAGTAAGAAAATGATGAAAGGCCGGGTAGAGAAATGCGCTAATGATGATGTGGCCGCTAAAGTCTGGGTTACACAGTTCAAAGCCTTGCTCGACTGCCTGGGACTCGAAATTCAGGAAGAAGTAAACGCTGTATTGCAGTAAAAATCAACTTCGCGGATCTTTAACAGGAAACCACTGCCAAAGATTCGCGAAGTTTTTTTATACATGGTAACACCAGTACCTGCAACGGTAAGGAACCATCCCGCGCGAATATTTTTTATACTATTATACTTTTTACTAACATACTACCTTATATGTTTATCCCGACATCTACGTACCGCGTACAATTAACTGCCGATTTTCGGCTGAGAGATTTAAAGAAAATAATTCCCTATCTGAAAAAGCTGGGGATTTCAACTATTTATGCCTCACCCATTTCACAGGCCAGAAAGGGGAGTACCCACGGGTACGATGTGGTTAATGCTAACCAGATTAATCCGGAAATCGGAACTGAGGAAGAATTTACGGAACTCACCACGCTGCTGAAAGAAAACGGGATGACCTGGCTACAGGATATTGTGCCCAACCACATGGCATACACCGTTGAGAATCCCTGGATTAAAGATTTGCTGGAAAAAGGAGAGGCTTCCAAATACTATCAGTATTTTGATGTGAACTGGAACCATCCTAATGTTACCTATAAAAATAAAATAATGCTGCCGGTTCTGGGAAGTACTCAGGAAGAAGTATTGCGGAAGGGAGAAATTAAACTGGTTTTTGATGAGGCAGGCTTCCAGTTCGCCTATTTTGATAACAAGTACCCGCTGCGGATTGAGGATTACGCCCATATTTTAATCCATTTAGCTAAAAACACCGAAGATTCATTACCAGACACGCTTCAGGATTTAAGCCGGGAATTCAGCGCTTTTTCCAAAAACCTGTCTGCCGCTACTGACCGTTGGCCTGCGCTTCGCCAAAAACTTTTTCAGTTATACAACGAACAGCATGCCGTAAAAACCTTTATTCAACAGGGTTTGAAATATTACAATAGCCACAGAGATGAACTGAAAAAACTAATTGATAACCAGCATTACCTGCTTACTTACTGGAAAGTTACCGAACAGGAAATGAATTACCGCCGCTTTTTTACGGTAAACGAGCTGATCTGCCTGCGGATTGAACAGCCGAAGGTTTTTGATGCATATCATCAGTTGATCAAACGATGGCTGGACGAACAAAAAATTCAGGGAGTACGGGTAGACCACATCGACGGCCTGTACGATCCGGAAGGTTATTTAAAGCAACTACGAAACCTCACTGGCGAAGATGCTTACATTGTGGTGGAAAAAATTCTGGAGTGGGAAGAAACCATGCCGGAACACTGGCCTATTCAGGGTACCACCGGCTACGATTTTCTGGCCATGGCCAATCAGTTGTTTGAATACAGCCGCAGTACCGATAAACTCGCGGACCTGTATAGCACCATCAATGTTACTTCTTACGATTACGACGACCTTGTATACCAGAACAAACTTTTTATTTTGTTAAACAGGATGGGTGGCGAGTTGAACAACCTGATGCATTTGCTGAAGGAACTCGAGCTGGTGCCTGCCATGACCGACGACGAAGAGAAGAAAATGTACCAGGCGATGTCATTCCTGCTGGCTTCGTTTCCGGTGTACCGTATTTATCCAAACCAGTTTCCTTTTTCCGAAGTTGATAAAGAGGTGCTCGCCGAGGCATTTAAACATGCGGAAGGTAAAATTCCACACTATGCCATGCAGGCTTTTAACCAGCTAAAAGAAATTTTCAACGGCGAAGCCAGCGACGACAAGAAAAGAGACAAAAACCGGCTGAAATTTGTGATGCGGTTTCAGCAGTTTACCGGTCCGCTGGCCGCTAAGGGTGTAGAAGATACCACATTTTATATTTATAACCGCCTGATCTCTCACAACGAAGTAGGCGATTCGCCCGAGCCCCAGGATATTACGGTCAGCCGTTTTCACGCGGAAATGAAAAAGCGGCCCCTGCACACCATGAACGCCACGGCTACCCACGATACCAAACGGGGCGAAGATGCCCGCATGCGCATTAACGTGCTGAGCGAAATACCACAGGAATGGAAAAAAAATGTAATGGAATGGCAAAAGATCAATGGTAAACACAAAGTAAAACAGCCCTCGGCGGAAATGCCCGATATCAATGATGAATATTTTATTTACCAGACACTAATTGGCACTTATCCGCTGCATGTAAAGCCGAAAGAAGTAAATTTCGCGGAACGCCTGAACAACTATATGTTAAAAGTTGTTCGGGAAGCCAAGGTGCACAGCAGCTGGTCGAGCCCGAAAGAAGAATATGAAACGGCCGTTACCAAATTTGTACATGGCATGCTGCACGATCAGGAATTTTTGAATTCTTTCCTTCCTTTTGTAAGAAAAGTAGCGCGCGCCGGAGGCATTTATTCTACAGGGCAAACCTTACTGAAAATTACCGCGCCCGGTGTACCTGATATCTACCAGGGCCGTGAGTTATGGGACCTCAGTATGGTGGACCCCGATAACCGCAGGCCGGTTGACTATCAGCTCAGAAGCCGGAAACTCAATGAAATGGAACAGGACTTTGGGAAAGATCCCTTGGGTTTGATACAAAAACTGATTACCAATCTGGATCATCCTGATATTAAAATGTTTACTACTTTCAAGTCATTAACAGAAAGAAGAAAATACAGCCTGTTATTTCAGGAAGGCAATTATATACCTGTAAGGGCAGGCGGAAAATTCAGTAAAAGTGTACTGGCTTTTATTCGGCAGCACGAAAATCAGCAGGTTTTAATCGTAATTCCCCACAAAGTTTCTTTGCTGGATATTGAGGATAGCTTGCCGTTGGGAAAAACTATCTGGGAGGATACCTATCTTAAAATGCCCGACATGCGGGTATCGGACTGGGGGCATATTTTTACAAAACAAACGCTGAAGCACGAAGAACAGATAAAGCTAAGCGACCTGCTGGCCGATTTTCCGGTGGCCATGTTATTTGCTGAAAACAAATAATTATCTTACGCTGAAAGTAGGCTAAAAAGCAGCATATTAAGCAAAGAGTGGGGTAAAATCAATTGTATTCAGAAATAACCAACCTGCCCTGCTTATAAATGCTGAGGGTATATTCATACAGAACGCAATTATTGTTATTTTTGTCGACCTACACATTATTCACAAGCGGGAAGGCAAGTATTTTATATGGAGAACATCAGAAACTTTTGTATAATAGCCCACATTGACCATGGTAAAAGTACCCTGGCCGATCGGCTTTTAGAACTTACTCACACCATTACCGATCGGGAAAAACAGGATCAGTTGCTGGATAGCATGGACCTAGAACGGGAGCGGGGCATTACTATTAAGAGCCACGCCATCCAGATGAATTACCTGTATGAGAAAGAAAACAAGTCGTTTATACTGAACCTGATCGACACCCCCGGGCACGTCGATTTTTCGTATGAAGTTTCCCGCTCCATTGCTGCCTGTGAAGGCGCACTGCTGATCGTGGACGCCGCCCAGGGCATAGAAGCCCAAACCATTTCCAATTTGTATCTGGCTTTGGAACATGACCTGGAAATTATTCCGGTACTGAACAAAATAGATTTGCCCGGCGCCATGCCCGAAGAGGTTACCGACGAAATTGTAGCCCTTATTGGGTGCGCACGCGAAGATGTAATCCATGCCAGCGCCAAAGAAGGAATCGGGATTGCCGAAATTCTGGAAGCTATTGTAGAACGCGTTCCCGCACCTACCGGTGACGCGGAAGCACCGCTACAAGCCATGATTTTCGACTCTATGTTCAATTCATTCCGGGGCGTGGAAGTGTATTTCCGTATTTTCAACGGTACCCTGAAAAAAGGCGAAGCTGTAAAATTCGTGAACACCGGCCGTACCTACGATGCCGACGAAATTGGCGTACTGAAGCTGGACAAACAGCCCAAAGACACCCTGCGGGCCGGTAATGTTGGTTACCTGATATCAGGCATTAAAATAGCCAAAGAAGTAAAAGTGGGTGATACCATTACCCATGTAAGCCGTCCCTGTGCCAAAGCCATTACCGGTTTTGAAGATGTAAAACCTATGGTTTTTGCCGGCATCTATCCGGTAGATACGTCGGAATATGAGGAACTGCGGGCTTCCATGGAAAAACTGCAACTCAACGACGCTTCCCTGGTGTGGGAGCCTGAAACCTCTGTTGCCCTCGGGTTTGGCTTTCGCTGCGGCTTTCTGGGTATGTTGCACCTGGAAATTGTGCAGGAGCGCCTGGAACGTGAATTCGACATGACGGTAATTACCACTGTGCCTTCGGTACGTTTCCATGCCATTAAAACCGATGGAGAAATTATTAAAGTAAGTGCCCCGTCGGAAATGCCGGAACCCAATACTATTTCTCACATTGAAGAACCCTTTATTCGGGCACAGATTATTACCAAGTCGGAGTACATCGGGAACATCATTACCCTGTGTATGGACAAGCGGGGTATTATTAAAAACCAGGTATACCTGACTTCCGAGCGGGTTGAACTTAGCTTTGAACTGCCTTTATCTGAAATTGTGTTCGACTTTTTCGATAAGCTCAAAACCCTGTCGCGCGGCTATGCTTCGCTGGATTATGAACTTATTGGCTTCCGGCAATCTACCATGGTAAAGCTGGACATTGTGCTGAATGGCGAAAAAGTAGATGCCCTCTCCGCTATTGTGCACCGCGATAAAGCCTATGAATGGGGAAAAAGGTTATGTGAAAAATTAAAAGAATTAATCCCCCGGCAAATGTTCGAAATCGCCGTGCAGGCCTCTATCGGCACCAAGATAATTGCCCGTGAAACCGTAAAAGCCATGCGTAAAAACGTACTGGCCAAATGCTATGGCGGTGACATATCCCGGAAAAGAAAACTGTTGGAAAAGCAGAAAAAAGGCAAGAAACGCATGCGCCAGGTTGGTAACGTAGAAATCCCGCAGGAAGCCTTTATGGCCGTACTGAAGCTGGATTAAAAAACCACACCAATTCCCCCAGGCACGTCATTGCGAACGACGGCGAAGCAATCTCGAACATGAGTGCACCCATGCCCACATTACCTCAGGCTATCGCCTTCGCAATAACAAATTGAAACGAAAGCAAGGTTCCAGCCTCGCATTAAAGCTACCAGCCTGGACCCACACAGCCCATCATTCGTTTTTTTTAATCAATCTGTCTCATATGTTCAAACCCATCCTAATGTTGCGGTAATTCCGTTTAAAACTCAGAAGAAACAGCCGACCGATTCACTATCCTACTTACTTTCACCCCTTACACTGCTTTTTCAGATAGAATTGGTAATCTTCGTAAGATTTGTTACACGAGTAACTGCACTCAGCTAAACAAGACTTTTCACTTTTTCTTTTGCTTTTTTTAAGTAATCCCTTACCGCTGGTATTCAAACTGAACATCATAATGGCTTGTGGTTTGTAATTTCTCTTTCCATAAAAATTATTTTTAACTAAAATGAAAAGCCAATGGCGTATGTAAAAGACAATGTTTTAACAGAAGGAATTAGTGGAAAATTAGGCCCCATGGTATTCAGGGTTGTTCATGGAAAAACCGTGATCGCGAAAAAAGCGGTGTTAAAGGAACGTGAAGATAGCGAAGCGCAGAAAAAGACACGCCGCAGATTTCTAAAAGGGTCACAGTATGCAAAGAAAATACTCCAGGACCCCATCATGAAACAGGCCTATGCCCTGAGGACCAAACCCGGCCAGAGTCCCTACAATGTGGCCTTGGCCGATTACATGAATGTTCCTGAAATTGAGGCCGTAGACCTAAGCACTTTCAATGGTACCAAAGGTAGTAAAGTAGGATTGCAGGTAGTAGACGACCACCAGGTATTAGAGGTGAAAGTAGCCATTTACGATCCACAGGGTGGTTTGGTAGAAGAAGGTATGGCCGCGCTTGCCGATAACGGCGTGGACTGGGTGTATACTACCCAAAAAGCCCTGGCTACCGTCAGCGGTAGTTCCGTTGTGGTACAGGCCAGCGACCTGCCTGGCAATGTTGCGGAGCGTGCGGAAGTGCTCAGCTAATTTGCAGTATCCTTCAAAACAAAAATCCGGCTTGTTTCCAGGCCGGATTTTTTTGTGTTACCCAAATAGTGCGAGGCTCCTGCCTCCTTCTTATCATAACTAAAGCCTCTTGCTTAATCTCTCCCCCGGTTTGTGTCCGCACAAAACCTTTCTCTCTCCCCCGGTTTATGTCCGCACAAACCCAACCTTGATGGCAAGTTAGAAAGGTATGTCCTGTAACTACTGCCCACCCCTGGCTTAATTAAAACCAGGGTGCATTATACTAATATCATTTGTTTTCCTTCTTTCCTGGCTTGCCTCGGTAAATAGGGGTTAATTTCAAACGGGATCAATAATTTCAATTTCTTTATCCGTCAATCCATAAAACTCATATACCATTTGGTCTAGGTATTTTTTTATCTGACTGATCCATATTATAAAAATGGGTTGAGGATATGCAAATTATTCTCAACCACAAGTCCATGCTGCATATCTTCAGTATACAGTTTACTACACCCAGCTTCCAAAGCAGAGGCCACAATAATGGCATCAAACAGTTGGAAATCGTACTGCTTGATGAGTTTTTCAGTACTTAGCAAAATGCTGTTAGATAATGGAATTATGGAGCAAATTGTTAAAATAATGTTGCACCGCTGAATTACTTCAATCTTATGTATTTTCAGTAATCTTCTGGCAACATTAATAAATTCTGATACCGTTTGTGAAGCTATCATGGGCTGGTTATTCACCAGGCGTTCAGCCACCTGGTATTTTTTTGAGTCTGCCTGGTCTAACAAATACACCAATACGTTGGTATCAACGGCCACCAGATCAGTCATCGTAGTTATTGGCTTCGTCTCTGTCAAATTTGTAATTACTCAGGTCAACCCTTACCCCATCAAAAGCACTTCTGATTTTCTTTAACCGTCCTTTTTCGTCCTCCTCTTGAAGCACTTCCGTTTCAGAAACCTCAAAAGCCAATACTTCTACATTTTTTCCAATAAAAGACTCAGGGATTTCTAAAATGTACTGCCGCTCCGTCGGAACTATTATCTTTCGTATCATTACCGTTTTGTTTATGCCTGCTACTACAAATATAAGGCTTTTTTACCTATTGCCGGGTACCAAAAAGATGATACAAAGAAATCAATAACCAATATCTCACCAGAGCAAAACGCCCACCCTTATTGTGTCTTATAATTTTTTTGGAATAAGCTATTTTGTATTTTCCAGTAAGCAGATGAAAATATGACATGAAATTACAAGTCGACATTTTGCTCATACGCCCAACACCTGCTGAGATGCAACG
>JBGTIS010000341.1:0-37625 GCA_041745535.1 Cyclobacteriaceae bacterium | reverse complement strand
GCGCAGAACCCGCATGGCGGCCAGGAGTCTACCATCCAAACCATTTACAAAACCATGTTTCACTGGGGGGCCATCGTGGTGGCGCCGGGTTATACGGATCCTGTAACGTTTGGTGCGGGCGGTAATCCGTATGGAACCAGCGCTACGGTGAGCCAGGAGGGTAAAATACAAGAGGACGTGCGCGATGCCGTGATGCATCAGGCCAAGCGCACCGTGATGGTAGCCGAATGGGTAAAAAAAGGATTACACGGATAAAATTAATCGGACTATTATAAATATCATAAACTCTTCACAAGACCACGCCGGTGTATATGTGCCACCGACCTTAATTTATGTGGCCGTATTTTTATTGTATATCCTCTTACAAAAATTGATTTTTATTCGCGCTGATTTTCTGAAAATAATGCCTGCTCATATACTGGGATGGGCCTTTATTCTAAATTTTTTGATTTTAACTTGATGATGTACAACTTAACTTGTACAATTGCCGTATGAAAGAATATGTTGCCTATCAGGGTAAGAACTACATTATAGAATGGTTTTATTCGGATAAGGGGAAAAGTCAGGCACTTGCTTATTATCGGTCATTATCCCCAGCAGATCGGCGCAAAGTTTTGAGGCTTTTTCAGCTTATGGGAGAAACTGGACAAATACGAAACAAAACCATGTTTCGGAATGAAGGCGATAAGATTTATGCTTTCAAACCGTTCCACGGCGGCCACAACCGCATCGCTTTCTATCCTTTTTCTTTGAAGGCCAGAAAATTATCATAACCAATGGCTTTCAAAAGAAACAACAGAAACTGCCAAAACCGGAAAAGCAACGGGCCTTGCGTATGATGGAAGATTATAAACACCGAATACAGGAGGACATTTATTATGAAGAAAACTAAAAAACTGATGAGTACCTTTGAAAGAGAGATGCAAGACCCAGAATTCGCGAAATCCTATCAAGAAGAATACCGGGAACTAGTATTATCAGAGTTGCTTTTAGCCATCATGGATGAGGATGAGAAATCAGTGCGTCAACTTGCAAAGGAAGCCGGAATCTCAGCCACTGCGATCCAGAACATTCGCTCTGGCAAATCACAGGATATGCGCCTGAAAAACTTTATTGGGGTGGTGCAGGCCTGCGGGTACAATATAGTTTTGGAAAAAGACGGACATAGGATACCGTTTACCCCTTACTAAATTATTTTAGCGACTATGAGTAAACTTACTTTGCACCCTGCAACATACATACTTGCAATAGCCGAGGCAAGAACATTTAGAAACACGGCTATCAATCTACATCATTCACACTGTAGAGATAGAAATATTAATTTAGAATATGCTTTATCTATTTCAGTCATGTTTGGTTTTTCTATTGAACTTTATCTGAAAAGCTTTATGCTTATTGTTCACAATGGAATTATTACTAAAAAACATAATTTGTTAGAGCTTTATTCTGAAATTCCAAATAATTTAGTAATTGACTTTGAATCACGTTATCAGAAATATAATAAAGAGAATTTTTATCTTTTAGGTTTAGCTCCTATTGTATCAGCCAATGCGCCTAAGCATAAGCCTTCTGAAAAGAACCCTCTATTTAGTCTCAAAACATTTGAAGATGCATTATCTAGTATCTCCAATATATTTATAGAAGCACGATATTTTTTTGAAAAAATTAATGAAAAGCAGTATTCCATTCTCTGGTATAATTATGAAATTTTCAATGCCTTGACTGAAATTCTTGATAGTGCATTTAAAGATTATAAATATCATATGTAGAATGGAAATCTTTAATTCAGGTCTAATTCTTCGCAGCAACTAATAAAATTCAGTTTAATGCCTCGTGGTCTTGCCCCGAGGCAGTTTATTTTTTAATAATTATGTGATCAAGCGGGAAAAAAAATATTTGGAAAGGGCTTTTGGTCAAACCTACCTGTATTACAAAATGAAAGCCAGACGTTGGATTTAATCATAAAAAGCTAAAATTGAGTTTTTAAAAGATTAGCTTGTTACTGCTAACCATTTTTTCTTTTCACCAATCTTTTCACCAAATAATAAAAGGCCAGCAGGGGCCAGACCAATGCGGCAAAAGCACTGAAGCCTATGTTGCTGTTGCTGCCCAGCATGATCTCCAGCCTGTCGCCAAACGGATTGTCACTAATCAGGTAAGTCCAGGTGGAAGTAGGCGCTTTGAGTCCTTCTTCTTCCAGATCAATGCCCTTTTGGGTAATTCGGACAGTCTTTAATTTCTGAATAACTTCCTGGTCTATCAGTTCCAATAGTTCGGAAAAGAGCTGGTTGGTGGTTTTCTGGAATTCGTAAAAAGGATGCAAACCACCCAGCGCCATCAGGTAAATACTTTGCCGGATCTGATCGGTTTTTTCCAGGTAATTTGCCCAGTGTTTGTCAATCACCGCCAGCGTAATTTGTGTTTCTACCTGTTGAATAAGCGGTTGTCCAAACTTACCTGTGAGCTCATGATAAAACCTTTGGTCCTGTTCTGCCAGCAAACTGTCATAATCGCCCTCCAAAACCTGTTGCCTTCGTTGGTGAACGATCTTTCTTTGCATTTCAATAAAGGAAGTATATTTCGAGAGAGTTTTCCGGATATCAAAGTTTTTTCCTTCTACAATGCGCTGTGCACGGTTTACTTCACGCCTGATAACCTGATGGCTCACTGGTGACAAATCTGTGCTTTTATTTTGCCGCAATCTTTTGGGAATTAATTCCTCAATACCATGTTTCACCAGTAAATCGTCCTGCAGGCTGATGAAAAACTGAGAGTCTCCCGGATCACCCTGTCTGCCAGCTCTGCCCCGCAACTGATCATCAATTCTCCTGCTTTCAAAACGGTTGGTACCAATTACATATAACCCCCCAAGGGCTAATATTTTATCGCGCCAAACTCCCGCTTTACCACCCAGCTTAATATCGGTGCCCCGTCCCGCCATATTGGTAGCAATGGTAACGGATCCGAACATGCCCGCCCGGGCCACAATGCCTGCTTCTTCCGCATCATTTTTCGCGTTTAAAACCTGGCAGCGAATACCTGCAGCCAAAAGCCTGACAGCGATCAGTTCCGATTCTTCTATGGTGGCGGTACCCATCAGGATGGGACGGCCCGTAGCGTTCACCTTCTTTATTTCTTTAATCAAAGCAATCAGCCTGGCTTCTTTGGTGTAAAAAATATGGTCAGGATGATCAACCCGGCAGTTGAGCCGGTTGGGAGGAATTACAAGCACGGGTACACCATATAAATCAGCAAATTCCTCAGCAGCAGGCTGGGCAGTGCCCGTCATGCCGCTGATTTTGGAATAGGTATTGATAAAATGCTGTAAGGTAGTTTTCCCCAGTACTTTCCCTTCGGGCTGCAGGGTTAGGTTTTCCTTGGCTTCAATGGCCGATTGTAAGCCATAGGGCCATTTCCGGTTTTCGGCAACACGACCCGTAAACTCATCAATCAATTCAATATTTCCATTTCTTACAATATAATCCATATCTCTGTGTAGTAAATTTTCTGCCTGTAGCGATAGATTTGTTTTTACCAGTAATTCCTCATTTTCAGGTGCATATAAATCAGAGGAACCTAGCTGGTTTTCCACTTTTTCAATCCCCTGTTCAGTCAGGAATATATTCAGTTGGTAGGTGTCGGTTTGAAAGTCAATGCCCGGAAGGAGGGCCTTTACCAATTCAGCCGTTTGATAAAAACTGATGACCTGCTGGCTGGGTACTTCGCCCGCGATTACCAAAGGAATTCGGGCTTCATCAATCAGGATAGAATCTACTTCATCAATAATGGCAAAACTGGTTTCCGGACGAATGGTTTCCTGTAACGAAGTGGCCAGCTGATCGCGCAAATAGTCGAAACCGGCTTCTTTGGCTGTTACGTAAACAATGTGGTTCAGATAAACTGCTTTTCTCTCCTGAGGCGTCATGCTTTCCTGGATAAATCCAACCTTAAGCCCGAGAAAGTTGTAGACAGGCTGCATCCAGCCTGCGTCTCTTTGCGCCAGGTAATCGTTAAAGGTGAGGATATGTACGTTCTTATTCAAGATCGCATTCAGGTAAACGGGCAGGGTGGCGGTTAATGTTTTACCTTCACCGGTTTGCATTTCCACCACACTGCCCTGATGTAAGGCAATGGCTGCCAAAATTTGCACGTCGAAAGGCCGCGTCTTTAGGGTGCGAAATGCCACCTCCGATACCAGGGCATAAGCATCTGTCAGTAAATCATTATCCTGATGTGCAGCCCGACTGATCAGTTGTGCGGATACATCCTGAAGCATCTGATCGCTTAAGCTTTTTAAGTCGTTTTCCTTTTTGCGGATCGACTGTAAAAGGGGATAGAAGGAAGTTAAATCATTTTCAATATAACCGGGTTTTAATTTCTTCTTCAGTTTATGAAACAGGCGCATGAGAGAGGGGTTAATGATTTAAAGCGGAAAGTCAAACTTTACACCATTCATTTGTTTCAGCCAAAATGGCTTAAAGAAACCAAAAGAAGAAATGAAAAAATTAAAAGTCTGCTAACCTGACATCATTTGGAATAACTTTTTTGAATTTATAAGGTTGAAGATTCAGGAAATTTCATATCCTAATACTGATTTTTCGTAAATTTATCCAAGCATTAATTTGCTGTGGAAAAGATCCCGGCGTCAGCAAGATGTTTATTAACTAACACAGATCGATGAACATGAAAAAAATCGTAGTTTTATCAGGGGCAGGTATCAGTGCTGAAAGTGGCATTCCTACTTTTCGTGATGCCAATGGTTTGTGGGAAGGGCACGATGTAATGGAAGTAGCCTCGCCGGAAGGCTGGCAGAAGAATCCGCAACTGGTACTGGATTTTTATAACCAACGCAGAAAAGCTTTGTTAGCAGTAAAACCTAATACCGGCCATCAGGCACTGGCCGATCTGGAAAAGTATTTTGAAGTAGCTATTGTTACCCAGAATATAGACAATCTGCATGAGCGGGCCGGTTCGCAGAAGGTTATTCATTTACATGGCGAACTGCTGAAATCCCAAAGTTCACAGGATGAATCGTTGGTATATGACATGGACGGATGGGAAATTAAGTGGGGCGATTGCTGCGAAAAAGGATCACAGCTGAGGCCTCATGTGGTGTGGTTCGGCGAAATGGTCCCCATGATGGAGGTAGCCGTTCGGGAAGCCATTTCGGCTGATATATTTATTGTAGTAGGCACCTCTTTACTGGTATATCCGGCAGCAGGCCTGATTCATTATGTAGACGATGCGGTTCCAAAATATGTAATCGACACCAAGTTGCCTGAGCTTATATTTAGAAATAACCTTACCCTGATCCAGGCATCGGCCAGTAAAGGGTTGCCTCAACTGGCCAGGGAGCTAATTGAACAGTTTGCTTAGTGGTTAATCCTGTATCCATTTTACCCGAACTACCTTTGCTTTAATTTTTTGCTTTTCAAAAAAATGCAACCAGTAAAGCTGTTGGGCCGAAAGATGGTCGTTGGGAGATTTCACCTCTATAAAGCTGTACGATTCCTTATCCCAGATAAACAGATCGGGAAAACCCCGGATGTGCTCTCCCGGGTTTTTTGCCATAGCCGTCAGCACACTGCCCAACTGATGGGGAGCCAGTTTTTTATGGCACTGAAAAATTAAGGGAAGTACCTCATCGTACCACGCCACCATGGGGTTATTGGTACCCATTTTTTCTTCAAAATGTTTTTCTATCAGTTTCTTGAATTTCCGGGGCCGGCTTAAAATGTGCAATCGGTCGTGGATCAGCAGTTTTCGCTTGGTATAAAAGGCTGGAGAATAAAAATCGGAAGGAACGGTTTGCAGCGGATTGTGCATGGCAGCGCTGTCGGGGTCGAAAATAATATCCCAGAAAACCAACCCGAACAGGCTGCGCCACAGGTAATTTTCTGTAAAGGCTCCCTGCTTTCCCTGATGAAAATAATACTCCAGCACCCCGATTTCAACAGCATACCGGGCGCTAATATTCAGTTCAACTATGGGGCTGTCTTTCAAATACCGCGTGGTACTTTTGATGCGTTTGTTTTTCGATAACCGGTTCAGGAAATCTTCGGCAAAATACTGTTCATCGGCATTTTTCGGATTTTCACTGATCAGTTCAGCCAGTTCCAGCGCCAGGTCTTCCTGCTTTAGTTTACAGAGTAGCCGCACCTGCCTTTCCCGTGAAGGTGGTTTTTCAGTGTGTTGGTATACATGCAGGGCGGCTTCAGGCATTTCATGCTGTTCCAGCAGTTTGCCCAGGCTCAGCACAAACTTGTCGCACCGGGTAAGGGCGGCTTCGCTTAATGCCAGGCCGCTTAAGTTCAGTTGTATAAACCATTGGTAAATCTGGTCAGCCGTTTGTGTTTCCTGCAGTATTTTGTAGGTATCGTAAATTTTGGAAATCATTAATTTGTCTTCCGCTTCTTTCCGGGTTTTGAATCGGGCCTGCAATTTATCTTCGGCAATGGCTTCCGTTTTCAGGTATCCGATATCCCGTACCACAAACTGCGTCATATCGCCATGGATACTTCCGAAAAACAGAAATTTAATCATTTCCAGTTCTTTGTCGAAACCAATTCGGATCACAGGCTCAGCTTCAGCGAGAGCCAATAGCAGGTGGGCTGCATCTTTTTGTGAGGCGATAAAAGTGATGAGATCAGGTTTTTTAAGTTTCCCCGATGCTTTGTGTAACTCTTTACTAACCAGTTTTAGCAGTTCGAGCAGTTCCTGACGTGTAAAAATGTGAAGTACCTGTTCTATTTCCCCCTGGTGAGCATGATCCAGATGAGCAACGAAAGCGTTTTTCGTTAATTCATGAATGGTTTCCCGCAGATCGCTAATTTCGGTATAATTGATTTTATCTAACCGGAAAAAGCAGCCACGCCGGTTGGCAAACCTGATGAACAGACAGCGCGCATCTTCTGAAAGCGCTTCATAATTTTTAATAAATTCCTTTTCCTTCCCAATGAGGATGTTACCACATTTTTCCTGCACAAACCGCAGCACATACTCAAAGTAATTTAAGTAATATTTTTCGGGTAGTTCTATAGGAGGATTATGAGGCATACTATAATATCAAATCAGTAAGGTTTGTGATGTTTAGATGATTCCAGATCACTTAACTGCAGATTCAATGCCTTTACCGATATTTGAATTTCCCGAATAGAAAGGCCCAGCGAAATAAGTAGCAGCAATAAACTAATGCCAAAAATAATCTTACTGATATCCGGCCGTCCGGCAAAAATCAGAAACATACACAACACACATAAAAACAAGCTGGAAATGCCAGAGGCCTGCATGTTTTTAATTAATAAAACCCGTTGCCGCAGACTTTCGATCTGTCCCATGATAATGTTATTCGGGTTTTCCTTATAATCGGAATGAAGTTTCCTGATCAGCGAAGCCACTGCCAGAAACCGATTGGTATAAGCCAGTAGTAACAGCGAAATAGCGGGGAAAAGCAGAGCCGGCGTGGTCAGGTCCAAATCATTCATACATCAAATTTAGTAATATAAGTACAAATGATAAATGAATGGCATTAAAAAAGCCTCGCGTCACGAGGCTTAAAATAATTTTACCTAAGAGTATAGGTAAATTATAACTTTCTCACATTAACAGCATTAACGCCCTTCTTTCCTTCTTTGGTTTCAAAGGAAACTTTGTCGTTTTGGCGAATGTCTTCGTTAAGCCCACTTACGTGGAAAAAAACTTCTTTTTGTGTTTCGTCGTCTATAATGAAACCATAACCTTTGCTTTCATTAAAGAACTTAATTGTACCAGTTTGCATAATAAAATAAATGATAATTAGAAATAATACTCAAATATAGTGATAAATTAAAAAAAAAAAGTTTTTACTAATAATTTCACCCCAATATATTATTCTGAAATTAAATTTTTTTTAAAATATAATTTTAAGTGATTATTTCATTGCCTCCTCTTATCTAAGCAAAAGTTCATATAAAGGAAAAAAAATGAAGACTTTATTTTTAGTAAGACACGCCAAATCTAGTTGGGATCACCCTGAATTACACGATGCCGACCGTCCCCTAAACAAACGAGGAATCAAAGATGCGCCTACGATGGGAAGCCGGTTAAAAGATCGGAAAATTCTTCCGGATTTGCTCATCAGCAGTCAGGCGGTAAGGGCTTTGGAAACAGCAAAATATATAGCGGAAGCCATTGGATATCCTAAAAACAAAATCCTGGTAGATGAGCGACTATACCATGCTTCCACCATGGATTTTTTATCTGTAATCAACAGCCAGTCAGATACTTCACAATCATTAATGCTGTTTAGCCATAATCCTGGTTTAACCAGCTTTGCCAATAAGTTTTGTACTTCATTTATAGATAATATTGTAACAACCGGTGTGTATGCCATCCGGTTTTCAGTGGCATCGTGGAGATCGATCGCAGGAGAAGAAAAAGGAGAATTATTATTTTATGATTATCCTAAAAAAGGAAATTAAATTTCCGGGTTTGGGCTGAGAATTAAGTTTTTTTAGGGCTGTGTAAAGTGTTTTTATTTAGGTAAAAAATACATTAATTGTGAATAACTATACTAACCAGAGGTAATAACCTGGTAAATATAAAGCAAATAAATTACCAGTAAGGTAGCGCCTTCCAGTCTGCCAATCCTACGCTTGTAAAGCATCATTGGTAATATCAGAAAGGTGATGCCAAGCATCCAGATAATATCAGTGTGGATAATAATATCATTTACCGGAATGCTGCGGATAAGGCTGGTAATGCCTAAAATAGATAAAATATTAAAAATATTAGAACCAATTAAGTTACCAAAGGCGATGTCGGTTTGCTTTTTAAAAGAAGCAATAACAGAAGTAATCAGTTCCGGCAAACTGGTGCCCAACGCGAGCAGGGTAATTCCTATAATCCTTTCGGTAATACCCAATTGCAAAGCCAGCGATTGTGAGGCTTTCACCAGTAAATCTGAGCCAATTGCCAGACCCACTGTGCCCAAAACGATAAACAGTATATCTTTCCAGAGGTGGGCCGATGGCGTTTCGGGAATTTCACTATCGGCATCCAGGTTTTGTAAATTTTGTACTTCACGGGTTTTTCGCCGCGAGCGCTTAATAATGAAAACAGTGTAAACTACCAGCAAAATAATAAACAGCAATCCTTCTACCGAGCTAATCAGGTTGCCCAGCACCAGCAAATACAGTAAGACCGAACTTCCCATTACTACCGGCCAGTCGATGCGGATGCTATCGGTATGTACCTGAACCGGAAAAATAACAGCAGTAACGCCCAATACCAGGGCTAAGTTGCAAATATTAGAGCCAATAACATTACCCATGGTAAGGTCGGGGCTACCGGAAAGTGCCGACTGAATGCTTACGAAAAGTTCGGGAGCCGATGTGCCAAAAGCGACAATGGTAAGGCCTACCACCAACCTGGAAATTCGCATTCGAAGTGCCATACTGGTAGCGCCTCTTACCAGGAATTCCCCCCCTGAAACTAATATTGCAAGTCCGAATAATAAGGTAACAGCATCTTTCAGCATAGAAGAATCTATAATTTTAGCCCGAAAGAAAGGTCACCTGCATCGCCCAGACCCGGGATGATATAATAATTTTCATCAAGTCCCTCATCCACTGCGCCCAACCAGAATGAGTGATCTGTTTTAATATTTTCTTGTATATAAGCAACGCCTTCAGGAGCGGCAATAGCTGAGATAAAATGTATATGTTTAGGAAACCCATGCTGATAAATTGCCTCACAGGCCCTTACCAGCGATTTTCCGGTGGCTAACATAGGATCGATGAGCACCACATGCCGGCCTTCTACCGATGGGGCCGATACATAGTCCATGGCAATTACAAAATCTTTTTCGTTATACTTGTGCTTCCGGTAGGCTCCCAGGAAACCATTATCAGCTTTGTCAAAATAATTGAGCACGCCCTGATGCAGTGGAATACCTGCCCGCAGGATAGAAATCAGTATGGGGCTTTTGTCAGGAACCTGAAGTATAATGGTTCCTAAAGGTGTTTGTACTTTTTTCTCTTCAAAATCCAGAGATTTAGACATTTCGTAAGCAAGTAATTCGCCTAATCGTTCCATGTTTCTTCTAAATCGCATCTGATCGGTTTGTATGCCTATAGCTCGGATTTCAGCCAGAAACTGGTTCGCGATTGAATTGAATTTGCTTAAGATAAACACGTACTCAGATTTTTCTTTTGAAAACAGTAATTATTTAATGCGCATAAAGATAATACAGAATTTATAAAAAGGCAGGCAGATTTTGAAAATGTATCGCTTTTGGCTTTGCTTGGTCATGCGCTATATTTCTTACTTAATAAATTTGGAGTTTTTCATAATATAAAAAAAGCGAGCAGATTTTTCTACTCGCTTTTCTGAAGTATTCAGTAAGTAATAAGTTGGTTTTATTATTCATAGCTGTAGCTTATTTACCAACTCCCATCTCTTCTCCTACGCTTAAAAGCTCGCCAGCTTCAGTAAAGAATAATGTTGCCATTTTGTCATTGTCCTGAACTCTTAATTCGTATAAAACAGATTCAGAGCTTATTTCAGTTTCAGGATTTTCCATATCTTCCTCTTCGTTATTAAATTCCTCATTTACTTCAGGGCGTACATCTTTATATTGGCTACCTTCTTCATTTTGAATTTCTTTCTGGTTTACATCCTTTATAATTCTATTGGCTTCAGCACCACTAATCATGTAAGCTTCCGCAATGGTCATGGTACCATATTCACTATCAGAAAATCCTTTCATAACTTCTTGCGGAATTTCAGTTTCCATCAGTCTTTTTCTATGCTCGTCCTGTTGGTGTTGTTGCTGCTGTTCCAAAACAGGTTGTTCAGGAGAAGGGTCTGTTGTTTGCGCATTGGCTGTGAACGAAAATATAACGCCTGTGCCTAAAAGTAATAGTAACTTTTTCATAATTGTTTTGGGTTAAAAGCCTGTAAAAATTTAAATTGTAAAGTATATATTAGTAAAATTATACCAAGAATAATTGTTTTAGTAAATAGCTGATAATCAATTGATTATGAAGAAAACGAAGAACGGGTTTTATAATGATTGTTAAAAAAGATACCCGATGTGTGGATAATTTACACAATTAATAAAAATACAACTTTGGCCTGTAAGGCTGGTATTTCAGAAAAAATGGCCTTATTTTCATAGCTTTCTACAAAAACATATACAGTGAAAATTTTAGTAGCCCCCGATAAATTTAAAGGATCTTTAAGCGCCCTTCAGGTTTGTGACGCGGTTGCGGAAGGAATTTTTCTTGTAAACCCGAATATTGAAGTAATAAAATCACCTTTGGCCGATGGGGGCGACGGCACAGCGCGAATACTAACCTATCACTCGAATGGAACGCGAAAAAATAAAACGGTATGTGATCCTTTATTCAGAAAAACACAGGCAGCGTATGGCATATCGGGCGATGGCAGCACAGCTTTTATAGAAATCGCTGCAGCCTCAGGGCTAAACCTGTTGAAAAATGAAGAAAGAAATTGTTTGCTTACTACCTCTTATGGTACAGGTGAACTTATTCTGGATGCCATTCAGTCAGGGGTTAAAAAAATTATTCTGGGTATTGGCGGAAGTGCTACCAACGATTGCGGAATGGGGATAGGAAGTGCACTGGGTTATAAATTTTTGGATAAAGATGGGAAATCGCTGTCGCCTATCGGCCAAAATCTGCAGTACGTTTATCAAATTGACGACGGAAACCTATTATTTGAGCCAGGCACCATTGACATAAAAATCGCATGTGATGTAGATAATCCATTGTATGGACAGCAGGGAGCCGCGCACGTATTCGCTCTCCAAAAAGGGGCCAATGAACAGGCTATTCAAATCCTGGACGAAGGATTAAAAAATATAAATTCAGTTTTTATAAAAAAGTTTCATATTGATGCCAATACACAGCCCGGGGCTGGTGCTGCCGGTGGGGTAGGCGCTGCCGGTTTCGTATTGCTGAAAGCACAACTGGTACCTGGGGTTACGTTGGTAACCGACCAGATTAACTTTCAGGAATTAGTAAAAAAAGCTGACTTAATTATTACAGGAGAAGGTAAAATTGATTCTCAAACGTTACGGGGTAAGGTAATAAAGGGAGTGAGCGATATCGCCAGAAAATTTCATGTGCCGGTAGTAGCGATTTGCGGGGCTATGGAGGCTGATACTACCATTATAAAAGAACTTAAGTTAGATTTCGCGGCATCTGTTATAAACAAGCCCATGGATTTGGAAGAGGCGATCGCGCATGCCAGAGAAAATGTAAAACAGCTTGCTTTTAATATTGTAAATTTCTGTGAAGCGATTAAAAAAAGGTAAGAGAGATTTATTCGGTGGTAGCAAAAACTACTTTTCCCATGCCCAGGTTTACATCAAACGATAACAGTTTGCTGGCATTATTCCGATAGGCTTTATTCACAAATGTATTGGGGCGGATTTCTTTAAATGAGCGGGGCATCTTAATCCGGCATAAAGGGGTATCGTCAATCGTGATAATTACAGCGGTTTCCGAATTATCGAACAGTACTTCCAAATTACCTGCTCCTACGCTGGCCGTAATATGGCAGTTGGTTTTGCATTCGTCTGTAAACAGCATGGTGAGCTTACCAAAGCCAACTTCAGCAATAACTTCTTTGGCGTTGGCCAAATCCAGTTTATTAATTTCAAGGGTACCCAAATCTACTTTCGCGTACAGGGTATCCATTATTGTTTTGTTGGCTAACTTTGTATCGTAACTCAGTTTTACATCAGCTTTTCCGGTATTAATCTTAAGTTTTTCAATGGCCAGGTCCGACAAATCTACTTCCGCATCGCCCATTCCGTAATTTAAATTAAGATCAAAAACGGCATCTCTAGCCAGGTACAGTAACCAGGGTGATTTTTGATTTGGACTTGAAGAATAAAAAACCTTTTGCGATAAACTTGAGCTTAACCCCTGCGTGCCATCTTGGTCGAAGGCTACTTCTATATATCTGATATTATCTTTTTCCAGATCTTGTTTAATGGGCAAAAAATTTGAGTTATCGGGGTATCCGTAAATATTTACGGGATAATGATTATAGGTTGATTTTATTTTACAGTTGACAGAGGCGGCATTTACTGACAGATTGATTTTTTTGCGATTTTCTTTCTGTTCTACATGGTAGTGTTTCTTATCCTGAGCGTTACAAAAAGTCGCTATTAAGCAACCACCTAATGTCATTAAAAATAATAGTACCTTCATGTGAGGTGAATACGGGAATTTTGATGCTCGGGTTACTTTCGGGTAAGAATCAGGAAAAAAAAAGAGCAGTTTGTGTAACTACTCTCCAATTTCGAGCCTGAAAAATTCACGTTTCGCTAAAAATATTCCCGGATGCGTTCAAAAAAACTTTTTTCTCCTTTTTTTGGATTTGGCGCGAAATTAGGCGATTCCCGTAGTTCTTCCAGCAATTGCCGTTCCCGGGAAGAAAGTTCTGTGGGTGTCCATACATTAATATGAATGAGTTGGTCGCCCTGATTATGTCCATTAATATCTTTAATGCCTTTTCCTCGCAGACGTAATATTTTTCCACTTTGGGTGCCGGGTTCTACTTTAACTTTTACGTCACCATCTACAGTAGGCACTTCTACACTAACGCCTAAAGTGGCATCCACAAAGCTAACATGTAAATCGTAAATAACGTTATTGCCATCTCGTTTTAAATTCTCGTCTTCTATTTCTTCAATAATGATGAGCAAATCGCCTGGAATACCTCCCCGGGGTGGTACATTGCCTTTTCCGGACATAGAAAGTTGCATGCCTTCGCCTACACCTTCCGGTATTCTTATCGGAATTATTTCTTCTTCTAGAACACGACCTTCTCCATAACATTTCTGGCATTTCTCCTCTAAAGTTTTACCTTCTCCATTACAGGTAGGGCAGGTACTGGACGATACCATTTGGCCCAGCATGGTATTTACTACTTTTCTTACTTGTCCGCTACCATTGCAGGTATTACACACTTTAAGGGCTGTTCCGTTTTTGGCGCCATTGCCATTACAAACATCACAGGTGATGTAACGCTTTACTTTGATCTTTTTTTCTACACCATGGGCAATTTCGTCCAGGGTGAGCTTAAGTTTAATGCGAAGATTTGAACCGCGTTTGCGGCGAGGATCGGCGCGCGATCCACCAAAAAAACTTTCAAAAGCAGTACCACCGAAAATATCTCCAAATTGCGAGAAAATGTCGTCCATGCTCATGCCACCACCGCTAAAGCCACCTGCGCCACTTCCTACTCCCTGGTGGCCGAACCGGTCGTATCGTTCCCGTTTTTCGGCACTGCTCAGCACCTCATACGCTTCGGCAGCTTCTTTGAACATGTCTTCAGCTTCGGGGTTATCCGGATTCTTATCAGGATGGAACTTAATAGCTATTTTCCGGTAAGCTTTCTTGATCTCATCAGTTGATGCGGATTTACTCACTCCCAGAATTACGTAATAATCTCTTTTCGCCATACTATGATCCGGTTACAACTTTTGCAAAGCGTATTACTTTGTCACCTAAAAAATACCCTTTTTCTATTACGTCAACAATTTTATTTTTTAATTTTTCTTCCGGTGCGGGAGTTTGTGCTACTGCTTCGTGGAATTCGCTGTCAAATTCGTCGCCGACAGCAACCTCCATCAACTTCAAGCCTTTCTGCTCCAGGGTTTTAAGGAATTTACCATGAATCAACTGAATACCCTCATACATGGGAGCCACTTCCGTATTGTTTTCAAAAATTTGTAATGACCTTTCAAAGTCATCCAGCACAGGTATTAATCCCTGTATCAGGTTTTCATTGGCTGTTGATATCAGGTCAAGGCGTTCCTTGGCTGAACGACGTTTATAGTTTTCAAAATCAGAATATAAACGCAAATATTTATCTTTCAACTCAGCCAGTTCCATTTCTGTTTTCTGAACCGCCGTGTTCACTTCTGCCTCTTCTGCCAGGTTATCGGTACTATTTTCTAGTTCTTCTTGTTCTCTCATATTCTTTTGGATGTCCATTTCATCAACGGATGATTTATCCGCATGTTGATCGTCGAATTCTTTATTATTTGCCATAATTTTCTTTGTTAGAAATTATCCTTTCCAAAATAGTTGGACTAAGGCAACTACTTTGCCAACCGCGAATTTAATGACAATATGGCATAACCACGTTGAAATAAGGAAATTATTTGTCGGAAGCGGAGGAAAGTAGGAAGATGGACACGGGAAGACCGAAGACAGCAATGGTAAGTTTTCTGGATTTACAGTAAAAGTTATTCGTTAATTGTTAATCGTTATTTGTTATTAAACTATTACACAAATAACGATTAACGAACAACTTTCCCCTAACACTTTCACATCTTCCCAGTTCGCGCTTCTCGCTTCCCGCTTCTAATGCAGTGCCTGCCAGATCAAATCTTTTAATTCATCA
The DNA here is from genome assembly GCA_041745535.1 of Cyclobacteriaceae bacterium. Classification (GTDB taxonomy): domain Bacteria; phylum Bacteroidota; class Bacteroidia; order Cytophagales; family Cyclobacteriaceae; genus JBGTIS01. The sequence continues at coordinate 22,199 of JBGTIS010000341.1, read as the reverse complement.
ATGTTTTGTTGGGTTACAGCAGAGATAAATACGGTAGGAATATTTATTCTCAGTTCCTTTTTAATTAATTTTTGTAGTTCAATATCCAGTAAGTCTGATTTTGTAATAGCCAGGAGCCGCCTTTTATCCAGTAACTCCGGATTATATTTAGTTAATTCGTGTAGCAGCAATTCATATTCTCTATTAATATCAGCGGCATCGGCCGAGATGGTAAACAGCAGAACCGAATTGCGCTCTATATGTCTTAAAAACCGTGTGCCTAATCCTTTTCCTTCAGCGGCTCCTTCAATAATGCCGGGAATGTCGGCCATTACAAACGACTGATACTCATGATAGCTGACTACACCCAGATTGGGCACGATGGTAGTAAAAGGATAATCAGCGATTTCGGGTTTGGCAGCGGAAACTACGGACAACAGGGTAGATTTTCCGGCATTAGGAAATCCAACCAATCCCACATCAGCCAGTAACTTCAGTTCAAGTATCAGCCATTCTTCCAGTCCGGGTTCACCAGGCTGTGCGTAGTGGGGTGCCTGATTGGTTGAAGTTTTGAAGTGGTCGTTCCCCAAACCGCCCATTCCGCCTGCTAAAGCTATTTCTTCCTGCCCATCTTCGGTAATTTCACATTTTATCGCACCCGATTCGGCATTTTTTACTACAGTACCAAGTGGTACGTCCAGTACGATATCTTGGCCGCTGGCTCCGGTTTTGAGGGCATCTTTGCCACCACTGCCATTCTCGGCAAATATGTGTTTTCTGTATTTTAAATGCAGCAACGTCCAAAGCTGCGCATTACCCCGAACCATAATATGACCACCTCGGCCACCATCTCCGCCATCAGGACCACCCTTGGGTACGTGTTTTTCTCTTCTGAAATGTGCTGAGCCAGCGCCCCCTGATCCGGAACGGGCTAATATTTTGACATAATCGATAAAATTTGAGGAAGTCAATGCGTAAAGAATGTTTAGTTACAATAAAAAATTTTAGCGAATTTAAACAAAACTTTGAGTTTAAGGTTTAAGCATTAGCCAGTTGTAAGTTATTGAAATATTAATAATTCATGAAAGTGGTTTTGTGAAATTATTTTTATGAATTGGGTAGGGATATATCTTTTTATACATAATTTAGCCGATAATAACGAAAAACATTATTATATTTGTTAAATTATAATAAGTAATCGCATTTAATTAAATAAATTTCTTTTTCGCGAATTAGGTTTGATTACTTACATTTACAGTGAGTATTTTGTATTATTTTGCTTTTTTTATAAAAATAGTTTAATAAAAATCCATCTTTCTAATTTTATTTTTCCTTTATAAATCTCATCTTAGCGTGCTTAACTAAAAGTTTATAGAAAAGGTAGAGTTATAAAATGTTATTAATTTGCCACTCGCATTAATTTAGTGTTTATATATTTATTAAAGTAGATGAAAAAATCCAATCTCTTGCTGGTGGAAGATCACCAAATATTAAGAGAAATTCTTAAAAAGTTTTTAAAGGAGGAATTAAAGTTTGATATTGTAGCAGAAGCTTCTCACGTAAGTGAGGCAGAAGAAATTCTTGCTCAAAACCAAATAGACATTGTTCTTTTAGATATCGAAATGCCTGATGCCAATGGTTTTGATTTATTGAATATCATTAAAAAGAAGTATCCGCAGGTATCTACTATTATTTTAAGTATGCACCTGGATAGAAAGTATATCCAGAGAGCGGTAGACATGGGCGTAAACGGATACCTGCACAAAGACGCTTCAACTCATGAGGTTTTGGCTGCATTAAAGGCTGTTTCCAATGGTGATTCTTATTTTAGCCAGAATGTGGTTAAAGTTATTATGGATGGCGTACGGAAAACAGGAGGTGATTCTGGCAAAACCGGTCGTAAAAAACTCACCAGTCGGGAAAAAGAAATTCTGAAAATGGTGGTAAATGGCTTTAATAATGCCGAAATCGCCAAAAAACTTTCAATCAGTGTTAGAACAGTAGAAAACCACAGGTTCAATATGCTTCGCAAAATTGGCGCGAAAAATACACCCGAATTAGTGCGTTATTCTCTGGAAAACAGAATTTTGGAAGACTAATTCCTGTAACTAATTTTTTGAAAGTTAAGAAACATGCTATTTGAGGCAGGTGTTACGTTTGTGGCCTGCCCATTTTTAATCCTTATTGCTTTCAATATTTTTCTCTGGAATAGGCAATCTTGCCATTCACAACAGTGAAATCAATCGTGGTATTGAGAATTTTATTTTCAGGAACTTTCATCAGATCCTGAGAAAAAATGGTAAAATCGGCCAGTTTTCCAACTTCAATTGAACCCTTAATATCTTCTTCAAAAGCTCCGTAAGCCGCGTTCCAGGTATAGGATTTTAGTGCTTCATCACGGCTCATTTTCTGTGATGGTTCAAATCCGTTTTCTGGTTCCTGTCGCGAAGTTTTACGGGTTACAGATGCGTAAAATGAGGCAATAGGATCAATAGGTTCTACCGGTGCGTCTGTTCCGTTGATAATGGTTGCCCCCGAATCAATTAGCTTTCTCCATACATAAGCGCCTTCATCAATGCGGCGCTGACCCAATCGCTGGATAGCCCAGGGCCGGTCTGATGATAGGTGTATGGCCTGCATAGCGGGAATTACTCCCAATTGGGAAAAACGGGGAATGTCTTCTTCGGTCAGGTGCTGTGCATGCTCGATGCGGAAACGGGCATCTTCAGCTTCCTTTGGAAATCGCTTAAAAGCCTGCTCATACTGGTTTAATACTTCACGGTTTGCCCGGTCGCCAATAGCATGGGTACACACCTGAAAACCATGTTGTAATCCCTGTACCGCCATATTATATATCTTGTTCATGGGTGTGGTTTCGTGCCCGAACTGGCCAGGCATGTCTGTGTATTCTTCTAAAAGCCAGGCACCCCTTGAACCCAATGCCCCATCCGCATACATTTTAATGCTTCTGATGGTGAGGAAATTATCTGCCAGTCCTATTTCCGGTCCGCTTCCCATATATTTCTTTATAAGCATGGTATCAGTACCGCTTAACATGGCCCATAGCCTTACTTTTAGTGCTCCTTCTTTTGCCAGCTTTTTGTATAAATCTACCGTTTCCTGATCAATGCCCGCATCCTGAAAGGAGGTAATGCCATGGCTGAGACATTCTTCCATAGCTAGTGTCGCTATTCGCATCCGATCTTCCTGTGAGCGTTCGGGTATGTAATCGGTAATCAGTTGCATGGCGTTCTCATTAAAAATGCCTGTTGGATTGCCCAGATTGTCCCGGATGATTTCTCCGCCTTCCTTAAATTCAGCCGACTGCCCTTCCTGAGTGATATTGGCAAACCCGGCAATTTCCATAGCTTTGGCATTGGCAAACCCGGCATGACCGCTGGCATGTCGTAAAAAGACAGGGTTATCGGGCGAAATTTCGCTAAGCGCCTGATGCGTTTGAAAACCTTTGATCATGGGTTTGGGCAGGGAATCCCATTTGTTTTGATGCCATCCTCTTCCTGTGATCCAAATGCCTGGTTCTACCTTTTTTACAGCTTCGGCTACTTTTTCTATCATTTCCTCATAACTCTTTACCATCATTAAATCCAGATCTACTTTATTGGTACCTACGCCCATAAAGTGCGCGTGACCTTCTATGAATCCGGGAGTCATGGTGCTGCCTGCCAGGTCCAGTATTTGCGTTTGCTCATCAATAAAGGCGGCTACATCCGCACTGGTGCCTGCAAATATAATTTTGTTCCCCTTTACCGCCACGCTTTCTACGGTGGGTTGCCTTTCGTTAACCGTATAGATAGTACCATTTCTGATAACCAGATCCGCTACTGGATGCTGCTGGCATGTGGTAAAGCAAAAGTGAATAATAAGAAGGCATGGCAAAAACAGGTATCTATGCATACAATCGATGAATGACGTTAATAAATCCGGGTAATGAAGTTTATTTATTTATAAAATAACCGGATAGGATTTACAAAAAAATTTGGAATTGATAAACCTGTTGGACAAATTTAATGCTTTTAATAAACTTCTCGGAATCATCTTAGGCTTTTGAACCAAACGTTACCCTAAATAAAATTTAAACTATCTAGCAGTGAAAAAATACCAAACCCCAAATCATTACAGCAGAAGAGAATTTATGAAAAACGCGTCAGCAATGGCAGGAATCGCTATGGTAAATCCTTACGGACAGACAAAAAATTCTGCCAGGGCGAATAAAAAAATTAAGATTGCCAGTGTGGACGCGAATTTTGAGCGCGAACCCCTAATTCGTCCTTTTGGCTTTAAAGGCGGCTATTTAACTGAAATCTGGCAATCGATAGCCATGATGAAAAGTGAAGGTGGTACAGCAAAAATGGGTTTAGGCACGCAGAGTGTACTGTGGTCAGATGCCGGAGTTTTCGCGGCACATTCCGAAAGTGGCGGCAATGCCATTATGTACGCGCTCACCGAAAAAGCATTACAAATTGCCAAAGGAAAAACATTTACCACTCCTATTGATCTGCTCGATTCTATTTTAGATGAAGTATATGAATATGGTAAAAAAATAACGGGAAATGCTGACCTTCGAAAAACGTTTGCGCTCAATGCTTTGGTTCCGGTAGACAATGCCGCCTGGTTGCTGTACGCGGCTGAAAATAATATCAATAATTTTGATGACCTCATTCCTGCTCAGTACAGACCCGGCCTTTCGCACCACCATCAGTATGTGGCCAGTGTACCTTCTATGGCTTATACCATTCCGATTCAGGAAATGAAAGATGCTATGGATGAAGGATATTTTATTCTGAAAATCAAATTGGGAATGCCCGGCACCCAGCAGGAAATGCTGGATAAAGATAAAGCCCGGCTAACCGATATCCATCAGGCTATAGGAAATACTAAAACAACGCATACCAAAAATGGAAAAATTCCTTATTACCTGGATGCCAATGGTCGGTATGAAAATAAGGAAACCTTGTTAAAATTTTTAGACCATGCCGATAAAATTGGCGCTTTGGAACAGGTGATTATTTTTGAAGAACCTTTTCCGGAGGAAGTCAAGGTAGATGTGAGCGGTGTAGGTGTTGTGGTAGCAGCCGATGAGAGCGCCCATACTGATGCCGATGCGATAGAGCGTATTGAATTGGGTTATAAGGGTATTGCTCTGAAAGCCATTGCCAAAACCCTGAGTATGACGATGAAAATAGCACAGGCAGCACATGAAAGAAACATTCCATGTTTCTGTGCCGACCTAACGGTGAATCCAATTTTGGTGGATTGGAATAAAAATGTAGCCGCCAGACTTTCGCCATTCCCCGGACTTGATTTCAATTTAATGGAAACCAATGGCCATCAGAATTATAAGTTCTGGGATAAAATGAAGTCTTACCATCCTTTTCCCGATGCTTCCTGGACAAAAACTAAAGATGGCGTTTTCGTGCTGAACGAAGATTTTTACAATAAAAGCGGAGGAATTTTTGCTGATTCCGCACATTATCAGACTCAATTGAGGCACATCTAGATAAAAAATAGTCAAAACTATACCTGAAAATTTTTTTAAAACTTACATTGTTTTTTTCTGATACAAATTTTTTTTAGCCTATTAGTTCAGTTTCTAGCTATTTTCAAAAAGAATATCAATAATTGAAAAGAATTAATAGAGTTTTTTACCAAAATTCTTTATTTTACAGCAAATATTTAAAATATTGAAATGCATTAATTTCAATAAACTGACTCTTTATTTTATTTCTTCGTGTATTATATTGTTAATTTTTAATGACAATATTGTTAAGTTTTAATAAATTCTAATCAAATCACACTTATTATGATGAAAACTCTACGTTTTACGAGCAAAAATGTTTTGCTTATTTTTATGGGATTACTTTTTATGCATGCTTCGTATGCGCAAAAAGTAATTAGTGGAAAGGTAACGGATCTTTCTTCCGATGGCTCATTACCAGGTGTAAACATCTTAGTAAAAGGTACCACTACGGGTACAGTTACCGATGTGGAAGGAAATTATAGATTAACCGTACCGGCTGGAGGCGAAATTTTAGTTTTTTCTTCTATTGGCTATACGTCAGAAGAAGTAACTATTGGCAACCAAACGGTAATTAATCTGAGTTTATCACCCGATATTCAGTCGCTGTCAGAAGTAGTGGTAGTAGGTTACGGTACCCAGGAAAAACGGGATGTAACCGCAGCCATTGCTTCACTGGATGCTCAGGACATTGCTAAAATTCCGGTGGCTAGTGGTGTACAGGCCATGCAGGGACAGGTAGCAGGAGTTGACGTTTTGTCTGGCGGCGGACGCCCCGGGCAAGCCCCATCTATCCGGATTCGCGGCCGTAGATCCATTACAGCTTCTAACGATCCTTTGTATGTAATAGATGGAATCCCACAAACCAGCAGCACCAGCGCCATTTTTGATATCAATCCGCAGGATATAGAATCTATGGAAATATTAAAAGATGCCGCTTCTACGGCTATTTATGGTTCCAGAGGGGCCAATGGTGTGGTATTGATCACTACCAAAAGAGGAGAGCCCGGAGAAACGCAGATAAACTACAATGGATATTATGGCGTTACCAACGTGGTTAATCAGGTTGATATGATGAATGGCGCCGAATTTGCCCAGTTAAAACGGGAATCTCGCCGGCAAGATGCCGATGGCAAAGCAGCCTGGGATGGTACTATTCCTGGTGATGATGTGGTTTTTGATGATCCGGTAGAGCTGAAATCCATTGCGGAAGGCCGTTCTACCAATTACCAGGATCTGGTACTGGACAATGGATGGCAAACCAATCATCAGATGTCGGTGCGGGGCGGAGATGAAAAAACACAGTTCAACCTTTCGCTGGGATATTTCAATGAGCAGGGTATCATCAAAACGATGGATTATGAGCGGGTAACGGGAAGAATTAACCTGGACCATCAGATCAACTCTATTTTTAAGGTAGGGATGTCTACCCTTACTTCATTTTCTACGCAAAACTATGGTAACAGCAATACGATGGGAGAGGCTTTGGCCAATAACCCACTGGGTGTACCTTACGACGAAGAGGGTAATTTAATTTTCCTGCCTACTAACGATGGTATCCGTACTAACCCGCTAAATGAATTGGTAGACAATGCTTTTGTAGATGAGCGAAAAGCTATCCGGATTTTTGCGCCATTGTATGTGGAAGCTAAAATTGCTGAGGGGTTAAAATATAAGCTTACCTTTGGCCCTGATGTCAGGCTTTTTAGACGAGGTTTTTTTGCGGCCAGCCTTACCAATACCAACCGGGGCGGACCGGCAGATGCCTCTATGGCAAATTTTCAAGATTTAGGTTATACTTTGGAAAACTTAGTTACCTATGAGAAAAAACTCGGCGACATACATGAAATAAAATTAACAGGGTTGCAGAGTATTCAGTCTCTTAGAGGAGAAGGCCAGGGAACCGACGTATCCAGCCTTCCTTATGAATCTCAGCTTTTTTATGGCTTAGGAACGGCTGAAGTTATCAATGAGGTGGGTAGTAGTTTATTTGAATGGAAACTAGCTTCCTTTATGGGTAGAGTAAATTATGAAATCGCGGATAAGTACCTTTTTCAGGCTACTTTGCGGGCTGATGGGTCATCCAGGCTGGCAGAAGGCAACAAATGGCAATATTTTCCGGGGTTATCTGCCGGGTGGAGGATTGTGGACGAACCCTTTATGGCCAATGCCAATTTTGTGGAAGAGCTGAAATTAAGGGCTTCTTATGGTGCGGTAGGCAATACCTCGGTAGCTCCTTACCAGACCTTCGGACGTTTGCGAAGAACTACCTATGCGTGGGACGAAACGCCTGCATTTGGGTACGCGTTATCTGAAATTCCAAACGATGCGCTGGGTTGGGAAGTGTCAACTACCATTGATGTAGGACTTGATTTTGGCTTTTTCAATGGAAGATTGTTTGGTAACTTCGACTGGTTCCAGACCAATACTACAGATCTGTTATTAAACAGAAACTTGCCCCCCACGTCAGGTTATTCAAATATTTTGCAAAATATCGGAGCTACCCAAACTCAAGGATTGGAACTGTTTTTGGCCGCAAATGTAATTGACAACCAAAGCAGTGGCTTTAAGTGGAACGCGAGTTTCAATGCTGCCAAGGTTAATGAAGAAATAACAGAGCTGGCCTTAATAGATGCAAATGGAAATCCGGCAGATGATATAGGAAACGAATGGTTTATAGGGAAACCGATCAAAGTATTTTTCGATTATGAAAAAGAGGGCATTTACCAGAAAGATGAGATAGACCTTGCGGATGAAAGAGAACAGAAGGTGCCTGGGGAAATAAAACTCAGAGACCAGAATGGAGATGGCGTTATTACGCCGGATGATAGGGTAATTTTAGGTACTGACTTACCGGATATCCTGGGAGGGTTGACCAACAGTTTTGAATACAAAGGAGTTAGTTTTAGTTTCTTCTTTTACTACCGGTTGGGTCATATGGTTCGGAGCCGCTTCCACGATAGTAATAATTCTTTATTTGCCCGTTATAATAACCTGGATGTAGACTACTGGACTATTGATAATCCTACCAATGCCTATCCTCGTCCTAATCAAAATCAGGAGTTCGCGCGCAATGGATCTACCCTTACCTATTTTAACGGGTCGTTTGTTAAGTTACGGAATATTACATTAGGTTATAATTTCCCTGCAAACATTACTGAAAGGCTGGGAATGGGAAGTTTGAGACTATATGCTTCAGGACAAAATCTTTGGTTCTGGTCTAAATACGAGACGTTCGATCCGGAAATAAGCGATCCGGATGATAGAAATGATCCACAAATCGGGTCAGGCACAGTGCCAACTAGCAGATTGTTTATAGTAGGTATCAGCGCTCAATTCAAATCTAAATAACGACAATTATGAAATCAAAAATATTAATATTAACATTTCTTATCACGGCTTTTTTTACTCAGTCGTGCGAAGATTACCTGAAAGAAGAACTGGTTTCTGATGTATCGGCTGCTTCTTACTATTCCACACCCCAGGGTTTGGAAGATGCGGTAAAAGCTACCTATTCCTTTATGAAACCCTTTTATGGTGTGGAAATGGGATTTACCATGACGGTATTTGGTACTGATGTGCATACCAACGGAGCTGATGGCAGCCATAAGCCCATCAACCGCTATGATGTAGAGTTAAGTCCGGCCCAGAGTTATATGAGAGATACCTGGAACTTTTTTTATCAGGGCATTAACCAGGCCAATGCGGTGATTAACCGTTCGGAAAACTCTGCTATCGATGATGACCTTAAAAACCAACGCATTGCCGAAATACGATTTTTGAGGGCATTGTACTATTTTGACCTAACCCGTTTTTATGGAGATATTCATTTGACTCTGGAAGAAACGGAAGGCGTAGAAGTAACGGCGAATAAAACACCATCCGGCCAGATTTATAGCGAAGCCATTATTCCTGATCTGGAATTTGCTGTGGCTACCCTGCCTGCTACTCAGGATGATTTGGGAAGAGCCACTAAGCCGGCGGCCGAGTTTTTATTAGGGTTGGCATTGCTCACCCGCAGTTATCAACCTTTTGCCGAAAGCAATGATGCCGCCAGAGCCGAAACTTTACTTACCAGCGTAATTGAGAATTACGGCTTTGAGCTGGCAAATAGCTACTATGAACTATTTGGAAATAATGAAAGAGGCGTTCCGGTAAATATTGGTACTGCTGAAGATAACAAAGAAATCATCTTTACTGTACAAAATTCTAAAGCCCAGGTAGATACCCGGCAAGATGACAACGGCCATCGCGGGCATTTGTATTTTCTTTTTGAATATGATGTGCGGCCCGGGATGACCCGGGATGTTGAAAATGGGCGTCCCTGGAAACGTTTTATGCCTACGCCTTTTCATCTGAGCCTTTGGAACCGGGAAATTGATCGGCGTTATGATGAAACTTATAAACATACCTGGTTCTCTAATAATGCGGATAATATTCCTGTCTGGACTCAGGAAGAAGCTGATGCCGGTTACCTGCCTGCAGGGGCAAGCGTAGGTGAAGCTAAATTCACAGTAGGAGATACAGCCGTTTTTATTCCCGGGCCGGGTAAAGATGCCGAATGGACACAGGAACGGCAGGCAAAAACCCGTTATATGGTAATCACCAATGATGAATATACGGAAAAACTGTTCCCATCTATGAACAAATGGATTGACAATACCCGCCCTGATAGGCAACACGAACCCGGACAAAGAGATTTTTATCTGATGCGTTTGGGAGAAGCTTATCTGCTCAGGGCAGAGGCTCGATGGAAACAAGGCAATACCACAGGTGCCGCAGAAGATATCAACGTAATTCGTCGTCGTGCTGCCTGGCCAGGCAAAGAGACTGAGATGGAAATTACTGCAGCTGATGTTACGCTTGATTTTATTCTGGATGAAAGAGCGCGCGAACTGGATGGGGAAGGTCAGCGTTGGTTCGACCTGGTGCGTACCGGAAAACTTGTAGAAAGGGTAAGATTATACAATTCTGTGGCGGCTCCCAATATTCAGGACTACCACATTCTTCGCCCTATTCCACAGGATCAGATAGACCGTACAGAGGGTGGCTATCCGCAAAATACTGGATATCCAGGCGCAAGTGAATAAACCATTTAGCTTTTTGTAGTTGTATGGTTTGTAACCAGTATAAAACGAGAGCATCGGACAATGCTCTCGTTTTTCTTTAAAATCCTCATTGAAGAAAACAGATAAATTCATTAGATTTAAGTATTATTCAAACTTATTGTTAATCCTACTATATGAACCCACTCCAACCAACCAGAAGAGATTTTATAAAGAAAAGCGCAGCCGGGGCAGCCGGATTGTCATTTGCTTTTTCTGCCAAAAGCTACGGCAGTATTTTAGGAGCTAATGATCGGGTGCGGGTCGGCATTGTTGGCTTTTCTAATCGCCTGCAGGGAGCACTGATTCCTGCCTTTATGCATCATAGTGATGAACTGAATTATGAATTTGTAGCTGTTTCAGATATCTGGAATCGCCGCCGCGATGAGGGTGTCGCCTTCCTGAAAGAGAAATATGGGAAAACTATCAAAGCAGTTCGCAATAATGAGGAACTCTACGATACCCAGGATATTGACGCGGTGATCATTAGCACAGCCGATTTCCAGCATGCTTTACATGCCGTACAGGCGGTGGAAGCTGGCAAAGATGCTTATGTGGAAAAACCGATGGCCGAAGCCATGGAGGATGCCAAAAAACTGGTGAAAGTCGTTCAGGATAAAAACAAAATTGTGCAGATTGGTTCTCAGCGACGCAGCGCCCCCAATTACCATGCTGCTGCCGATTACATTAAATCAGGCAAGTTTGGCGACATTACCATGGTGGAAATGACCTGGAATGTAAACCAGCCCGACCGCTGGAGAAGGCCCGAGGAGGTAGCTATTATCCGGGAAAAAGATACCGATTGGGATCGATATCTGATGAATCGTCCGAAAGTAAAGTGGGATCCCAGAAAATACCTTGAATTTCGTTTATTTTATCCTTATTCATCAGGAATCCCGGGGCAATGGATGTCGCATCAGATTGATACGGTACACTGGTTCAGCGGTTACGAGCATCCGCGCAGCGTAGCGGCTAATGGCGGTATTTATATGTGGCACGATGGCCGCGAAAATGCCGATACCATGACAGCCGTATTTGATTATGGTCCGAAAGACGATATGAGTAAAGGGTTTCAGGTAGTGTATTCTTCCCGCATGCACAACTCAGCCGGTGGCGTAAAAGAACTCTATTTCTCTAATGGTGGCAGCCTGAATCTGGATACCAATAAGGTGACACCCGAAGGCGGCCTCAATGAAGCACACGCCTCAGCCATGGGCATGAAACCCTTTATGCTGGAAGAGTTTTCACTGGCAGATCGGGTGAAAGTAGAAACCGGAGCCGATACCGGAGCCGATACCATGACTTCCGCTCATATGCGCAACTGGATGGAATGTGTACGTGACAGAAAAACTCCAAATGCCCCTGTTCAGGCTGGCTATAATCATTCTGTCGCCAACATGATGTGTACCGCGGCTTTGCACAGCGGAAAACGGGTTACCTTCGACGATAGTGCACAAGATATTGTTATTAGTTAATTAAAATGATGAGAATGAATTTCAAATATCCCCAATCCGTATTTTCCAGGTTATGTTATTGGTCACTACTTGCAGGCACAGCTTTGTTTTTCCAGAGCTGTAGCAATAAAACTATGCAGGAAAACAGTGCCATGGCCGATATAGGTTCGCTACCTCCAGATAAGAAGATACAACTTGTTGATAATCCTGCTGAGAAGCGGGTTAATGTTTTGATTGATGGTTTGCCATTCACTTCCCTTATTTACCCGGACGACATGCAAAAGCCCGTACTGTACCCTATATTAACGGCTAAAGGAACTGCGGTAACCCGGGGGTTTCCGCTGGATCCCAGGCCGGGAGAACGGGTCGATCACCCCCACCATGTAGGGCTGTGGTTTAATTATGGCGATGTAAACGGATTGGATTTCTGGAATAACTCCTATGCTATTCCCGAAAAAGACCGGGATAAGTATGGAACTATTGTAGAAAAAGAAATCGCGGAAACGGAAAGTGGCGATGAAACAGGCACACTGGTAGTAAACTCAAACTGGAACGATGCGAAGGGGAAAATTTTGCTGAAAGAACAAACCACTTTTGTGTTTTCAGCCCCGGATGCTGATACACGCATTATCGACCGGGTGGCCAGGCTTACTGCTCAAAAGGATGAAGTTTTGTTTAAAGACAACAAGGAAGGGATGATCGGTATGCGGCTGGCCCGCGAACTGGAACATCCTTCTGACGAACCTGCTGTATTTACAGATGCCCAGGGTAATCCGACTGAAGTTACCTCTATGGATAACAAAGGTATATCTGGGGTTTATCACAGCAGTGAAGGGGTAGAAGGGGAGGCCGTATGGGGTACACAAGCCCGCTGGGTAAACCTAACCGGCGAGGTTGATGGTGAAAAAATTAACCTGATCATGATGGACCATCCGGAAAATGTGGGCTTTCCTACCTATTGGCATGCCCGGGGTTATGGCTTGTTCGCGGCAAATCCTTTGGGCAGAAGCATCTTTTCAGGGGGCAAAGAGCAACTGAATTTTATTCTTTCTCCTAACGAATCTACTACCTTCCGATATAGAATTATAGTACATTCAGGTGAAAATTTATCAAACGAAAAAATTGAGGAATTGTATAATAGTTTTGCCAAGGACTATAATACTGTTAACTGAAATTGAAAACAGTAAACCTGTTGAATTGAGCCGGTTTTTCTTAAATCAGAATAAAGTAAGCCTCAGGTAGCCCGGGGCTTACTAAATTTTTGGCTTGCACCTCAATCTTTGCCATTAATTTTATTTACATTTGAAGTTATTATTTAAATTAATGAGCTTCATTTCTAACTGATATAAGAATCAGTCGCATCACAAATAACTGCCATGCAAGTAGAAATAATGGACACTACGCTACGCGACGGTGAACAAACCTCAGGAGTAGCCTTTACTTCCAGTGAGAAACTTAATATCGCGAAAATCCTGCTGGAAGAAGTAAAAGTTGATAGAATTGAGGTGGCATCTGCCCGAATTTCGGAAGGAGAACTGGAAGCGGTACAAAAAATCACCCAGTGGGCCAGAGAAAAAGGATATATTGACCGGATAGAGGTACTTGGGTTTGTAGACGGTACGCACTCGCTGAATTGGATTAAACAGGCAGGCGCGCAGGTGGTTAATTTATTGTGTAAAGGTTCGTTAAATCATTTGCAGGGGCAATTGAAAAAAACACCCGAGCAGCACCTTACCGATATCAAGCAAGCCATTGCTTATGCTAGGGAAAAGCAAATACAGGTAAATGTATACCTGGAAGACTGGTCAAATGGTATGCGCCATTCGCCTGACTATGTATTGCGGCTAATTAAAGAGCTTCAGTACGAACCTATTAAAAGGTTTATGTTACCCGATACGTTAGGCGTGCTTAATCCGGATGAAACCTGCCTGTTTTTTAGTCAAATCATCGAATTGTTTCCCCAATTGCACTTCGATTGCCATACACACAATGATTATGATTTGGCGGTGGCTAACGTATTGGCAGCCGTAAAATCAGGCGCGAAAGGCGTGCATACCACGGTAAATGGTTTAGGAGAACGGGCTGGAAATGCCCCACTGTCCAGTGTGGTTGCTGTATTGAAAGATCAACTGAAAGCCAAAATCAATACGGATGAAACCAAGCTTAAAAAAATCAGTCAGATGGTAGAAGCCTTTTCCGGAACCCGGATTGCCGATAACAAACCGATTATTGGTGAAAATGTGTTCACACAAACCTGTGGCGTGCATGCCGATGGCGATAAAAAGGGTAATTTGTATGTAAGTGAACTCACACCCGAGCGTTTTGGAAGAGAAAGGAAGTATGCGTTAGGAAAAACTTCAGGGAAAGCCAGTATCGCGAAAAATCTGGAAGAATTGGGCATTGAATTATCACCGGAATCGATGCGGAAAGTAACCAGCAGGGTAGTGGAACTGGGAGATAAAAAAGAAAGTATTACCACCGAAGACCTGCCCTATATTATTTCAGACGTGCTGGGCAGTGAGGTGATCAAAGAAAAAATAAGGATTCAGAATTATTATGTGTGTCATGTGCATAACCTGAAACCAACCGCGACACTCAGCATCGAAATTAACGGGCAAATTTATGAGGCATCGGCCAATGGTGACGGACAATATGATGCTTTTATGAGGGCGCTGCGAAAAATTTATAAACCACTGGATAGAAAAATACCCAAACTCATCGATTACAATGTAACCATCCCTCCCGGTGGTCGCACCGATGCTTTGGTAGAAACGGTAATTACCTGGTCGAACGGAAAAGAATTTAAAACCCGGGGACTTGATTCTGATCAGGCGTCTGCCGCTATTAAGGCTACTATCAAAATGCTTAACCTAATTGAGAAAGATTAAGGTTAAGAACAAAATTTATAAAGCTGTCTATTACCAGCATTAAGAACCGGGTGGTGGCTCATGCTGGATTTTCCAACCGGGTTCTTTGGGTACTGCTTCTTCAACCCGAATGCCTACCGATAAAACTTCGGGTAAAGAATCCA
The DNA here is from genome assembly GCA_041745535.1 of Cyclobacteriaceae bacterium. Lineage (GTDB taxonomy): Bacteria > Bacteroidota > Bacteroidia > Cytophagales > Cyclobacteriaceae > JBGTIS01. The sequence goes on along the minus strand of JBGTIS010000341.1, from coordinate 7,094 downwards.
TACGCATATATTGTTTGAGCTTAATTTTATACTTACCGGTTTTTTCAAACTTCTGGTCGGGTAAGGCGAGAAACTGATGATCAAAAATATCACCAGAGCCGCTACCATATGGTTTACCGGTAACTGGATCAAATAAGGTCATGTCATGCAGATTGGAAGACACCTGATTACCTAAGGTATCTTCCATATAATAGGTTAAATACAGGTTACGGAAAGGATAAGATACGGTATTGCGTACGTTCCAGTAAATATTATATGCTTTGGCAGTATCCTGAATTATAAATTCAAACTCAGGAACGGTATCTATGTCCCAGTATTTGCCGCTGAAATCCACATTTTTTTCATAAATCCGGCTGTCATCAAAACAGCCAGATAATAAAAGCATGAAAATAAAAAATACCAAAAAAGGACTAAAACGGTTTTTCCTTTCCGGATTAGCCCATTTACAATAAAAATATTTCATTACACTGAATGCTATGAACTGGGATAGCTACTTGTTTTTGTTGTTATGATTGGTAAAAGGTTTTTTCCTGCGCTTTTTCTTCTTTTTATATTTATTATCCAGTTTTTCCAATTCCTCATTTTTAATTTTCAGTGAAGGTGTTCGCGGAACTTCATCTTTCACTAAACTCTGAGGCACTTCTCCTCTCGCGTTTATTTTCAAAATCTCATTTACCCTTTGTGTTTCCAGCGGGTACCAGGTGCTTTCTTCTTCATAAGAAAACCACATAATTTTTCGAAAGATATCCGTTTTTTGTAAAAAAGCACTGCCGGTAGAAGTTTTAAGCGGGCCATTTACTTTTGGAATATCCTCGAGGGCATCCATATAGGTTTCCAGTTCGTAATTCAGGCAGCACTTCAATCGGCCGCATTGTCCGGATAATTTGCTGGGATTCAGAGAAAGATTCTGATACCGGGCTGCGGCAGTAGAAACGCTTTTAAAATCGGAAAGCCAGGTTGAGCAGCACAATTCCCGGCCACATGAACCAATACCGCCCAAACGACCTGCTTCCTGCCGAAGGCTGATCTGTCGCATTTCTACCCTGATGCGAAATTCTGTAGCCAGAATTTTAATAAGCTCCCGAAAATCTACCCTGTTATCGGCCGAATAATAGAAAGTAGCCTTATTATTATCAGCCTGATATTCCACATCAGACAGTTTCATGTCAAGGCCCATTTCATCGATAATGGTTCGCGCCCTGAATAAAGTGGGCATTTCCCTTTTTTTCACGTTTTCGTAGCCATCCAGATCCTGCTGTGTAGCCAAACGGTAAAGCGTATGGATATCGTCATTATTCTTTACTTTCTTCTTTTGCATCTGCAGGCGTACCAGTTCGCCCTGTAACGACACATACCCCAAGTGATACCCATTGGGCACATCTACAATTACCGGATCTCCAATAAATAATTCAAGGTCTTTGGTATTTCGGAAAAATTCTTTTTTCCCACCTTTAAAACGCACTTCAACTATATCAAAAATATCATTTTTTGGCATTTCCATATTAGAAAGCCAATCAAATACGTTCATTTTGTTACAACCACCGGTAAGACATCCTCCGTTATTTTTACAACCCATAACAGGTGTGCCATTACCAGATCCACATGATTTACATCCTGACATTCTTTTGGCATTATATGATGAAAGAGCATACTATATTTTTGCTGCTTTCAGTTGAAAAGACAAACATAAAAAGTTGATGCTCCTGTTAATTTTGAAATAATAACTATAAGGTTACTTAAAAAATAAAAACCAATACTATAGGGCTAAAAATACAATTTTTACTGAGCAAAGCAACTATTGATATCTTGTTTTATTTTAACCACTACACAGAATATGAGTTTTAACTGCATTTAATTGCTATTAGTTCCGTTGGTGGCCCCGCCTTAGCTTTCTTACATTAATCGTATTAAATCCTGTCCAATATCATTTCTGTATTGAACACCTTCCCAGGAAATTTTTCTCACGGTTTCATAACTATGCCGCAAAGCTTCACGCATGCTGGTACCCAGACCAGTAACGGTAAGCACTCTTCCCCCATTGGTAGCAATCTGGTTATCCTGTAGGGTAGTGCCGGCATGGAAAACTATCGACGCTTTATCTGCTGCTGGTATTCCCGTAATGGCTTTACCTTTTTCGTACGCATCCGGGTAACCACCTGAAGCCATCACTACCGTAGTGGCTACAGTCTCTGAAACCTCAAAAGAAGCTGTATCCAGGTGCCCGGTGGCTGCGGCTGACAAAAGTGGTAACAGATCGCTTTTGATGCGCGGAATTACTACCTGGGTTTCCGGATCGCCCATGCGTACGTTGTACTCAATTACATACGGGTTACCCTGCACATTCATCAGTCCGATAAAAATAAATCCCCGGTAGGTAATGTTTTCGGCTGCCAACCCTTTAATAGTAGGCTGAATAACCTGCTTTTCCACTTTATTCATAAAATCAGCATTAGCAAAAGGTACCGGAGAAACGGCGCCCATACCACCAGTGTTGGGGCCTGTATCGCCATCGCCAATGCGTTTATAATCTTTGGCTTCAGGAAGTATTTTATAGCTTTTTCCGTCTGTAAGCACGAACACGGAAAGCTCAATGCCATCCAGGAAAGTTTCGATCACTACTTTCGCACTGGCTTCGCCAAATTTCCTGTGGGCCAGCATTTCTTCTAAACCAGTTTGGGCTTCTTCCAGGGTACTACAAATTAACACACCTTTTCCTGCTGCCAGGCCGTCGGCTTTCAATACAATGGGTAACGATTGCGACTTCAGATAAGCCAGTCCTTCTTTCAGTTCGTTTTTGGTAAACGTTTGGGAACGGGCTGTAGGAATTTGATATTTATGCATAAAAGTTTTCGCGAAATCTTTGCTGCCTTCCAGGCGCGCGCCTTCTTTGCCAGGACCCACAACAGCCAATCCTTTCAATTCGTGCTGGGTTTCCAGATAATCGGTAATGCCAGCCACCAAAGGAGCTTCCGGACCTACTATTATCAAATCAATATTTTCTGAAAGAATAAAGGTTTTGATGGCTTCGAACTTCTCAGGGTTATCAATGGTCAGATTTACATTTTTGGCAAATCCAGTGGTACCTGCATTACCCGGGGCTACAAAAAGCTGTTCACATTGCTGACTTTGGTTAATTTTCCAGGCTAAAGCGTGTTCTCTACCTCCCGAACCTAGTATTAGAATATTCATCTGCGGTTTTTTACAGGTTTTGGTTATTTTAATAAAGCACCGCAATTAACTGAAATACCGGTAATTTGAAAAGAATTAGATAGGGAAATGATGATTTGGGTTTAAGGTTAAAAGTTATTTGTCGATAGTTACACAAGTAATTACGAACAAACAACAATTAACCAAAAACCATCAATTGGCATATTCAGAAAGAAATTTAATACGCATCAGCCTCAGTTCTTCCTCACTGTACTCTTCATCTCCCAACTCTTCCAAAGCTGCTGTAATACTATCGGTTTCGGTATTCATGAAATACTCATACAGGTCTTCCTGTCGGTCATCGTCCATAATCTGATCAATATAATAATCTATATTGAGCCTGGTGCCTGAGTAGCAAATATGTTCGATTTCCTCTATAAGCTGTTCCATGGTCAGCGACTTGGCTTCCGCGATCTCTTCCAAATCAGTTTTCATATCGATCTGCTGGATAATAAAAATTTTTATTTTAGATTTATTAATCGTTGACTTGATCAGCACGTCGGAAGCGGTAACAATGTCATTTTCCTCCACGTATTGTTTAATCAATTCCATAAAAGGCTTACCAAATTTAGATACCTTTCCCATGCCTACACCATTTACTTTGGCCAGTTCCTCCTCGGTTGTGGGGTATGTGGTGGCCATTTCCTCAAGCGAAGGTTCCTGAAAAATGACATAAGGAGGCAGATTTTTCTTCTTGCCAATCTCTTTCCGCAGGCTTTTGAGCTGCTCAAACAGCACTTCATCGTAAGCGGTAATATTACCATGCAGGGAACCGTTCAGGCTACCTTGTGTTTCAGGTTCTTCTTCTTCGCCCAAATCACTATAGTCGTGGTCTCTGGAGAGAAAAATAGGGTAGGGCGATTCCAGATACTTGCGGCCTTTTCTACTAATTTTTAATACTCCGATTTGGTCGATGTCTTTTTCCAGTAGTTCATTCAGCAGCGCCTGCCGGACAATAGACCCCCAGAAAGCTTCATCTTTATCTTCACCCTTACCGAAAATATCCAGTTCATCATGCTGATAGCTTTGCACATACTGATTTTCTGAACCTCGGATTACATGCACCAGATGGGTAATGCCAAAACGTTCGCCGGTTTGTTTGGCAGCTTCCAGCGAAGTTGTGATGTAGGATTGACCTTCAAATTTCTCTTTGGGTTTCAGGCAATTATCGCAGTGGCCGCAATCGTTGGGCAGGTATTCGCCAAAATAATGCAGGAGCTGTTTTTTACGACAAACAGAAGATTCGGAATAGGAGGTCATTTCCTGTAAAAGAACCTTGGCGTTTTCCCGTTCGGCAACCGGTTTGTCTTTGTGAAATTTTTCAAGCTTTAAAATATCATTGTAACTGTAAAACATAATGCAATTGCCTTCCAGTCCATCGCGGCCTGCCCGCCCAGTTTCCTGGTAATATCCTTCTAACGACTTGGGAACGTTATAATGGATTACATACCGGACATCGGGCTTATCAATACCCATTCCAAAAGCGATGGTAGCTACAATCACTTCTATATCTTCATTCAAAAAAGCATCCTGGTTGCGCATGCGCACGGCTGAGTCCAGTCCGGCATGGTAAGGTGCCGCTCTGATATCGTTTACCTGTAGAAATTCAGCGATTTCTTCTACTTTTTTCCGGCTCAAACAGTATATAATCCCTGATTTTCCTTTGTGATTTTTAATGTACTGGATAAGCTGCTTTTTCGCGTTTTTTTTAGGCCTTACCTCATAATACAGATTTTCCCTGTTAAAAGATGATTTAAAAACTTCCGCTTCTTCCATCTGAAGGTTTTTCTGAATATCGATTTGTACTTTTGGCGTAGCGGTGGCTGTTAAGGCTATGATAGGTACATCGCCCAACTCTTTGATTATGGAACGGATGCGCCTGTACTCAGGTCGGAAGTCATGCCCCCATTCTGAAATACAATGCGCTTCGTCTACAGCGACAAACGCGACGCTGGCCTCTTTAAGAAATTTGATATAATCTTCTTTCGTAAGCGATTCGGGTGCTACGTATAATAATTTTACCTTTCCCGATAGTACATCTTTTTTTATTTTGGTAGCTTCCGACTTGGATAGGGTAGAATTTAAGAACTCCGCGTCTATGTTAAATGCATTTAACTGATCGACCTGGTTTTTCATGAGTGCGATCAGTGGAGAAATTACTACGGTTACTCCTTCTTGTAATATGGCGGGCAATTGATAGCAAAGCGACTTGCCTGCCCCGGTAGGCATAATAACGAAAGTGTTTTTTCTGTTGAGAATACTTTTAATTATAATTTCCTGGTTGCCTCTAAAGTTACTGTATCCAAAGAATTTTTTTAAGTTTTCTCTGAGGTAATCTACTTGTTCAGTTATCATTGTTAGATATTAATAAATCCTGATCTGCTTTTAAATTCAATCAGTTGAAATTACTAAAAAATATTAATAAAATTGTAAGGATATGCGTATCTTATAGAAAAATTTCCATCAGACGTTATTAATATTTTTGTCACTCTACTTTTTACTGGAATTCTGATTTTTTGTTTCTTAAAAATTTAAATAAAAAAGCACTTTAACCATAATTTAGTTTGAAAGAAGGTTGAAAGCAAACCCATGAATAAGGCTAATACTTTTGTTGTTATTACAACTACCTCTAATACAAGTGGAAGATTCTGGCCTTACAGCAGGGAACAGCACCCTAAACAGTTTCTGGATTTATTAGGTATCGGAAAATCTTTATTACAGATCTCTTATGAACGTGCTTTGGAGTTTTGCCATAAAGACCAGATTTATGTAACTACACGAACCGAATTATCGCATTTGGTTACTCAACAACTGCCCGATATTCAGCCTAATCAGGTTTTACTTGAACCTTTCCGAAGAAATTCCGCACCCCCGATAGCGTATGCCTGCTATAAAATCAGGCAGGCCAACCCGGATGCGGTTATTATCGCTACTCCGGCTGATCATGCCATTTTTGGTGAACTGGCTTTTATCCGCGATATCCGTACGGCAATTTCTTTTGTTTCCAATACAAGCAAGTTATTAGCATTGGGTATCAAACCCTACAAAGCTGAAACCCGGTTTGGCTATATACAATACCATGAAGACGACAAGCATGAGGTGATTAAAAAAGTAAAAACCTTTACGGAAAAGCCTCAAAAAGAACTTGCCAGGCTATTTTTGGATAGTGGCGATTTTGTTTGGAATTCCGGAATTTATGTAGGACAAATCCAGGCTATGATTCAGGTTTTTGAAAAATTTTTACCTGATCTGGCAGAGGTTTTTGAGGAAAACAAAGATCACTTTTTTACCAAACGGGAAAATAGTATTGTGCATGAGGCCTACACCCAGTGCAAAAACACATCTATGAGTTTTGGGGTGCTGGAAAAAGAAGACAACGTATATGTGCTGTTTGGAAAATTCGGCTGGTCAGCTTTGAATTCCTGGACGGGTTTGCATGAAATCAGAGAAAAAGACGCATTGAATAACATTGTGGAAGGCAATGCCATTGTGCATGACAGTAAGAACTGTTTTATTAAAGGAACCGGTGAAAAGCTGATTGTAGTGCAGAATCTGGAAGGATATCTGGTGGCCGATTGCGACAATGTGTTGCTCATTTGCCCGAAAGAAATGGAAGATCATCTCAGAACATTTATCAATGAGGCCAAAGCCAATAAAGGCGGAAATTATATTTGAAATACTTCCTTGAAGCTAATTGATCAGGTGGTAAGAGCGAAGATTGGACTCTAAAAGTTATTCGTTAATAGTTAGGCTGACCTTTAGGTTAACCTATTTAATGTTAGAATATCTTGGATGAGTTGGTTTTTGTAAGCCGTAACCTCAGCGGATTACCACGCCAAAGCACAATTTTCAGTGGTTTTGTGTGCCGCGGGCACAAGATCAGTCTT
>JBGTIS010000340.1:0-5816 GCA_041745535.1 Cyclobacteriaceae bacterium | reverse complement strand
GCAAAAAAACTAGAGGAGAAAATCAATTTTTTACTCCAGAATGAGGCAGCGTTAGAGGAGTTTTCTAGAAATGCAATGGATGATATACACAATAATGCACATATCAAACGGATGTTTGACGGATTTTTGGAAGCAGTTAATTATGCAACCAACAGATCTGAGAAAATAACGCAGAGCGTTACTGTTTTTTGATTATAAAAATTTTTATGATAGATAATGCTCGCTCCTTAGTTAATTATTATTTGAAATTTGGCCCTCTTTTCAAACAAAAATTAAGACATATTATTGCTCTTAAGCAACTGGATAACAACCGTTTATTAGAAATTCAAAATGAGAAGTTTCTTGAAGTCTTTAGACATGCTATCAAACACTCCAAATTTTATAAAAAGCTTTACACAAAATATGACATTTCGGAAGAAAACATAAAATCAATACATGACATTACAAAGCTTCCTGTCTTGACTAAAAGCGATATAAAAGATCACATCGATGAGATTTATACAGGATCAAAATTTTCTAAGGTGAAAGGGTATACCAGTGGTACTTCAGGAAGTCCTTTGATGGTGTATAGAACTTATGCTTCTGTTTTGGAAGAAAATGCGTACATCTGGGCGCATAGACATCATTTTGGTTATCGTCCAGGTATGAAAACTGTTTCTCTGAGAGGAGATCTGGACAGAAACAAAATGATAAGCTTCGATAAGTTCTCCAACACCCTTTATTTATCGAGTTACAATATTAGCGAAAAAAATGCAGCATGGTATTTTGACAAAATACAAAGCTTTGCACCTTACGCTATCTTAGCATATCCGAGTTCTTTGGATAATCTGGCTAATTTATTTCGTGCCGTAAATATAGAACTTCAAATTCCTTACACTTTTACATCTTCTGAAACTTTGTATGAGAACCAAAGGACTAAGATAGAAGCTGTATTTAATACAAAGATTTATGACTGGTATGGTAATGCAGAAAGGACGATAGCTATAGAGCAGCGTCAAAATTATGAGTATTATGAGCTTCCTTTGTACTCATTTAATGAATTTAAAGAAAATGCTACCATTACTACCGGATTGATCAATGCTAATTTTCCTTTAATTCGATATCAAGTAACTGATGCGATCAAACATACCGCTTTTGATACAGATCTTGATAAAAGTCGGTTTAGAATAGAGGAAATACAAGGAAGGAATGACGATGTGCTTCTACTTCCCGATGGAACCAAGATTGGACGTTTGGGATTTGAGTTGAATAAGGTAAAAAATATAGACTATGCCCAGTTTGTTCAAACTGATAAGGAAAAGTTCGTTTTAAATCTGGTAGTGACTAATAACTTTACAGCAGATGACGAAAAACGTATCGTAAAAAATCTTGAACACAGGATTGGCAACTCTATGCCTTATGAAATTAAAAAAATCAAAAAAGAAGACATTATTTTATCAAAATCTGGCAAATTCAAGCTGGTCGTTAACCAAATATGTAACTTCTCATAAAATAGTTTCCGTTTGGTAAATTATAACTATATCTACTTATCTGTCTCTTTTCTCTACTGAAAAAAGATATATGCAAATAAAAATTTTAATCTTCTATAGTTATGATAAAAGAACAAATCAAAAGTTTCTTCAAGTATCATATCCGGTATAGCCCTTTTTTTTGGAAAAAATTTCATCAAGTCAAGCAGGTCAAAACTGCTAACCATAGCAAAATTCAAGAATTAAGAAATGAGGCTTTCATTCGGGTTTTCAGAAAGGCCTTTCAAAATTCTGCTTTTTACAGAGAACTTTATCAACAGCATGGTATCACGCTTCACAGCATTCAGTCGTTAGAAGATATAAAGATGTTGCCAGTTATCAACAGAAAACAGGTTAGAGACCAAGCTGATAATATACTTATAGGAAGCAAATGGACAAAGACAGTAGGACTAACTAGTGGTACCACTGGCACTCCTCTTAAAGTTTACCGGGACTACAACTCAGTGCTAACGGAGGCTGCTTTTATCTGGGCACAGCGCAATCTATGTGGCTACTTACCAGGTATGAAAACTGTCTCTTTGCGAGGTGATTTGGGAAGATCCGACTTATACAAATTTGATTCCTTTTCAAACACTTTGTTTTTATCTAGCTACAACTTGAAAGAAGAGCAGGCAGTATTTTTCTATGATAAGATCGCACACTTCTCTCCATATGCTATTTTGGCATATCCAAGTTCAGTTTATATCCTTGCTACCTATCTCAAAAACGCAGGAAAAAGTCTAAAGGTACCTTATATCTTTACTTCTTCCGAAACTTTATACGATTTTCAGAGAGAAGCTATTGAAAAAGTTTTCAATGGTAAGGTGGTAGATTGGTACGGCAATGCCGAAAGAACTATTGCTATTGAGCAACACCAGGATGGTAAATATTATGAAATTCCTCTTTATTCTATCAACGAGTATCAACAGGAATGTACCATCACGACCAGTCTTATCAACGACTCCTTCCCTTTGATCAGATACCAAGTGAATGATATTATTGAACCTGCAGAACGTACAGATAATAAAACCCAAGAAATAAAAAGAATAGCAGGAAGGATAGATGATATTCTAGTTTTACCTGATAGTACCAAAGTAGGTAGACTGGACGTGGTGTTCAAAGGAGTAGAAAATGTTGAATTTGCTCAGTTCGTTCAAAAACAGCAAGACACCTTTGTTCTAAACCTTGTAACTAATCCATATTTTACAGACGCAGATAAAAAAAAGCTGATTAGTAACCTCAAACACAGAATAGGCAAGGAAGTTAGCTTTACTATCAACTTGGTGGGTAAAGAAGAGATTATTTTTAGTAAATCTAATAAGTACAAGTTAGTCATCAACGAGACGAAAAACCAAAGTGCTTTTACTTGAATCAGTGTTGTGCTTTAAAAAACAACTGCCGGGCTTTTCAATAACCAAGCAGTTGTTTTGATAAAATCTTTAGCGATGGTTTCTAAGGTACTTTAGTCAGAGCCTCCGGGTCGTGTACTAATTTTATTCTTCCAGGCTTTGCCTCAAAGTAAAGCGTTTGTCCATTGATAGAAGCTATTTGTTCCCCTTTCTCAATGCCGTCCACAAAAATTTTCCATTTTCCGGGAGCTACATCGCAAAGGAGTATTTTAAATAAATCGGATTCTCCTTCTACATCAAATTCGGCCTGGCTGATTAATGTACCGTCTTTACTAAACATAGCTATCTGGTCTAATACTTTTGCACCCATCAAATTACCGCTTTCAATAGCTTCGGCAACAGGTTCTGCCGTGGGTTCATCCATGACAATCATAGCGTGCATAAAATAGTTTTCTATGGTTTTGTCTTTTGGGCTTACCTCCATTCTCCAGCGCATATCTTCATACTTTCCTCCTTTTGTACCCGGATCATAATTTTGACCACCGATCTTAAATCCCTCAACGGTGTTGATGACAGGATTTGCAGGAAACAAGGTGTAAGAAACTAACTTTCCACTTAAGCCATCGCCCCTTTTTATGACAGCTTTATTTTCACTGATTTGAGGCTTTTTGATAGAATGAAGCAAGAATGACTTTCTAAAATCTTTATTGGTAACCTCTACTCTGTCAAAAACCACAAAAACAGCTGGATAAGTGGGATTGGCAGTATTAAAAGTAATCATTGACCGGGTAATCTTTTTTGCCCTGGTGGTGTATCCGGTACCTGCTTTACCAGTATAGCCTGGCGTAAGATCACCGGAAAGATAGCTGAACTCAGGATTGCGTTGGTCCGGCCCAAACTCATGGGCTATCACCTTACCCATTTCAAATCCATTTTTAGGATTTAGTATGTCAGTTATAAAATCAGGCTGTATGTCGTGGTTGTAAGGCCATCGGACACCTCCATCTACCGTAGTCTTTGACCATTTGCCACCACCATAAGTTTCTGCCGGATCATAAATAATAATGCCGTTGTGCGCTGTGGTAGAACGGTAATAATGTCTCCAGTGATCAGAATCAAAATCACTTTTACTTCCTCCATACATACCACTGTCGCCCGTCAGGTTGCCTTTGTAATATATCTGGAAAGTTCCAAAATCTTTATGCTGATGACCTCCGAAGAAATATTGCCCAATTCTCATATCTATGACAGCATTACGGGATAAAGGCCCCTGCATATCCCACCCGGTTCTGGCAACCATTTGAGCACCTACCGGTTCGGCAAAATATTTTGTCAAAGGGAGATCACTCTGATTCTTGTGTTCTAATCCTATAGGACGCAGCAAAAACTTAACGAACAAATCATCTCTGAGTTGATCATAAGACCTGAAAGTTTTTTGACCACCCAGGTAAGCAAAATAAGGATTTCGATAGTAATCAGCCAAGCCATTGATATATACGTTGTTAAATTCATGTCCCCAGGTATCGTCTGAAACATCCCCCATTCTCATAATTTGCTGATCAGGACGCATAAAATACAGTAACATTTCCCCTGTTTTTTCAAAATCACTAGTCCATACATTTTTTCCATCAGAGAGTGTTTTGAAAAGAAAACCTGTCATTAATACATGGCACCAGCGTGTACTTGTGTACCATCCCTGGTGACTCATGTGCGATTGAAAGGCAAAGTTTCTTACTTCCTGGTAGTTCTGAAAAAATATACGGGTGGCTTCATTCCATATCAGAGGATTTTCATTGTAGATTGCCAGACCTGCAAACAACTGGTTGAAGAACCATCCGGAACTGTTATGGCTGACAATAGCATCATAAACATCTCTGGCTGGCCAATAAGGAGTGTGTAGGTTGTGTATTCTTGCAAACTCAGCGATAAACTTTTGCTTTTGGGCAGAAGTCATCAAATCGTAACACCAATCATACACACAGGCTCCTAAAAATACCTCATTCATGAATCGCAAACCCTGGCTGGTACATTTAGTAAGTGCATTATAGGCTCCGTTGATAGCAGCTTTACCTTTCACTGCGTCTCCATCAAGCAGGTAAGTCAGCGCCTGACAAATAGGTTCGTTACTACTTTCTATCTGAATCCACAATAATTTGAACTCAGGTAAATTTCGTTTTTTCTTTAAATCCAGAATGTCCTTAGGTTTTACAAGGACTCTCGGATGAGTTGAGGGGACAGGTGGAGCAGTTTTAATTATCTGCCCATATGAAGGGTTTAGCGTGAGTACCGCTATTAATAAAAACAAGCTGAATCGCTTTTTCATAAATACTAATTAATGGTTTGTACAAACTTTACCAAATACTATTCCTTTCTATCAAAATTATGATAAAGTAAAGTAACTATAGTAATTATATAAGGAAGTTGCGTAAAAAGTTATAAATCGTAAAATAATATCAAATTCATTACAGACTTTGAAATAAGTTTTTAAAATCAATATCCCCTTCTTAATTAATAAAATTCAGTGAAAAATCGTTGATCCTTATTTTTATTGTCAGGTCTTATCTTTTAGTATGGATATATAGGGAAGCTTTAGTTCTTTTAGCGTATAAATTAAATATCTTCATTACACGAAGTGGTTTTCTTTATTTTTGATTAATTTGCAGCATAAACTCGCTAAAATAGCTTACGCTGTTCGCAGAATGCACGTAAATATTATTGCCCGCGTTGATAAGGGTTTGTATGTCCCGCATATGAACCTACTTGTAGAAAAATACAATTTTTTAGACTTCACGATCAGACATACACGGGAGAAGAGGATGGTTAGCAAGTTTGGTCTCCTGAAAGATGTCCTGAAGTATGCAGTAGTTGTATTTAAAAATCTGAAATACTTCAGAAGATCGCATATTCTGATTTGTACAGGCTGGATAGCCATTCTCCTGAAGATACTGATCAAAGTAAA
>JBGTIS010000339.1:0-8989 GCA_041745535.1 Cyclobacteriaceae bacterium | reverse complement strand
GCCCTTGCCCTTGCCGAAAATGTAAAATCACTAAACAATGCTGAACAGAGTTTCTTTTTCCTGGACGAAGGTTTTGGCGCGTTGGATAAAGAGTCGCTGCGCATTGTTTTCGATACCTTAAAATCGTTGCGGAAAGAAAACAGGATAGTAGGAATTATTTCTCATGTAGAAGAATTACAGCAGGAAATAGATGTTTTTCTGAAAGTGGAAAACGACCGCGAAAAAGGCAGCATCATCAGTTGCAGCTGGCAGTAAACGTAAAGTGATAAACTTCTTCATTTCCAGTACTAAATTTATTTCCGCGCTGCCATAAATATTTCAAGAAGGCGAAAACCAGAATATATAAAGGCGTAATTTCTGTTAAAAATAAAATATAATAGATTTACGGATAGTTAATACTTTTTTTATACGCATGAGAAAAAGTCTATCCTGCGAATTTCGCTTTTTACCTGATAATTAGGGTAGTTCAACGAAAAAATTTGACTGTGTAGTAAATATCTTCTTTTATTTGTAAAACATAAAGCTGTAAAGCTTCCTTTTCAAATGTTTACATGAGAGTGGTAGCTGGTTTTCCGGTTAATTGATTGTATGGAGGTGCTGGCTGAACACCTCTGGATCAAGCCACTCTCTCAACATGTTATAGCCGAACTTTCGGGTTCGGCTATTTTCTTTTTATAATCCATTCATACAAAGCTTCCACATCTTTCAGGTTACATAACTGCGTACCTTTGTTCATGGTTGCCGCTGATCCGGCAGCTACTCCGTACCTAATCATTTCGGTGTATGATTTGCCTTTTGAAAGGTAGTGTACCATAGCGCCTACCATACTGTCTCCGGCACCTACCGTACTTTTGGCATGTACAGTAGGGGCCTGTACATACTCAACCATATCTTTGGTAACCAGCATGGCGCCCTGTGCGCCCAGCGATACTACTACCACCTCGCATTTCCCTTTTTCAACCAATGTATGTGCCATATCCTCCTGTTCAAGCGCGGTTACCGATTCTTTTTGTACCAATGCTGATAATTCGCTCAGATTTGGTTTCAAAAGAAAAACGCCTACCTTGGCTGCCTGTAACAGTGGATTACCAGAGGTATCCAGAATCAGTTTGGTCTTATTATTTTTGGCAATGGTGGCTACCCGGGCATAAAAATCGCTCGGAACCCCTTCCGGCAAACTTCCACTGGCTACAATAAAACTGGCTGCCGCCGCAACGAGGTTCAACGCATCCAGGCATCCCTGCCATTCTTCCTCATACAGAAAGGCACCGGGCATTCCAAACCGAAATTGCCGATCGGTAAGGCTGTCTAGCACAATAAAATTTTCGCGTGTCCGGTTTTTAACAGGAATTATCCGCTGCTCAATTCCTTCTTCATCCAGAAACTGATGAATCATATCTCCAGCGGATCCTCCTGCTGTGTAGATGGCCAGAGAATTGCCGCCAAGTTTGTGAATAGCCCGGGAAACATTAATGCCACCGCCACCCGGATTGTACATAGGGGCCTCACAGCTCAGTTTTTTTTCGGGAGCGATACCCTTTACCGTAGAGCTTTTATCTAAAGCAGGATTAATGGTTAACGTTATGATTTTCATAGAATTGGATTCTCTTACATGAAATGTATAAAGAGAAAATTATTTTTCTCTTTAGAACAATTAAAAAGCACCTTGGTTATTTGAAATAGACATCATAATCAATATTTTTCCCGAATAAATTTAATAGTAAGTTAATGGAATTATTTTCTCAACCTGAAACCTGGGTGGCTTTACTCACACTTTCTTTCTTAGAAATAGTGCTGGGTATAGATAACATCATTTTTATTTCAATTGTTTCTAATAAGTTGCCTGAAAAAAACCAGGCTAGGGCCCGAAACCTGGGGCTGCTGTTTGCCATGGGTTTCAGAATATTACTATTGCTTGGTATCACCTATATCATCGGATTCACCAAACCTTTATTCTCAGTTTTTGAATTGGATATAAGCGGCCGTGATTTGATTCTTTTTGCCGGCGGGTTATTCCTTTTAGCGAAAAGTACCTCTGAAATTCATCACAAAATTGAGGGAGAGATGCATGAAAAAAGCGAAGACAAAAAGCAGGTAACTGTTTCTTCTGTAATTACCCAGATTATTTTTCTGGATATTATCTTTTCCTTCGACTCCATTCTTACTGCTGTTGGCCTTACCGATCATGTAATTATTATGGTTATTGCTGTTGTTATTTCTATTGGGGTGATGATGCTGTTTTCAGGAAAAATCAGCGCTTTCATTAACCGGCATCCTACGCTTCAGATTCTGGCACTGTCGTTTCTGATTTTGATTGGATTTATGCTTGTTTTAGATGGCTTCCATGTGCATGTGCCGAAAGGATACATTTATTTTGCCGTTGCGTTTTCACTCATCGTAGAAGTTTTGAACATGCGGCTAAGAAAAAAGAGCAGTCCTGTAAAACTGAAAACAAATCTGGAAAGGAAAGAAAACGCTTAATACTGTTTTTACCGGAAATTTTACCCGTTTACTCACTGAATAACTAAAACAGGTTTAGCTAAGTGTGAACGATGATATTAAAATTGTTTCAAAAAAGAAGCCGGATAAGGTATCCGGCTCTTTTTGTTCAATTAATCAAATCAAAAATGTAGTTTTTAAATATCTATTGGGCAATGGGTATTTTTTTGGGTTGATGTGTTTCTCCTTCATCCGTAATTCCTGCCCTAAATCTTTATTCAAATTGATTAAACAGATATTTTCCCTTTTGCCAACAAGTATGCCAAAGCGAAAAATGGGCGAGAATGCCTTATTAAAAGCATCAGATTTGTGCCTGCTGTACGAAACCGAGCATTTTTGTTCAAAAATGTACAAGTTCATATTTCGCGTCGTTATTCATAATAAACTTTTTAAAACTTTGTTACTTTCTTAGAATATGTTCGTATAAATATCTTGAACAACCAAAAAAGACATATTATTAGTACGATAAGCAGACAAGAAACCTTTTATTAATGAAGAAATTTTTCTTTGGAGCTTTTTTACTTCTTGCGATTTCTGCTTTTACCCAGGAAGAGGAGAGCTATTACAGATATATCCTAAATAACAGCTTTACCACCGGTGAAGTGTTAACCTACAGAGTGCATTACGGAATGGTAAATGCCGCTGAAGCTGTTATGGAAATCAGCGATGAAATACATAATGTGAATGGCAGGTCCTGCTATAAAATAGATATTTCAGGCAATACCACTGGATTGTTTGACCTGGTTTTCAGAATTCGGGATACCTGGGGGGCGTATCTGGATACTGCCGCGTTTGTGCCTCATAAATCGTATCGGTACATCGAGGAAGGGCGATACCGCAAATACGAAATTGTGAATTTTAATCACAGCGAAGACAGGGCTAGTGTGATCAATCTGGATAAAAACACCAAAAAGCCTAAAAAGAAAGGTGAATTTCCTATCCCCGAAGATGTGCTGGATATTGTGGGCGGTTACTATTTTCTGCGTACCCTCGATTTTTCTAATATAAAAGTTGGTGAAACTATTGAAATGCAAGGTTTTTTTGTAGACGAAGTATATAAAATAGAAGTAAAGTTTTTAGGCAGAGAAAAACTCAATACCAAAGTGGGCGAAATCAATACGTTGGTTATCGCGCCTATTTTACCAGATAATAAATTCTTTTCCGGTGATGATCCTGTGCGGGCCTGGATATCAGATGATCTTAATAAAGTTCCCCTTAAAATAAAAGCCAATCTCTCGGTAGGTGCCCTGGAAATCGATATTAAAAGTATGAAAAATCTTAGAAATTAACAGGAACTGATTGGCTAATCATTTGGACGATTCGGCATCTCCTGTTGTCGCATAGGCATCGAGTCAATAAGGGAAAAAAGCTGATCTGCTAAAACCAGTTTGTTTTCCCTTAGCTTTTCGGTGCCATCTTTCCCGAGCAGAATTACGGTTACTTCCTCAGCCTTTCCAATCTCGTAAAATTTTCTGAATGCATCGGTTGAGTTCGAAGCTGCCACTGCTGAAATTTGCGAATGTACTTCGCTGGCTGTTATGCCAACCACTAATAGGTCCCTTTCCCGCATACCCTTATGGTTTTCCTCAAAAACAGCCCATTGTTTCTGAAACTCCACATCATGATTACTGTTCGCGAAAACAAGTACAATTCTTTTTTCCCACTGGTAAGGTTTTAATGCTGAAATTAACTGAGCCTTCATGCTGTAAGAATATAATATAATCGATATAAAAAGAACTGTTTTAGTAAATATCATAAGATATATAAAGTTGAAAATTTTTGAAAAATTATATAATTGTTAAAAAAAATTATTTATCGATAGTCGTTTTTGAAATAATATATTATTTTTCGTATATTGTAATAAATCAGCAAAATAGTATATTTTAAATAATATTTTATATTTTCATAATTATTATCTGTTATTCTAAAAATGAAGAATGCATTATGTTTGAACCAGTAATCGCACCAAGCAGACCCACTCAGGAACAGTACAATAAAATATTGTTTCGGGTTAATCATCTTATCAAGAACGATCAGTCAATAGAAATTAAACTAAAGCATATCGCTGATTTGTTATTTGATGAACTTAAATTTAGTTGGATTGGTTTTTACCAGATTAAAAATCATGAGATTCAGTTGGGGCCTTTTCAGCATAATAACCTTTTTCAAAACAGTTTAAATAACCTGAACGTTTGCCGATTGGCTTACAATGAGGAAAGAATCGTTCTGGTAGAAGATGTGGAGGTATTTCCGGGACATATCTTGTTAGACGAAGGATGCAGATCAGAAATCGCGTTGCCCGCCTTTAAAAATGGTGAAGTAGTTTTGTTACTGTATGCCAGTAGCCATGAGGTAGATTACTTTACCAAAATAGACAAAGTGAATCTGGCAGAGGTAATGGGTGTTATCGAGTCTATTCTCTAACTGATAGCGAGGATATGTGAAAGTGTGATTAATTGAAAATTTATTTTAGAAAGGAATTAATCATACTTTCAATTTCACCCAATGCTTCCAGAAAGTTTTTGTCAAGTTTTGATGTATCCTGATGTGCTTTCGCTTTTGCCATATAAACCGCTTCAATCTGGTCAATTTCTCTCCTTCTGCTTAATAAGAACTGATCCACGTGCATTTTTTTGCTATCTGTTAGCTTAGTTACAATAATACGCTGTAAACATCTTATCTTTTCCTGTACCTGACTCATAATTTTTAATTTGCATTGGCAACAATCAAATTATCAGCCACATTTGACTTATCAATGAAAAACACAAATTAAGCATGAAAAATTTATTAAAAAGACTTGTTCCAAATTATAAATTTTAAAATATTTCTTCCCTCTTAATAAATAAAACCTTTACCTGATCAGGGGCTGAAACGCATATGTTTTTGAACAAGTGTTTTTTAAACTTTTAACCATGTAACCGGTTATCTTTAATAAAAAATATATTATGAAAGCAATCTGGAACGATCAAATACTGGCAGAAAGCAATGATACCATTGTAGTTGAAGGAAACCATTATTTTCCTGTCGACTCCATCAAAAACCAGTTTTTTAAGGAAAGCAATACGCATACTGAGTGCCCATGGAAAGGAAAGGCTTCTTATTACAATATCGATGTGAACGGGAAGGAAAATAAAGACGCGGCCTGGTATTATCCATCTCCTAAAGACGCGGCGAAGGAAATAAAAAATTATGTAGCCTTTTGGAAAGGCGTAAAGGTAATAGCGTAAACAGGCACTCCCGGCTTTTGTAATACTTTGCGGTTACTGGACATTCATCCTTAGAAATTAATTATTTGGGTAAAAACCTGCACGAATATGTAGATTTTTTCTATCGATAGTCCTTCTACAACCTTACCGATTCAGGTTTTTTTACACGCTAAGAATTATATACGGAACGATTTCAATAGCTCAATAAAATTCCGAACCAGTTGAAATATGGATGTTAAAGGCTGAAAAGTCTCTCAAAATGGTTATTGCTGCTTTGGCGAATCGAACAAAAGGAACTGAGTTTTACAGTAATTATTGACATTTTTTTTGATATAAAATCACTAACTCAAAGGAAGTTTATAACACCTTGAAAATTCACATGCGTTTTGCCGGAAGCGGAATTTTGTCTGATATTGCTTCTGAAGAAATTTTTAGCCGGTTAAAAATTCAAATTCTGGATGCAGCCGGCAACCCATTGTATACCTACGGCAATGGAAATCTGGCGCAGGTAAATGTGCTATCTGAAACAGACAATTCCATTGAGATTAAAATTATTAATCAGAATGCCGCCGCACAACAAATTAAAATTTTAAGCGGCGACGTGCCTTCACTGGGCATACTCAATCATGATCTTTACATTATTACCATTTTAGATTATTAATAATGGGTTACCTAAACATAATTTAATTTCTATGTAGTGGGGAATTTTATAATAAATTATCAGTGTAATAAAGAAACCTTTATTGAGCTTTATATTATCTGGTTTAGCTACATTTTTGTAATATTTATTTGACCACAGCCCTGATAACTTTTTGAATATATGGCTATTTGCATTTGAATGCTTAAAGTTTAAATACCTTAAATTTTTTTGATCCATTTGATAGCCATTTACAATTTGATAAATTTTTACACTTATTCATTCTGTAATACCATATGAAATTTTTTGAAAATATGCTGCAAAAATCCCTTTTTGTAGCCCTGATTCTGATAATATTTACTACAGTTGGTTATACCCAAATTATAAGTGGTACCGTTAACGATTATGCGCAAATAACCAGCACTACTACTACCACGGTAACGGTGCCTTTCGCCAGCGATATTACAAATTTTGTTGCCGGCGACAAAGTACTGTTGTTTCAGATGAAAGGAACTAACATTGAAACAAGCAACTCACCCGAATATGGTGACATATTGAGTTTTGATGGAGCCGGTAATTATGAGTTTAACGAAATAACCTCCAAATCAGGAAATGAAATTAGACTGGTATATCCCATTTGTAAGGATTATGTTTCAGGTATACACCCCGTTCAAATCATTAGGGTGCCTGTATACACCGATGTAACCATTACTGGTGAAATTACTGGTAAACCATGGGATGGTATCACAGGAGGAGTTATTGCTCTTGATGCTACCGGAACCATTACCATGAACGCGAATATTAATGCGGAATCTATAGGTTTTCGTGGTGGAGATGTATCTGCTGGTTCAGTGGCAACCACTTCCGCTAATTATGTATGCGATATCAGCTCCGGCGAAGGTGGAATTAAAGGAGAAGGTATTATAGAAGGGGCAACGGCTGCCTGTAGGGGTAAACTTGCCAATGGTGGCGGTGGGGGAAACGACCATAACTCTGGCGGTGGCGGTGGCGGTAATTACGGCTCCGGGGGGTTGGGTGGTAAAGGCTGGCCTGATGAAATAGATGAAGGGGGTGTTGGAGGAATTTCCTTGTCGGAATATTATACACAAGGATTGCCCCGATTGTTTTTAGGCGGCGGGGGTGGTGGCGGCCATCAGAATAATGGGGCCAATTTGCCTGCCAGTAATGGTGGAGGAATTATTATTATCCGAGCCAATACACTTATTGTAGGATCGCCAGGGTTAAAAATTTCAGCGAAATCGCTGGATGCTCCTGATATCAATATTAATGATGGAGCCGGTGGTGGCGGAGCCGGTGGTTCCGTACTGCTGCAATTCAATAATTATATAAATCCGGGCAATCTTACAATTGACGCCTCCGGTGGTGATGGAGCCTCTATGACAACTGGAGCAGGTCATGGGCCTGGCGGTGGCGGCGGTGGCGGCTTTATACACTCCAATACACCGTTTCCCGCAGGCGTAACGGTAGATGTAAGTGGAGGACAACCCGGTATTTTTAATTCTACCGGAAGTGACCCAACCAGTGGAACTTCCCGGGATGCGGCAGCCGGACAGGATGGTGCTGTATTACAAGGTGACCTGAGTATCCAGATTTGTTCTGCACACCCAGACTTGGATCTGGATAATACAACAGGAGGTACAGATTATACCACCCAATTCCATCTGATAAATGGGGCAATAACCATAGTCAACACAGGCAATGTATTGATTACGGATTTGGACAATACTACCATGGATCTGACTTATATAGAATTAACTAATCCTTTGGATGGAAGTAATGAAGTTTTATTTGTTGATGATGCCGCGGATATTCTTTCCAGTTATGGAATTACAGTTACCATTAGATCGGATGGACACGCTATTACTCTAAGTAGTACTTCATCTATCTCGAACTATGAAACTGTTATAGGTTTAATAAAATATGAAAACACATCAACTACACCAAATACTACAACAAGAGTTGTAGAAGTAACGGCCAATGATGGTGGGGCTAGCAGTAACATAACGGAAGCAAGCATTACGATTGTTGATCCGGTGCCTACCGTAGAAATACAAAACGCGCCAACCTTAACCAATAATTCTACCTACACCGTAACCATAGAATTTAATGAAGATGTGACGGGATTTGTTGTGGGTGATATTGATGTGGTCAATGCCACCAAGTCAAACTTCACATCCGTAGATGGCAATACGTATACTGTAGATATCACTCCTGATGGCAATGGAGCTATTACCATAGATGTAGCTGCTGGTGTGGCTAAAGATGCAGCCAATAATGACAATACAGCAGCTACCCAGGTTACTACTAATTATGATGGGATAGCACCTACTGTGGATATACAGAATGAGCCGGTCGCGGTAAACACAACGACGGCATATTCGGTAACCATTAAATTTTCTGAAAATGTCACCGGCTTTGATGTAGGAGATATCGCGGTAAGCAACGCGACTAAATCTGGCTTCAATAAAGTGAATGACAGCACCTATACGGTAGATATTACACCGGATGGCAATGGAGATATCACCATAGATGTAGCTGCTGGTGTTGCCAAAGATGCTGCTAATAATGATAATAAAGCAGCAACTCAGGCTGTCACTGTATATGATGTGGAGGCACCAACTGTAAC
>JBGTIS010000338.1:0-7024 GCA_041745535.1 Cyclobacteriaceae bacterium | reverse complement strand
TCTTCACTTTCAATACCAGAAGGTGCGATTAAAATGCCTACCTCGCCAGTGAACCCGTTATTAATAATATCTTTCAATACCAGAAGGTGCGATTAAAATATGCCGAAAGGAATGATGCCACCACTACAGGAATGACTTTCAATACCAGAAGGTGCGATTAAAATTAGAACAGCCCTTACTTATTATCTTGATTGTGAAACCTTTCAATACCAGAAGGTGCGATTAAAATTGTATTCAGATTCAAGAACAATTGAATTCTCTATTTCCTTTCAATACCAGAAGGTGCGATTAAAATTTCTCAATCTTGGCGTAATAATCACCGCTAAGGCTGTCTTTCAATACCAGAAGGTGCGATTAAAATTTAAAATTTATTACCTGTACTCTACAATTAGTACAACTTTCAATACCAGAAGGTGCGATTAAAATTGCGCAGGCACAGGGAAAAGTACCTAAAAGCGATCAACTTTCAATACCAGAAGGTGCGATTAAAATTCTAGTCCGGCTATTTTTACATTTATTAATCTTGATACCTTTCAATACCAGAAGGTGCGATTAAAATCTCAAGAATAGCAGCGTCCTTTTCGGCATAACCCATCTTTCAATACCAGAAGGTGCGATTAAAATGCAGGGTAGGCGCTGGAATAGTCTGCATCTCCATAGCTTTCAATACCAGAAGGTGCGATTAAAATGCGGCCCACACAAAAGAGGCAAGGTGCCAATGACTGGCTTTCAATACCAGAAGGTGCGATTAAAATCCCGGCTGATGAGGTGGCTACAAGGGAATACCGGTACTTTCAATACCAGAAGGTGCGATTAAAATTTTGTATAAGTCGGTGAAGAACTAATGTTTTTATTCTTTCAATACCAGAAGGTGCGATTAAAATTCTTATACTGTGTAAGCGGTGTTCCCCCGTCAAAATCCTTTCAATACCAGAAGGTGCGATTAAAATTTAATTTCATGGTTAAGCCATTCAATGATTTCAGCGGCTTTCAATACCAGAAGGTGCGATTAAAATCGGTTAGTTTATGCAGACCTGAATTATAGTAGGTTCCCTTTCAATACCAGAAGGTGCGATTAAAATTCAAAAAATCCGGCTGATATAGCGGAGGTAACCCACTTTCAATACCAGAAGGTGCGATTAAAATCCAGGGCTCTTTTTATGAAAAAGACCTTTCATAGGCTATAATATACTATTTTTAATGTAAAGTTAAGAAAAAAAATCGTCAGCCTGTAGTAGCGTAAAAATGCCGGTAGGCTGACGACCGGCTTGTTAAAGGCAAAAATGGCAGATAAAAGAGATATTGGTTCACCAAATTCTCAAGTTGATGGGTTTTTTAACATCGCATACGACTGGCCGACGACTTAAAGGAAGCGGTTTACTTCTCTTCTTTCTGTACCCAGCACTTGCCGGTCCATATACAATTCATCCCGTAACTGATAAAATATCACGCTGTCTTTTTCTTTCATCAGATGTGTAGCTTCTTGTCGCAGTTGCTGATGCTGGGATATGGTAAGCTCTCCCTCAAAAACTGAGTTCTGTACCCAGTTCAGGTAACGGCGAAATAGTTTGAGCATTTTGCCTACCCGTTTCTGATTTATGTCATATACAGCGATATAGTAAGGCATAGAGTAGTAAAAAATGGTTTATGAATATATGATAGTTCAGCATGTCAAAGAACGATAGTACAGTGACAGGTTTCCGTTTTCCTACCACCACATATGAAAGCCTATGTAAGGATCCGCTTTGGAATCGCAGAAGTGGCGTACCAATTTGTAACATTCCAGCCGTATCAGTCGTTCATAAGAAACTTTACGGTTCAGTCCCCGGTGCTGCACGGTCTGCCTTAACCGTTCATCCCAATGTTGTACAAAGACTTTTCGTCCCGCTTCCGTCAAGTAACAGCCTCCCAGCCTGGGTTCAAAATGACTGGTATTGATGGCACCTGTCTTCAATAGCCGGAAAATCGCCCGGTCTACCAGCAAGGGTTTAAACACCTCCGACAGGTCCAGTGCCAGTGAGAAACGCCGGTCGCCAGGTTCATGTAAATAGGCAATGGTGGGGTCCATCGCCGTACGGTAAATCTGGCGTAGCACAGTAGAATAACACATGGCATTGCCAAAGGAAATAAGGGCATTAAGTTCATTGGACGGAGGTCGTCGCTCCCGTTTATTAAAGGGAAATAGGGCTGCCACAGTTTCTCCTAAAAATTGAGGCCAAAGCTGATAATAGCGATCCCGCATACGTCCTTCCACGCTCATCAGCGTAGGTATGTCGGTAGTTTTTAACAGATCTTCCCGCGCTTGTGCCATCTCTTCCAATGCCGTTTGCAGAATTATGACCTCATCACCTAAACGTGTCGCATAATACTTGATCACCCGCTCAATATTGAACAGTGCGGCTTCAATGAAAGTTTGCGCCAACGTTAACCGCTTTTTAGCACTTAGATAATGCCGTACCTGTTCTACATGCAACCTGCCGGAAAGCTGTGTTTCCCGTGGGTATAGCGTAGCAGTAAAGTTGCCATAATAGTCGAAGAAAAAGGCCGGAACTGCCTGCTGCGCCAGGAAAGTAACCAGTTTGGTATTGATATCAATTTCGCCGAACAGGTACAGACTTTCTACGGCTTCTACGGGAAAAGGAAGCCGTTCTCCGTCAGGCGCTGCCGAAGGCAACCCTTCATCTTCCGGGTCATCATCCGGCTGTCGTTCTCCTGTGGTGCGTAGCAGGGCCAGGGTGTTGTGCTTTCGCTGAAGTCTGCCATGCGAAAAAAGATAATAGGGTCGTTTCATAGGTTAGTGAGGTTTATTTATTGTGCTGGGAAATGGCTGGGTAGAAGATGGTTTATTGGTTTTATCGAATGGCAAATACTTGGTATCTGATTATCCATAGCAAAGTTCTTCAAAAGCGCACTTACGGCAGAAGCTACGGCGGGTAAGTCGGGGCGGTGGTACAGGCTGGCGTGCAATGTGCTGTAATTGTAAAACCACCTGTGCCAGATACTGCTCATGTGTTTCTTCCAGGAAAACTGTCTCTGAACGCCGCAGAGCCGGATAATCCAGTTGCCCGGTAAAGGCGTTTCCATTGGCACGGGTGACGCCATTGAGTTTGAGCAGCCAGAGGTAAAAGCGAAGCTGCCACTGGTGCGCTTCCTCACAAGCCCTTCCTTTTTTTATTTCATGCAATACACCCTGCTTCAGGTTAGCTCGGTCAATCTTGCCGACCAACGCAATCCCATCCGGAGATACTGTTTCCAGGGTAATATGCTTATCACTGCGCTGGTAACTGCTTTCATCCAGCAGACGCCCCAAGGCAACGATTTCCGATTCCTGTTCCATCCATAATCCCTGCATGGAAAGCCAAGCTTTTCGTGGACATAATTGGTAATAACCGATAAGCATACCGCCTATGTGAAGCGTAGATTTTGCCTTCATCGTGTACTTCTGTATTGTTTTATAATATTCTATTTGACTTAGCACTACCGCCCCCGCTACCATTTTTCGTTTCAATACCTAACTCAGCTAGCCCTATATCAGGGTTATAGCAGTTTACAATATGAACATGGTGTGTCTCTGTATCATCGCCAATAGTATAGGGGAAACGAACTATTTGACCTAACTTCTCAGCATTTCTGATAAGGTAATTAGGACATGACACACCATATTCTAGTTGATAAGATCTAACTGCTTCATAATTGGGAAAAGGAAAACTCATTTTATCCTCCTTATTCTCGGGATCTGACGAATCAGGTGGTGCTATCATAAAAGTTTCCTGTTTCATCATATCTCTGGCTTTCCAGTTGCTGGCTTTCGCATTATCTTCATCTG
This sequence comes from Cyclobacteriaceae bacterium, assembly GCA_041745535.1. GTDB lineage: Bacteria > Bacteroidota > Bacteroidia > Cytophagales > Cyclobacteriaceae > JBGTIS01. The sequence goes on along the minus strand of JBGTIS010000338.1, from coordinate 3,198 downwards.
ACATTGTATGAGGCACTATCATCCAGTTGTCTTGAATAAGCCTTCGATAATCCTGCTGGTTTGCAGCTTCATAGCTAGTAAGTTTTTCCGGAGAGGGATATAGTCTGTTGACTTCAGTTACAAAATCTTCAGATGTGAATTGCTTTTTACCTTGTAGGGATAAAAGATTGTCAATTCTATTAAGAGTATCAAGAATAGCTCTGCCCGGATGCCATTTGCCACCTTTAAGCGTTCCATAAGGTGCTGGATATAAGTCCCCTTCCTGTGTAGGAATAGCAATATAGCATATACCGGCAGGGACTTGCTCAAATCTACTTAAACGTCCTATACGTTGTGCTAACCTATCCCAGGGACAAAGCTCTGAGTACATGATCTGTGAGCACACATTAATACTCATTTCACCAATTTGTGTCATAATAGCAATACCCCCAGCCTTTCTCACTTTCCAGGCTGTTTTTCCTAGCAGTTCAATTAGATATTTTTCTTTTTTTTTCTTGTCCGGTTCAGTGAAACGACTATGGTAAAATACAACTGGTGTTTCAGAAGGAGCATTTGCTTTAAACCAGTTATAGTAAGCCAAACCGCTTAGGGTTGTGTTGGCATAGACAATACCATTGCCTGCCTCAATCATTTCCCAAAAAACATTGGTAACAATCTCAGGTAAATCACTATCAATAGTTGGCTTAGCGATATTGCCTATTAGTTGTAATGACCGATCGGGTTCTACCTCTTTGTCAGGTTCAATAATTGGCGTATTTATACCATAAAATTTTAATGCGGAATCCGGAACAGTAGCACTCATGATTAGTACAGGCACTTTTAAGATTTTAAGTACATCAAGCAACACTTTGATATTAGCCTGAATAAAAGGGTCGTAAAAATCTACTTCATCAAAAACAACGGCTGCGTTTGCCAGAAAATAAAACGTTGAGTGATGTACTTCTTGTGTTCCTGTCAGGCACATGAGTAAATGATCAATTGTACACACAGAAACAGGGGTTGCCAGTCGTTGTGCCAATTTATGTAGCTCTACTGCCTCGTTTCTTTTTTCTTTAGTTAATTCTGTGCCAAAACGGGTAAACCAGGCGCTGGAATGGTATAGGCCAGTATCGCTTACGGATTCCTCTATATTTATAGCCAACGCATTAGAAGTAAAGCGGGTAGGCATTGCAATAACCAAACGATCTGCTTTTTGCGTATGGCCTAAGATTTGTTTTTTGGCCCATAGCAAACTAGCATCAGTTTTTCCACTACCAGTAGGAGCCCGTAATACACTGATGGATGAATCGGGGCAATCTAAAGCACTTTGTTGTACAGAGCGTAAGGATAATCCTCCATCTTTCGTGGTGTGAGGGAAATCATAAGTAAAGCTATTGATCGTTGGTAATTTTCCCCCTCCTTCCTCCCGGCTAGCCCGGGTATCTGCCAGTTGAAGTAATGTCCGGATGGCGGAGAATTCAAAGCGAAGCAGTACACTTTTCTCTAACGCTTCTGTAGATAGCCATTTTCTACCGACGTTAGTACTGTAGACATCCAGCCGTTTCCAATGTTCATAAAAAAACCCATTCCCATCATTTTTCCAACGATGTTCATGTTTGTGATGCAACTTACCATGATGTGCGGCAATGGCAGTTTGTTCAGCCCAGGAAAGAGACTGCTTCGCGGATCTTTCCGCATAGGTTAAGGAAGCAAATTCATGTCGAAGGCCGGCCTTTAATAAGTTAGGAGCAGACGATTTATTTTGTTTTAAACAACTTGTTTCATATTGCTTAAAATCTTTTGCATTCAGATCATCAGAATCTAATCCCTGTTCCAACCGCCAATTGCGATAGAGTTGGTAGTCTTTTTGACAAGCTTCCTGCCAAATAAAATATCTTTTACCTTTGTCATGCCAAATAATAGCTCGTTCAAGTGAAGGGGATAAGTCTTTACCTATCAGATTGTTATACTTAACTTCCAAGAAAGGTAGTTTTTTAAGAATTGCTATTGCTTGTTCCCACACATGATTTTCATGCTCTGAAAGTAAAATTCCGGAAGGTTTCGCTAAGGGTTTATCAGACAAAGCCATGCATATTATTCTTTAGCCGGAGTGTAAAGCTCATTTGATTTCAATTGCTCAAAAGCTTCTGAATATGCATCATCTACTGACTTTTGTGTAATTTTGCCAGTATCATCTCCTAGGAAAAACAAAGCTTCCCGTTTTTCAAGTTCTTTGATGATGTTTGCTTTTTCAGTATCTGAAGTATTGGCAACAAAATATCGTATAGCTTTACGACTGTGTCGATTATCAAGTACGATAAGTACCTGCTGTGGTTCACCGGATACTGCATGCCTTGCTTGATTAGCATAATCGTTCATGGTGCGTGTAGCTTCCAGAAACAATCCAACCCTACGCTTTTTTTCTTCAGGCGTGATATGTGATTTGTAAGTAGTAGCTACATGATATTCATTCTCATAATTGAATTCTTTGGTAAGTCCTACAGCCCCTACATCCAAATGAAAATTCATAATCATCAAATCTTCTTGACTAAATTCATTCGTGGCTAAAGCTTGCTTTTTGGTATCACCCTCATTGCTTTGATTTTTAAGGCGTACCAGCAAATCACGTCCTACACTACTTGTTTCTTTAGCTACCGCAGGCGTTGCAGTTAGTGGCGCAGTTCTACGTCCTGAATAGTCACCTTTATTGGTATCAAGAAATCCTCCTAAGTCGCTTCTAAGGTCTTTGGTGATATTGGTTGAGACGCCATCTCCGTTGGCTACATACGTATCGCCTCCATCATCGGCATTCAGTCGGTCTATAGCACTGAATAAAACATGTCGCTGCATCTGACCTGAAATGTATACTTTGCCGTCAGGTCTTCGTTTGATAGAAGAGGCATTTCCCAATAGTTTTTCTCCTCGATTAGCGGCATGGTCATTCATGGGCACTAATGCTGTTATCAAAATTGATTTAATTTTCATAATGAATTGCGTTTTAGATTATTCGTGATTTGCATTAATTTCTTCTTCGGATATTTCAAAATTATCAGCGTCCTTAGACTGAATAGTGTTATTTTCTTTTGCTTTGAATGATCTTAATCGCATGAAAGCCGTGATTAAATTCTTAGCTTGATCCAGGCTAACTATTTCGTTATCAGATTGAGCAACTGTTTCCATAAAAAGCTCGGCTTCAGCGTCTATGTCTTTACCAGTCAT
>JBGTIS010000337.1:0-15116 GCA_041745535.1 Cyclobacteriaceae bacterium | reverse complement strand
GAAAAATTCCATGGCGAACCTAAAGCGGAAGCTGTGGGCTTTGCCTGGCCTTACCTCAATAGTGAAGATCGTTTTATTCAGTATGCCGCGCGCATCGCGGTAGAGCATCAGCCTGTTCAAAGCTGGCAGGACCGGGTGTATGCCGAGAAAGATCCGGTCAGGTTAATTCATGGCATGGTGGCTTTGGCAAGGCAGGGTAATAAGTCACAGCGCGATCGTATGTTACAGACCCTCACCCAGATAGATTACGACAATCTGTCACCGCTGCAGCAGGTAGATTTGTTGCGGGCTTTTGAACTTACCTTATACCGAATGGGCACACCCACCGGAGCAGTGAAAACTCAGGTTAATAATTATTTATCGTCGCATTATCCTGCCCAAACCGATATCCTGAACCAATCGTTGAGTAAAATTCTTGTTTTCCTGGAAACGCCACAGGTGATTGAGAAAACACTGACGCTGCTCGAATCGAAGGTCGATGAGAATTCTTCTACCATGCTGGGCAACGCCACCGATGCCAACGACCTGATCCTGAGAAATCCACAGTACGGAATGGACATCGCCCAAACGCTGAAAGACCTGCCGCCGGCACAGCATACCTATTACGCAACGGTACTCAGCAACATCAAGTCCGGCTGGACACCCGAACTCTGGGAAAGGTATTTCTCCTGGTTTTATCAGGCATTTGATTTCCAGGGGGGGAGAAGTTATATTGGATTTATCGATAAAGCCCGGGAAAACGCGTTGACACATGTACCGAAAAGCAAATTCGACTATTACAATAAAATTTCAGGCGATTCCCTGCTGACCAGCTCCGGTACTGATCTGGCGGATGTGCCCAGTCCGAAAGGACCCAGGAAAAACTGGGAGGAAGAAGATATCCAGCCCCTGCTGGACAGCGGACTGGTTGACCTGGACTTTGAAAATGGTAAAAACATGTATGCGGCCACCCGTTGTTCTACCTGCCACGTAATGGGTGGCGATGGTGGTAACATAGGCCCTAACCTGACACAACTGGGTACGCGTTTTTCTCCGAAAGATATTCTGGAATCTATTATTGAACCCAGTAATGTAATTTCCGACCAGTATACCTCTACGGCTTTTTACCTGAATAATGGGCAATCTGTGGTAGGAAGACTTATCTCAGAAGATGAACAGGCTTATCATATTTCACAAAATCCGTTTGCTCCCGACATGATACGCGATGTTCCGAAAGATCAGGTGAAAAGTAAAAAGGCATCGGCCGTTTCGGTAATGCCTCCCGGACTGGTTAACAGCCTGGGACCGGATGAACTGAAAGACCTGGTAGCGTACCTGATCGCGGGTGGCAACAAGGACCATGAAATATACAAAGCCAAAAAAGCTGAGAATGCGGCGGAATGATTGATGGCAGGTATTCAATAATCAGATATTTTGTGAAGGCTTTCCTGTCGTTTTTGCTGATTCTTATTACCGGGATGGTCTGTTATGGACAAACAGAAACCTCCAATCAGGAAAATGTGGGCAAGCCTTTACAATTTATTAAAAAACAGATCGCTTCCGAAAGTTTTGAATCGGTAGGGGTATTTGATGTCAATAATGATGAGATTCCAGACCTGGTGTCCGGATCTTACTGGTACGAAGGACCTGATTACTGGAAAAGACATTTTATTGGCGTTGCCAGCCGGGTAGGGGAATACTGGGACGATTTTTCAAATATTCCGCTGGATGTAAACGGCGATGGCCACCTAGATTTTGTAACGGGTGGCTGGTTCGGAAAAACGCTGTTCTGGTGGGAAAATCCAGGTAATGGCGACGAATGGCAGCAGCATAAAATTGCCGAAACGGGCAATGTGGAAACAACCCGGGCCTGGGATATTGATGGAGATGGCGTACCTGAAATTGTGCCCAATACTCCCAACGACTCTCTGGTGGTTTACCGCCTGATGCTTGATAGTCAGGGAAAAGGAACCGGTAAATTTCAGGCTACCGGCATCATGGGTAAACATGGTCATGGTTTAGGCTTTGGCGATATCAATGCCGATGGTCGTGGCGATTTTATTGTGCCATCAGGCTGGATAGAAGCGCCTGAAAAACCTTTTGAGCAACCCTGGACGTTCCATCCGGCGTTTGACCTGGGCACCGCCAGTGTGCCCATGCTGACGGTAGATGTGAATGAGGATGGCCTGATGGACCTCATTGTGGGGCAGGGGCATGGTTACGGCCTGGACTGGTACGAACAGCAAAAAAATAAAAAATCAGGCCAGTCAACCTGGATTAAACATCCTATAGATCCTTTTAATTCACAGTACCATACCATGCAGTGGGAAGACCTAGATGGTGACGGGAAAGAAGAACTTATTACCGGAAAACGTTACCGTGCCCACAATGGCAACGACCCGGGTGCAGCCGATCCCTTAGGTATTTACTATTTTAAGTGGAATGGCGAATCCTTTTCCAAACAAAGTATTAGCTATGGGCCTTATGGCGAAGGGAAAGGAATTGGCCTGTATTTTAGCGTAACCGACCTGAACGGATCCGGAAAAAAGGATATCATCGTGGCAGGAAAAGACGGACTTTTTATTTTTTACAACCAGGGTTACGAATAGCAGGAAAGTCCATGATTGTTTTGTGGAAAATTAATGGCAAATTGGTCTATTAAGATATTGCTGAATTCAATACTAACCATAACTCAAAGTAAACTACTATAATGATTTATCGCATAAACCCTAAAAAACTTATTTTCAGCAGTATATCATTTTGTATGCTCCTGATCTCCTTACTTTTCGCGGGTTGTCAGCCTTCAGGCGAAAAAGAGACGGCTGAAAATCAATCAGAAAATCAACCGGCTGCCACCGAAGTCGATGCGGAAGGATTTGTTAAAATTTTCGATGGCCAATCCCTGGACCAATGGGATGGCGACTCTACTTACTGGCGGGCAGAAAATGGCAATCTGGTGGGAGAAGTGACCCCTACCACCTTGCTGAAAACCAACACTTTTATCATCTGGCGGGGTGGTGAACCCAAAGACTTTGAGTTGAAAACCGAGTTCCGCATCACCGAAGATGGCAATAGTGGTATCAACTACCGTAGTGAGCAACTGGATACCATTCCCTTCGCGTTACGAGGTTACCAAGCCGATATCGATGGTAAAAACAGATATACCGGCCAGAATTACGAAGAACGCAAGCGCACTACGCTGGCCTACCGCGGACAGAAAGTTACGGTGCATGCCCAGAAAAATCCGGATGAACCCAATTCTTTGCGGGCCAATGTAAAAAACAATGCCTGGACCAACACCGATGTGGTTGCCTCTCTGGGCGATTCCGATTCATTAAAAAATGATATTAAAATAAATGACTGGAACGAATGCCACCTGGTAGTTCAGGGCAATCATTTGCGGCATTACATTAACGGTGTACTGATGAGCGATGTAACCGATGAGGATACTGTAAACCAAAAACTTTCCGGACTGTTGGGTGTGCAGGTGCATGTGGGCCCTCCCATGAAAGTGGAATACAGAAATATCAGATTAAAACAACTATAGGGTAAGCGATCAGGAAAATATTTCTGTTTGGAAAACTGCCATGCGGTATAGAACTTACCATAAATTTGACATTAAACCTGAAACAGAAATCACAATTTTATAACATTTATGAACAAAATAGGATTTAACGTACTGGCCTGGTCCGCGGGAGTGTCGGATACCCTCATTCCTATTGTAGACCGGCTTAAGGAAATCGGTTATGATGGCGTAGAGTTTTTTATTGGCGATCCTGATGTGGCTTCCTATAAAAAATTAGGGGAGCATTGCCGGAATATTGGCCTGGAGGTAACCACAGTTTTCCTGATCGGAAAGGAAGAAAATATCATCGATCCCGCTGCCGAGGTACGGAAGAAAGGACTGGACAGAATTAAATGGGCGGTAGACCGATCCTATGACCTGCATTCAAAAATTATCTGTGGACCCTTTCACTCGGCTTTTGCTACCTTCGCGCAGCATGCTCCGGAGGAACAGGAATACAACTGGAGTGCTGAAATACTGCACCAGGCCGGAGAATATGCCGCAAAGGCAGATGTAGTGCTGGCAGTAGAAGCTTTAAACCGGTTTGAGTGCTACCTCTGCAATACCATGCGGCAACTGCGCCACCTGGTAACCAAAGCTGATCATCCGAATGTGCAGGGCATGTACGATACCCACCACGCCAATATAGAAGAGAAAAAGCTGGCTGAGGCCATGCATACCATTGCGCCCCATCTGGCGCATTTTCATATTTCTGAGAACGACCGGGGCACCCCCGGCGAAGGGCATGTACACTGGGACGAGACTTTTGCCACTTTGGCTAAGATAAACTATCAGGGTTGGCTTACCATCGAAGGTTTTACGCGCGATGATCCTGATTTTGCCAATGCCATCAACGTGTGGCGTGAATTTGCCAAACCTTGGGATATGGCAGAAAAAGGCCTGAAATTTATTCAGGAAATGATAAAGAAGCATGGCGTTTAAGACTGATTTTTTGAATGAAGGATATAGAATTAATACAAAGTGCCTGGCACCATAAAATATCCAACCACGCACAATTGGGTGGTATTGAAACTTCGATCCTCGACAACGGTTTAGGCCGGGGTACGCGCATTGCCTGGATCAATACCGGAACGGGCTTGCGCTACAAGGTAGTGATCGACCGGGCCATGGACATTGCTGATGCCTTTTACAATCAGCACAGCCTGTCGTGGTTAAGCCATGCAGGCGTAGTTCCTCCAGATCGTTTCTCCGACAAAGGCATCGACTGGATCAGAAATTTTGGCGGTGGCCTGCTTGCCACCTGCGGTTTGTCGCATGTAGGAGGCCCTGAAAAAGATGAGCATGGTGAGCGTGGCCTGCACGGACTGATTAGCAATACCTCTGCGGAAATCATCTCTATCGTCCAGCCCGATCCGGTTGCCGGAAAGATAGACATGAGTATTACTGGTATCATCAAACAAACCCAGGTATTCGGACCCATCCTGGAATTAAGGCGAACCATTTCCGGCACGCTGGGAAAAGCTACCATCCGTATTAAAGATGAAGTGGTAAACCGGGGCAATACCGAGGCTCCTCATATGTTGCTCTATCATTTTAATTTCGGCTGGCCTTTGGTAGATGAGGGCACAGACCTGATCTGGCAGGGAGCCTGGCAATCACCATTTCCCGATTCTGAAAAGAAAATATTTAAGGAAGGAAAAAACTTTCGTCAGGTTTCACCGCCCCTCGACGCGCATGCCGGTACTGGCGAAGATGTAGCCTTTATAGACATGGAAGCCGACGGCGCCGGAAACTGTGTTTGCGGCTTGCACAACCAGCGCCTGGAACTGGCGGTAGCCTTGCGGTTTCAGAAAAAGCAGTTGCCCTGGCTGTCTAACTGGCAGCATTGGGGAAAGGGCGAATACGTAACCGGACTGGAACCGGGTACCCATCCACCCATCGGACAGGCAAAAGCCCGTGAGCAGAATGAATTGATTCTGCTGGCGCCCGGAGAAAGCAGAAGCTATGAGGTGGAACTGGAAGTGTTGACAACAAAAGAGACAATCAATCAATTTTTAAATCAATCAATTAAAGCTGAATAAAGAAGACGTTTTTATGAAAACAATGGAAAAAGCGAGTTTATCAGAAAAAGCCCTGGACCAGGGAAAAGGCATATTGCGCCTGTCGCCTACCTGGGTGCCCCGGTCATTTTGTGTGCCAGGAAGAAGAATTAAATTACATCCCGACGATTATTATGTGCTGGGCGGACAGCGTGGTGGCATTGACGAACGCTGGTTTTCTTCAACAACCCCTGCGAAAAATGGCCCACTCACCGGTGAAAATGAAGGCCTTAGTGGTGTGGTGGTAAAGGATGGCGCCAAAGAAGAACAAATTCTGTTGAAGGATGTGATCGATGAACTGAAAGGCGCCATTATTGGCGATCGGCTGTGGGACGAACACAAGAACTGGCCCATGTATTCCAAATTTTTCGACAACATGGGGCCTTTGCCGCATCATATTCACCATAGCGACGAGCATGCCGCCCTCATCGGGCAGAAAGGAAAACCGGAAGCTTATTATTTCCCGCCCCAGGTAAACAACCACGGTGGCGATTTCCCCTATACTTTTTTTGGTATCACGCCCGGCACTACCAAAGAGCAGATTCGTGAGTGTCTGGTGAATTTCACCAAAGGTGATAACAAAATTACCAACTACTCTTCAGCCTTCAGGCTGGAACCCGGTACCGGCTGGGATGTACCTCCCGGCATGCTGCACGCACCCGGAAGCCTATGTACCTACGAACCACAAAAAGCCTCTGACGTGTTCGCCATGTATCAGTCGCTGGTTAATGAAGCCATCATTCCTGAAGAATTGCTTTGGAATGGTACGCCTAAGGAAAGAATCGGTGATTTTGACCAGTTGATGGAGGTAATCGATTGGGAACTGAACACCAACCCTAATTTACTGGAAACCCGTTTTATGAATCCCAGACCCGTAAAGGATATGGCAGCCATGGAAGCGGATGGGTATGTTGAAAAATGGGTTTGCTATCGTTCCGATGCTTTCAGCGCCAAAGAACTCACCGTAATGCCAGGTCAGACGGTAACCATAAAAGACAGTGCCGCTTATGGCATGATCATGATGCAGGGGCATGGTAAAATGGGTGTCTGGGATATAGAAACACCGGCACTGATCCGGTATGGACAACTCACCAACGACGAATTCTTTGTAACAGAAAAAGCAGCCAAGGAAGGGGTGAAAATTGTGAATCATTCTTCAACCGACCCTATTGTGATGCTGAAACACTTTGGTCCGGGTAATCCAGACCTGGTTTTATAATTTCTAAATCCGGTATTGGAAAACGGGTAGTAATCCTGGTTTTTCAGATATGAAAGACAGCGTTTTAACGTGCCGGAGGTAATAGTCAATTTATTTTAACCTTAAATACTGATATCATGCAAAATAATAATTTCCCCAAGCTCCATAATGCTACCTGGCCGGGAATCGTGGGTAAAGGACCCGATTCTGAGCCGGTAATTCCTTTCGATAAAATGCTTGAAATGACTGCCGCTGCTGAAGTGGATGGTATAAAATTCGACGGCGTAGACCTGGGTCTGCTCGACCCGCATATCAACATTGACAGCTCAGACGATGACATCAAGCGTTTGGGCGATAAAATAGCAGGATATAACCTGAAAGTGGGCAGCCTGGTAGCACCCATATGGGGTGGCCCTACCTTAGGTTCTGACGAGGATCGCAAAACCTTTGTGGAAATGGTGCGCGAAGCCTGCCATTTTGGAAAAATTCTGCGCCAGCAGGGCGTCCGCACCTATGGGATAATCCGCATCGATTCGGCTTCCAGCCCCGAAACCTGGGCCAAAGATCCGGTAAATAGTACCAAACTGATTGCCAAAACTTTTCAGGAAGCCTGTGATGTAGCCGCTGATTTCAACGAAAAACTCGCTGCCGAGGGAGAGATCTGCTGGGGCGGTATGCACAGCTGGAAAACCATGGTAGATACCCTGGAAGCAGTGGATCGCCCTAATATTGGTTTCCAGGCTGATATGTCGCACACGTTGCTGTATTTGCTGGGGTATAACCGACCCGAAGACCGCATTCTTCCCAAAGATTTCGACTGGAGTGACCGTGAAGCTTTAACGGAGGGTTTGAAAAAAGTAACCAATGCCCTGCGGCCCTGGACTATCGACTTCCATGTGGCCCAGAACGACGGCACCGTGCATGGTACCGGGTCGCACGATAAAACCGGGCGGCATTGCCTGGCTACCGACCCAAATGGCAAGCTGGATGTGGCCAAAGATGCCGGCTTCTGGTTGCGCGATGAAAAAGGCGAACTTACCAAGGCTTTCAAACATATTTGCTGGGACGGCTGTATGTTCGACAATGCGGTGATGATGAAGCAGCAAACGTGGAACGATATTCTGGCGATTATGGTCAAAGTGCGGGAGGCCCATGGCTGGAAAGAGGCTTAACCAATTTGGTAACCAAACATCTTTTAGCATTTTATAATAACCTGAAATTACTATGCCGTACGTACGCGCCAACGGGATTAACCTTTATTATGAAGAAAGAGGTTCCGGTGAACCTTTGTTATTAATCATGGGCATTACCGCTCCCGGATCGGTTTGGGAAAAGCATGTGGCCCTGTGGGAACTGCATTTCCGCTGTATCCTGCTCGACAACCGGGGGGTTGGTTTTTCAGACAAACCCGAAGGGCCGTATACCACGGCTGAGATGGCGGATGATTGTGCCGGCCTTATGGATGCGCTGAATATTCCCAAAGCCAGGGTGGCGGGTGTTTCCATGGGTGGCACCATCGCGATGCAATTAGCCCTGCGACATCCTGAGAAGGTGGGTGCGATGGTGCTGATGTGCCCCTGGGCCCGCTGCGACCGGAAGACTGAAGCTGTTTTCAGGCATATGATGCATGCCAAACGGCTGCGGCCCGAAGAATTCTCAAATTTTGTGCAACAACTGATTTGGCACCCATCCAGTTGGGACAATGATACCGTGTACGATGAGCTGATGCGGGCTCAAAGGGAAGCTGCCATTGACCCGTTTCCACAACCGCTGCATGGGCTGGAAGGGCAGGGGCATGCCTGTATATCGCATAATGTGCTCGCTGAACTACCAAAAATAAAGCACCCCTGCCTGGTGATTGGGGGTAAGGAAGATATGTTCATTCCGGCCTGGATGGTTACCGAAGTAGCGGAAGCTATTCCGAATAGTGAGTTACATCTTTATGACAGTGCCGGACATGTTTTTCATTGGGAGCAAATAGAGGATTTTAACCCGAGGGCATTGAATTGGTTAAAAAAGCATAGTTGAGTGATCGACAATTTAGAACATTAAAAGAATATTTTACAATGGAAAAAATTAGAATAGGTTGTGAAACCTATACCTGGAACATGCCGGGCGAACAATATAAAGACAAACTGGAGCATATTCTGGAAGTGACTTCCCGTGCAGGCTTCGAAAGCATAGAACCGGATACCAGTTTTATGGGGCGCTTTTCAGATCCAGCCTTAATGCAGGAAGTTTTGCATCGGTATAACCTGGCACTCTCGGTTTTGTGCCTGGTGGAAGATTGGCTCAACCCAAAGGAAACCGAAACAGAGAAAGCCCATGCCGACCAGTGGATTGAATATTTGCGGCATTTTCCGGAAACCATTTTGCTGCTGGTACAAATGCCTGGTAAAGACCGCGATAATTTAAAGGAACGGCAGAAGAACCTGCTGAAATGTGTGAATACAGTAGCGAAAAGGGCCGCCGATCAGGGCCTTGTTTGCTCTTACCACCCGAATTCACCTATGGGCTCTATTTACAGAACCGAAGAAGATTATAAAATACTCCTGAACGGTTTGGACAGTCAGGTTATTAAATATACGCCGGATGTGGGGCATATGGCGAAAGGAGGAATGGATCCGCTAACCATTATTCGACAGTACCGGGAACTGGTTAACTGTGTGCATTACAAAGATATGTACGAGGATGGCCGGTGGGCACCCATGGGAAAGGGCATCATTGATTTTGATGGCATTACCCGGGAATTAAAAAATACGGATTTTGAGGGGTGGATTATTGTGGAAGACGAATGTGATGAAGCCATTACCGATCCGGATGGCGTAACGCTGACCGACGGCATCTACATCAAAAATGTATTGAAACCTTTGCTTTAGTAGCATAAAAAGAATCAATTTATTAACCTTAACATGAGAAACCTATGACAAATAAGAAAGAACTAAGGATAGCCATGATTGGCACAGGTTTAATGGCCCGTACCCATACCAATGGTTATAAGCGCATTGGAGATTTCTTTCCCGAACTGGCCTATCGCCCGGTATTGAAAACGGTGTGTTCCCGTACGGAAGATAAAGTAAAGGCATTTGCCGAACAGTGGGGCTATGAATCTTTTGAAACCGATTGGAAGGCGGTCATCGATCGGGATGATATTGATGCCGTTGATATTTGTACTCCGAACGATATGCACGCTGATATCGCTATTGCCGCGGCGGAAGCAGGCAAAATGATACTCTGCGAAAAACCTTTGGCTCGTTCGGTAGCTGAGGCCAAACCTATGGTAGATGCGGTGAAAAAGGCGGGTGTGGCCAACACGGTATGGTACAATTACCGGCGCGTGCCGGCCGTTACCCTCATCAAACAGATTGTCGATTCAGGTAAACTGGGAAAAATATTTCATTACCGGGCCAACTTCCTACAGGACTGGACCATCAATCCCGAACTGCCACAGGGTGGTGAAGCCTTATGGCGCCTGGATGTGGATGCGGCGGGTTCCGGGGTAACCGGCGATCTGCTTGCCCATTGCATCGACTCAGCCATGTGGCTGAACGGTGGTATCAAAGATGTGTCGGCTGTTACTGAAACTTTTATCAAAGAAAGGGTGCATCAGGCTACCGGACAGAAGCAGAAGGTGGGCATTGATGACGCCTGTATTTTCCACTGCCATTTTGCTAATGGTTCGCTGGGCGTTTTTGAGGCGACTCGTTACGCTCGTGGTCATAAGGCGTTGAATACCCTGGAAATCAATGGCGAACATGCCTCGCTCCGGTGGAACCTGCACGACATGAACTACCTGGAAATGTATGATCATGCCGATGATTCCATTGTACGAGGATGGCGTTCCGTTTTGGTTACAGACAGCGACCAGCCGTATATGAAACGGTGGTGGATTCCGGGTACCTCTATTGGTTACGAACATTCTTTCATTCACCAGGTAGCCGACTTTTTCAAAAGTCTGGAAACCGGAGAGCCCTGTTCACCTACATTTAAAGATGCATTGGAAACCCAAAAAGTTTGCGAGGCTGTAATAGATTCCGCCAATTCCAGAAGCTGGAAAGATACCGGCGTTGACTGGACCGAAAAATAAATAGCATCTGTAAACGAATGCGATAAAACTGGTTACGGTTAACAATTATCAGGTTGGCCGGATGGCACAGGATAATTGGGAAATCTGTGATCAGCCACTCGGTTTTCAAAAAGGATAAGGTCTCAGAACGATCTTATCCTTTTTTTATATTATGCCGGCATGGTGGCATTTCTGTTATTATAACATCATCTGTTAATACAGGAAACCGCATAAGGAAAAGAAAAGGATCGTTACTTTCCGAAGGTATTTTTTCAGGCTTTTGACGGCCTTCCAGCTAAGGGTATACACCGAAGTAAGATGCAGTGACATGATGTCGGCAGCTTCTTCCTGGGAAACATTCTTGTAAAATAAAAGATAGATCACCTCTTTCTGCCTGGCAGGAAGTTTCTCAATAGCCTCCGTTAAAGCATGATCCTGCGCATGAAAGTCTTCCTGGCTGATCAGCTCATATTCATAAGAATCCACCGACCTTTCCAGGGAAATAGATTTAGCTGATAAAAAATTGAGTCCCTTTTTTCGCTGCCGAAGTACTTCTATAATTTTATGCCGCAGGCTTACCATCAGGTAGTTCTGAATGTTTTTGACATTTCCTAGCTGCCTTCTGCGTTGCCATATATGAATAAACAATTCCTGAATGGCATCTTTTACCAGGTCTGCATCTGCCTGAATATGCATGCCATAATCAAATAAATCCAGTACATGGGTCTGGTATATCAGCTCAAATGCTTCGGACTCACCATTTCTGAAGTTTTCCCAAACCTGTGTGGCATTTAATTTTTCATTGAGCAGATGGCGGGATGAGTGTAACATTAATTTTAGACAGTGAGGGCATCATACAAACATCCAATTTACCATAATTTTAAAAAATAACTAATTTATCCCCTCATATTTATAAATGGCTGGCAACAGGTCTTAATTTTTTGAACAGGTAAATACCTACACTATTTTTCAACTAGCCAGACTGATACAGTTTTTCCTCAGGTTCATCCATATCCGGCAACAGGATGAAGGACAATTTGTGTCTGGTATAATTTAGTTGAACTTATTGGCAGCAATAGAACTTCTATCATCGCAGTTGCAGTATTTTTTTATCATAAATTTAATTATCAGCTTAATAATTAGATTTTTTTATAATTTTTAGTTGAAAAATTTATTATTACTATAAATTTTAAAAATTTTCCTTTTACCAGGGATAGATTGGTGCTCAATTTCCATCCTATAACTGAAGTACCGAAACTATGAACTATCAAAACTACACCACCGAAGATTTCGTGCTGGACAAAGCGTTCAGGTCATGGGTTGAAAAAACTGATAATGAATCTAACCTTTTCTGGCACCGGTTTTTGGAAAACCATCCCGAAAAACTGGACGATATCAAAAAGGCGAAAGCCATTATTCAGCAAATGAGTTTCCAACATTACCGGTTAAGCGCAGAAGAGGTCAGTACGGTTTGGAGAAATATTCAGAAAAACAAAGAGGTTCCTGATGCACTTTATGAGCGCAATAAATTAATGCCTTTACATCCGAATTTTGTGGCTGAGCAACCCCAAAAGTCAGCACTGCCCGCTTTTTTCCGACAGCGTAAGATGCTGTTTCGGATTGCGGCCAGTATTGTTGGGTTTATCCTGGTAGCAAGCCTGATGTTGTGGTGGATGCAGCAGGGGGGCGAACAGGTGTATACCACAGCTTACGGAGAAACTTCCACGGTACAGCTTCCCGATGGATCTGTAGCCACCCTCAATGCCAATTCAACGCTAAAAATTCCAGGCAGCTGGCAGGGACGACAGGCACGGGAAGTCTGGTTAGAGGGAGAGGCTTTCTTTCAGGTGGAAAAAACCAGTAAGGAGGATAATTTAACAAAAAAATTACCCTATAAATTTATTGTACACTCCCGGGAGGTGGCTGTGGAGGTTTTGGGTACCAGATTTAATGTGAATACCCGAAGGGAAAAGGTGCAGGTGGTGCTCAACAGCGGAAAAGTGAGTGTAAAATGGAATGAGAATGAGTTGATGATGCAGCCTGGTGATCTGGTGGAAGTACACCATAGGAAAGGTCAGGTAATACAAAAGTTAGTGCAACCTGAGTTGTATTCTTCCTGGAAAGATGGTCGCCTGTTGTGCAACGCAACACCCATTGGCGAACTTGCCAGAACCATAGAAGAGAGATTCGGCTACCAGGTAGTGCTGCTGGATTCAGGATTAAGCGATATCAGGGTATCCGGTACCATTCCCATGGATCACATAGAAACCTTTAATCTGGTGCTTTCCAAACTTATTCAGGGGCAGGTAAAAAAGCAGGGAGAAATCGTTTACATCAGTCGATAACAGGTCTTTAGTAAATCTAAATTTATACCTTAAAATTATGTATCACACTTTACACCTATTCACCAGACCAATACTGCAGGTATTGATAGTTTGCTGCCTTCAGACCCATGCTATGGGGCAGTTGGCCCTTTATAAGGGTTCGTTCAACAATCAGAACCAGTTACGTGCCTTAAAAACAGTACTATTAAAATTCGAAAGTCAGCACCGGGTGAGCATCGTATTTCAGGACCAGGATGTTGAAAATAAAATGGTAAATGAAAGCAGCGTGGCAGGAGAGAAGCTGGAAGAAGCTCTGACACAGCTACTGGCTCCGCTAGGATTAAAGTATGAAAAAGTAAAGCAGGATGTGTATGTGATTTCTGAAGCGCGTGAAGACCAGAAAACAGGCAGACTGGAGAGGAAAAAGGTTAAAATTCAGGAGATAAACCATGACGCGATAGAAAAACTTGCTCCCCGATTTTCTTTCCTGCCGCGGGTACCCATCCGTGAAATTGCCATTAGTGGCCGGGTAGTAGATCGCGAAACCAGCAGTGCCATTCCCGGGGTAAATGTGGTGGTGAAAGGCACTACCATCGGAACAGTGACTGATCAGGACGGACAGTATAATCTTAATATACCGAACGAAAGCGGTATCCTGGTGTTTTCCTCTATCGGGTATGTCACACAGGAAGTTCCTGTAAAAGGAAAAGCCGTAATTGACGTAACGCTGGCAGAGGATATCAAAAGTCTGGAAGAAATAGTGGTGGTGGGTTATGGTACTCAGGCTACCAGAGAAATTACAGGCTCCGTAGAAAATGTAAACTCCGAAGATCTTGAAGATGCTCCCGTAGCCCAGGTTGGACAAATGCTGCAGGGTAAAATGAGTGGCGTTAGAATTAACCAAACTACGGGAAGACCTGGGGAAGGTATGAAATTTCAAATCAGAGGGGCGGCTTCTATTACAGCAGGTTCCGATCCACTGTATGTAATAGATGGGATGCCCATTAATGGAGATATCAGTAATTTGAATCCCAGTGAAATAGAAAGCATCAGTGTGCTGAAAGATGCGGCTGCCACTTCCATGTATGGTTCCCGGGCGGCCAATGGGGTAGTGCTTATTCAAACCAAAACGGCTGTTCCGGGTCGAACAAAAGTTAACTTTAACTCTTACCTGGGTTACGAACAGATTCCCCAGGGTCGGCGGTTACAAATGATGGATGCCACACAATATGCTCAATTTCAAAAGGAGGTTGCCGAATTAAACGGTCGCCCTGTGAACCCGGTATTTCAAAATCCGGAGCAATATGGTAAAGGCACCGACTGGTATGACGAAATTACCAGAACAGGCACTGTACAAAGTTATAACCTGACGGTAAGTACCGGCATGGACAGGTTCAGTACTTCCGTAACTGCCGGGTATTTTGATCAGGAAGGGGTAGTGAAGGAAACGGGTTACCGCAGATTTTCTCTCCGCATGAATACCCGATTCCAGCCTACTGATAAGTTAAATATGGGATTCAATGTAGCTCCTACTTATGCAACTAACACGAATTTCAGTTCAGATGGCAACCCCTATGGAAGCGGAAATATTGTTTCCTCAGCACTAATTACCACGCCATTGGTCAGTCCATATAATCCGGATGGCAGCCTGGCCTTAACAGCTTCAGACCCGGCTACTTTTGGGAATCCAAACTGGTTAAGGGTGGCCAAGGAAATTGTATACGAAGATGAGGATCGGACGCTTCTTTCCAATGCCTTTATTGAATATGAAATTCTAAAAGGGTTAAAGGCAAAGACCACCGCCAATATTCAATTAGGTAATTCTAATTTATTCCAATTCAGTCCCTCTACCATCGGTACTTTGTTTAGTCCGCCTCCCAGAATTCCCCGGGGGTCAGAAAACAGTAGCCGGTTTTATAATTGG
>JBGTIS010000336.1:0-47132 GCA_041745535.1 Cyclobacteriaceae bacterium | reverse complement strand
CGCGAATTCTTCGGTAGTAATCTGTTTATTAATCAGCGGAATGATTTGGGTGCGTTTGAACTGCTGAAATACATGTTCGAAAGATGGTAATAGTTCTTTTGCGATTGCATTTTCACCTTCTTTTTCCAATATTTCTCTATTGGCTAACTCAAATATTTTGGGTTTAGTAGCCGTCATCAATATGATCCGTGCATCTAAAAATTTCGCCAGGTAATACAGTGCTGCGCCTACTAAAGGCAGATAATCTAGCCTAATGGTTTGAACTTCATCTAGAATAATGATGGCTCCCGCAAAATGGTTAAATTTTTTAAGCAGTTTGTTACGGTTACCAATCAAGGTTTGTAGAAATTGGACAAATGTGGTAATTACTACATCACATTGCCAGGTATCTAAAGTCATTACTTTCTGATGATAGCCAACACTTTCATCTTTATCGCTTTGTTGCCCAACCGCATCGGCATATTGATAGTGAGCCAATACTTTAGCATGGTTACCCAGTACATCATTGTATACTTTTATACTTTGTTCAATAATATTAATAAAGGGTAAGCCGTATATGATTTGAGCTTCTCTTTCTTCCTTTTCTTTAATAGACGCTCTTAGTCTCAGAGCAAAATCTAAGGCAGTAAGCGTTTTTCCAATGCCAGTGGGTGCCGTGAGTGTAAATAGTTTTTGGTTAATAATGTCTGGTTGCTCAAGGTTTTCTAAAACTTCTGCCCTTACATAGTTTCTCAGTTCGTTTTGCCCCAAACCGTCGAGGTTTTCAAAACCTCGTGGGTTTACCTTAGGCACACCGATATAGTCATCTACTAATACAAAAGCAATTGATTCTCTCGTGTAAATCTCCGTATCCGAAGCATCTAGTTTATCTGCTTCTATGAGTAGGGAGAAGAGATAGTTAATTAAGAAATAGTGCTCAATGCTTTGGCTTTCTGTCTTTTTTAGCAGGGCCCTTGTAGATTTTCTTATCGTTTTATTGTCAGGAAATAGCAAGTGTTCTGATAAAACTTGATCATTAATTTCATTCTTTATCTGGTCGATTACACTTTGTATTCCATGAATCTGTTTGGTAAAGATCTCTTTAAGTTCTTCAAAGTCAATATCATGCAAAAACCTATCTGTATTGAAATTTGCTAGGTCAGCATGATGAAGTCTGATAATATGATAAGCAAAAATAGCCAGAGTTAAGTTTTGGGCTGTGTATTTATTAAATATTATATAGGCTCCAAGTCGAGCATGATTCTTCAAGCTATTGCCTTCATGTCTTCCCTCCAATAAATATTCTTGGAAATATTGTGTATATTTTCCTAAATCATGGTATTTACAAATGTCAGTTAGTAAAAGTTTAAGGTCAACAGTGAATAACTTTAAGTTATTTCGAAAGTAGAATGCTACTAAGGCGTTTTTGCTAACTCCATCAATATGCTTTTTAAGTAGCTTTGTACCTTGTCTACTATCATTAATATATTTCGAATGTGAGTAAAAATCTGGCATTTCTTAGTTAAAGAATTGAATGTTTATTACTTCATTTTCGTATTGAAGTTGGTAGCAACTCCCTGATATTTTTGCCATAAAAGAACTACCGGTTGTAGAATAAATCACTCTGTTCATTTTTACTACCTCCCTGTTGTGATTTTCCTTAAAATCGGAAGGCATAATTTCTTCTTCTAAAAGTAGCTTCCTGCTATCTGAATCATTGAAAACTAATTCATCAATACTACCTACATTAATAATCGAAGAGAACCTAATAATTTCCTCTGAAGCCTTTTTTTCAACTCCATTCCAAACCCTTACATTAACAATAGACGCAAGAAAATTTGCCGTACCAAGAGTAATATTATAAGTAAGATGTTTACTTTCAATTTTCAGAAGTAGGTTATCAAAAGTATCTGATTGCTCTACTGGACTAGCAATAAAAATCCTATAAGCTAAATCGTCTTGCCCTAAATTCTGCCCTGTGATTACTTCAAATGGGGTTTGGATTCTGCCATTAGCTCCTCTAAAATCTGATGAACCTTTTATACTTAAAAAGTTAAGACGATGGAATGATTTTTTAATAGGAGTAAGAAGCTGTACACTAATCATTATTCTTGATGACGCAAGTTCTTCGTAGTAAGTATCTCGACTTCTTCCAATTATGGCTGCTAACATACCCATTATTGTTGTTCTGGGCGGAGCAGAATAACTTAAAGCGGTATTATTAGCATAAAACTTTCGGAAATGAGCAAACTTTCCTTTCAGGTCAAAGGACAATACTTTCATTAAACCTTAAATTTAAAATCTACATCAGAAGCTTTGTATATTTCTACTGACTTTATAGGTTTTATGCAATTGCCTTTGTCATCTTTTTCTTCTCCCTTATTTGAAGCAATCAAGTTCTCAAGGTTACTATAATCAATATTTAGATCTCCATAATTTCTAACTTGTTTATAATCACCATTTTTACAATCTACATTAATAAGATTTCGCAAGTCACCAAAATGTCCATTCGAGAACCCCTCATTATAGGTTATTTCTACATACAATTTCGGATATTGATTTATTTTGGATCGAGTAGGTAGGGACGGAATTGATTTCCAGATAGCACTTCGAAATACATTTATGTCATTATCAGTGAGCCCGGTAGTTTTTGCTGCGTTTTTGTTGATAGTGCCAGTAAATGCCAAAAGGCTATAATAAACCCGGTAATCTTTTCCGAAGGTACTGCTATCATCATTCATGATGGTTACGATAGAATTTGACTCCACCAATTCCACCTTGTTTAAAGAATAACCCCAATTAATTTGTATGGCTCCTGTGAATGCTTTATTAAACCCATCAACAGCAAAAGCACTTCCAAACATCCTGATATCGATATATTTTTGCTTTACCAGTTGGGTAAGTAAAGCTACATTCAGGATTTTATATTCTGTTTTCTTATTAACCAGTTTATTCACTAACACTTCTATATTATTCTGATTGTCTTTTCTCAGTTCTTTTAGTGGTTCTAAAGCAGCATCATTTTGTATCAGGGAATTAAAATCGTCTTCATTAGAGAATAATCTGGATAATATTTTTTTCAGCTTCTGATCCATAGCCACTTTAGCATCTCCTTCCATATCTATAAATATATCTTGTCCTTCTTCCTTCAAAAAATCTCGGATGTATCGTTTCAAGCGTGTGTCTGTAACCAAATTGGTGTTGGTGTCATAGTCCATACGAGGTTTGTTCTCCTGATCAGGATCACCGTTTGGGTTACACATACTGGCTTCGTAAATGAACAGAAAGTCTTTGTTGTTTTTAGTAATTGAATTGGGCATAGCTAATTTGGTTTATGGGTTAGTCTTCTTTTTTTCTGGTGAAGCCAAATGAATATCCGGTAAGTATAAAAAACAGGGCTTCCTTTGGTTTGGTATTCCACTGGTTATAGTCAAAATATTCTGAAAAGTGGGAAAAGCTATAATCTGTTTTTGGTACCACACTGTATTGTTTAGCTTTTTCTGCCAAATCGCATCTGAGCCTCACAATATCATCTTTGTCCATCCCATTGTAATTTAGTTTGTTCATCACGGGCTTCTTATCATGTCCCTTGCTTGATTGTGTATATGCAATCGTGTTTAATGCCCTTCCAAGGTAGAATAGAGCTTTCTGAGCCTGATTGTAATTCATATCAGTAAAAAACTTCTCAATCTTTTGCTGATAATCGGATAGTGTTTCTTCAATTGGCTCCAAATTTTCAGTTACTTGTATTT
The DNA here is from genome assembly GCA_041745535.1 of Cyclobacteriaceae bacterium. Classification (GTDB taxonomy): domain Bacteria; phylum Bacteroidota; class Bacteroidia; order Cytophagales; family Cyclobacteriaceae; genus JBGTIS01. Next base: position 43,401 of record JBGTIS010000336.1, on the reverse strand, counting down.
CTTCCATAAGCTGTAATAGGTTTAAAGATCGTAAGGCTTGTATGAGTGCAGTATAATGAAATACTGCATCCCGGATTTGTACATCAAAGTTTTCGGTATATGCATTGATATTCTGATAAGCTTTATATCTACCGTACCGGTGGCAAAGCACAAGCTCTGTAAAATGCTCCATCAGTATCTCTTTGCGTATTTTTCTTTGCTCGAGAATAGAAGAAAAAATAGATAACGCCTGATTGGTTGTAGTCTTTTCCCTTACCGGAATCTGATAATAGGTAGTTTGTAGGTTAAACGCCCTTTCACTTCCCAGCCAATCTTTAAAATCCTTACCAGTTTTAGAAAACACATCAATTACCGTGTTCAGGTGAAATTTATTTACGTCTTTAATGTGGTTGATAATCTTTACACTATTCCCATCTGACTGATAAGCAATGTAATTAATCCAATACATTGGGATTTCAATTGTATCAGCCAGTGCTTCAGTCAACTCCAGATATTCCTGTTTGCTAAAAAGCGATTCCGAATTTTGTTGGAGTTTGGGATAGTAGTCCGTATCCAAGCTGTCATTATTCAAAAATTGAGGAATAATATAATGTAGGATACCTGCTATTCTTACAGAAAGCTTCGGAGCATCTAATTTACCTCTGATAAAATCAGAACCGATTTTGAGATATTTTCTGGTATCTGCATCCATTGAATAGTTTTGATAGTAGTTTTTGTCATCAAAACCGGATGCATAATTTTTGGTAGTAGTAACGAAGATTTTGTTTAAATCTTCCCGGTCAGCAAAGTCAGGAGATACTAATGATGAAGAGGGAGTGCCTGTAACGTAACATAATCCAGATTTCTGTTTGTCTTTCGTATTTGATAGAAATCTTTTTTCAATTATTTCTTTATACCCTTCCAAAGCAGATAAAGGAGTTGGTTGAGTAATGTCCAAAAAAGAATCTAAAATAAATATAGAGATCAATACTACTTCTTCATCTTTGTTAAGTTTGAGTCTGCCACCTATGTAATCTTTTGTTAATTTATCTTCACAATGAATGACAATTTCTTTATCTTCCTCATCTCTTTCAGTTTTTTCAATATTTTTTAAACTGTAGCACCGACCGAGAGCTTTATAAAATTTTTTTTCTTTATGACTTTGATCCTCACTAAAATAGGAGTCAATAGCTTTTAAAAATAAACCAGAATTACTAGAGTAATCCGCAGGATAGCCTAATATGCTCTTTTGCAGTATCCGTATCTTTTTTGGAAACTCTACACATACAGCCCATGGATCGCCCCGCCTGCCCCATAATTCAGTATTTACATTAGAAAACTTAATACCTGTTTTTTCAGGATCATACTCTGATAAATTGTCTTTACTTATTACAATATCTTGTTCATCCAGGTGGAATAAGATATTAAGTAAATAATTTTTCTTATTTTGTTTTACTTTAGGTCTACTTATAATAGCACTCCAATCATCAATATCTTTTTTCTTTTGTCTTCCTATATCAAGAATTGAATTTAACATTCTGTAATTTTTTGTAGTATAAGAGTAAGAACTAGCAGTAATTGTAAAACTTTTCAACGACAATTTATGTCTTATAAGTAAAAGTTACAACAAAAAATAAGTATTCTTAGTAGAAAAATAAAATACTAATACCTATAACATTCTGTTTATACCTAGATCTATACAATCTTTACTTATAAAGTACTGTAACTTGGTTTAAGTTCTCAATTATTGAGCCTTTCAAGTTTCAAAAACAGATATAAATGTTGGGTTTTAGGTAATTGCAAAGCCTTATCTATTAGTTTTTTCGCATTTATACGCTAAATAAGTTAACGGTAGGCATTTCGTAAGCTATAATTGGTGGTATCTTTTCTTACTTTTTATAAAAAGATAATATACGTAAACCTGATACCTTTCTGAGACAAGCACAATGTGTCAGTATAACTTGCACTTTATTCTATCGTGTTATGCTGCAAGTTGTATCGAAGTATGCAACTTGTTGTATCGAAGTATGCAACTTGTTGTGTCGTAGTAAACTGCTTGTTATGCCGTGATAAACTGTATGTTGTGTCGTGGCAAACTGCTTGTTTTGTCGAAGTAAGCTGCAAGTTTCGACCTTACTTTGCGGCTTTTTTATGCAGAATTTTGCCGCACAATGGGTGGAGAGAAAGGGATATAAAAAAAGGCTCCGGCAATAATTACCGAAGCCTTATGGAAGGAAAAATCTACTGTATACTACTTTACGCTACTTTTAGTATTGCTTCTAATTGGCCCGTCCGCAACGCACCGGCAAAAGTTTTTCCACTTACCCGCAGCCTGTAATTACCAGGGGTTAAATTATTGGGTATTATGAGTAAATTTTGAAATTTTTGTTTACTGAGTATCCTGTTCATCAACAGAAAATTATAGAAAAATAAGACTGAACTGCTCAGAAATAAAAAGCACTCGTTACAAACGAGCGCTATTGGTGCTTTTTTCACAAAGAACTTGCCCTTCTGACAAAATAGTTGTATTATTTGAGTAAATCCCGATTCCATTTGCTGATCCATACCGAATAGCTATGCGCTGCTGCAAAAGATTATTACTCTTTTTTGTGTTCATTCCGCAGCTACTTGCAGCGCAAAATGAACCGGGCATGAAGCTGAAGATTCGTAAGGCCCAGAGCGAGATCGTACTGGATGGCATCCTGAATGAGGCGGACTGGCAGACGGCCCAGGTAGCCGATAACTGGTACCTGAATTATCCTACAGATACAATGCCAGCCCCGTTTCAAACAGAAGCCCGGGTTACTTTTAACGACGAGTTCTTTTACGTTTCCTTTGTTTGCTATGATGATAACCGTCCGGATGTAATCAATTCTCTGCGCCGTGATTTTGAATTTCTGCTGAATGACAATGTGGGCATCAACATAGGGCCCTACAATGATCGGCTGAATGGCTTTTTCTTTTCCCTTACCCCGGCGGGGGTACAGCGCGATGGCATCGTACTGGGTGGAGGTGCCGGAAATGATTCCTTTAACTCCTACTGGGATAATAAATGGTATTCCAAGGTGGTGCGTTACCCCGATAAATGGATTGCCGAAGTAGCCATTCCCTTCAAAAGCTTCCGCTACAAAAGCGGGCTGAAAGAATGGAACATTCTTTTTGACCGCTACGATAAAAAGCGAAACAGCCGGTCGTCGTGGATCCGCACACCCATACAGTACTCAACGGGTATGTTTGCTTATTCCGGACAACTGGTATGGGAAGACCCGGTACCCCCTGCCAAGTTCAATATGTCGTTCATTCCCTACCTGTCAGGCAGTACAGCACGGAACAGCGAAAGCAGCCCCACCAGCCAGACGTCCGATTTTCAGGCAGGCTTCGATGCCAAAATAGGCATCACCCCTTCCCTGAACCTGGACCTGACGCTCAATCCGGATTTTTCGCAGGTGGAGGTAGACCAGCAGGTTATCAACCTTACACGTTTTGAATTCCGCTTTCCCGAGCGACGGCAGTTTTTCCTGGAAAACAGCGACCTCTTCAGCAGGGCAGGATTGCCGGTGGCACGCCCCTTCTTTTCCCGAAGAATTGGCCTGGAAAGAGATGCCAGCGGCTTATTCCGGAAAGTACCTATTCTGTACGGAGCCCGGCTCAGTGGTTCATTGAATGAGAATTGGCGGCTCAGCGTACTTAATATGCAAACCCGCGAACAATTGTCGCTTGGCCTGCCTGCGCAGAACTTCACAGTGGCCACTGTGCAGCGGAATTTCTTGCGCCAGTCCAGTTTTGCTGTCACCTATGTGAATAAAGCAAGCCTGGGGGTGGGCGTGGGTGATACCATTACTTATTTTCATCCCAGCATTTTCCGGAGGGTGTCTGAGCATGGTACACCGTTGATGAAACCTAACCGCTTTAACCGTGTGCTGGCTGCCGACCTGGAGATGCTGAGTACCGACAATAAATGGCATGGGAGCTTTTTCGTTGCCCAATCCTTTGATGATTTTAATCAGAATGGAAACCTGTCGGGAGGGGCATTTTTAGAATATTCAACCCGCCATGTGTATGTTCGGTTACGACCGGGTTTTGTAGGAAAGAATTTCAACGCGGAAGTTGGTTATGTACCCAGTTACAATGTATATCCGGGACAAATCAACTATATGGGGGAATTCAACTATCGGTTCTACCCGAACAGCAGGTCGGTGGTGTGGATGGGCCCCGTGGTGGAACTCACCCACACGTATGTGCCTGGCGGACCATTGGCTGACAAAGACTATGGCCTGGGCTACAGTGTCAATTTTTCTAATACGGCTATCCTGCGACTAAAGTATAATTATGTGTTTCAACGCTTAATGACTGATTTCAACCTGATCGACCGAACCCGCTACCGCGGTTTCCTTACGGGCGAAATCTATGATTGGCAAACGATCACAGCAAGTTTCCAGAGTGATTCGCGGCAGGTATTTAACTTTCTGTTAGCCAGTACCTACGGCGGATTTTACAATGGCAGCAATATCAATATCAGCGGACAACTGAATGCGCGCTACCAGCCCTATGGCAATATATCACTCTTAATCGACTACAACAGGCTGCATTTAGCTGAAGCATATGGAAAAGAGCAGCTGTTTCTGATCGGCCCACGTGTAGACCTTACATTTACCGACAAATTGTTTCTGACCACCTACATCCAATATAACAATCTGCTGGACAACATGAACCTTAATGCCCGTTTCCAGTGGCGGTATCAACCTGCCTCCGATTTTTTTGTTGTGTATACGGAAAATTATTTTCCTGAGAATTTCAGCAGCAAGAACCGGGCGCTGGTTTTCAAACTTACTTACTGGCTGAACATATAATGCGTGCCTGTAATAAAAGCTAAATTTGATTCAAACCTGCTTACTTGAAAAAAATGGATAATCTGCTTATACTTAAATTTTAAAACAGAAATAACAAAACAAGCCTCCATGATTTCACATAGAATTCTATTCTTCCTGCTCCTCATTTCTCTAATATCCAGCTGTACTGAAAAAGAAAGTACAGTAGGGCAAACCGAGATAGCCAAGTGGCAATATGGGAAAAAAGCAGCTATTTCTCTTACCTACGACGATGGTAGCATCAATCAGTTCAGGGAGGCGTTGCCCATCATGAACCGCCTGGATTTTCCTGCTACTTTTTTTATCATCACCGGCGACATTCCTGGTTCAACGTATCAGGGAAAATTTATCGGCAGACCCGTACAGGAAATTATCAATGAAACGGCCCAAACGGCTACCAATCAGGATAACTTTTTTGAACGGGCTTCCGCCGTAGGGTTTCTGGGCTATCAGGGTACTTTGGAATACCATACCCAGGCCGGACAAGTATACGAACAGGGAGATACTATAGCAGCCTACCAACTCATAGATGAAGCCTATAAAAAGGTAAGGAATGGAGAGTTTAAACCTATAAAAATTAAGAAAGAGGATGCTCCCAATCCCAATCAGATTACCTGGGAGGAAATTAAAACATTTGCCGAACAGGGGCATGAATTTGCCAGTCATACAGTGACACATCCCCGTCTGGCCGCACTCGATGAAGTAAATATGCTGTATGAGCTTGAAAAGAGCAAAGAAGAGATATTGAACCAATTAGGTCCGGCCTATACGTTCTCTGCCGAATGTCCGTACGGAACAGAAAATGAAAGAGTAATGGAATATGCGTATAAGATATACCCGGCACTGCGCAACCGCATGCCGGAACCTTTTCTGGAAGAAATCAATCGCGCGAGCGAGATGACACCCGGGGCCTCTGACAAACCATATGTGCAATGGCAAAGGGGACCGCTTACCGCTACTCCCCTTGATTTAATGAAATCGTGGGTAGATACTTTGTTAACCTACGACCACGTATGGCTGGCGCTTACTTTTCATGGCGTGGATGGCATTGGCTGGGAAGCCGAACCACACGAAAAACTGGATGAATATTTTCAGTACATGAAAGCACGGGAAGATCAGCTATGGGTGGCCACCTTCCAGGATGTAACCAAGTACCTGCGAGAGCGAATGGATGCTAAAGTGCAGGCAAGCCAGGAGAATGATAAAGTGACGGTAAATCTGACGCATTCATTAGACAAAAACCTGTACAGTATCCCCCTTACCCTAAAAACGTACGTGCCGGCAGGCTGGAAAGCCGTTAACATTAATCTGGGGGATCAGGAAGCGCAAATTACTCCGGACCAGGACGAAAAAGGAGCATATGTAATGTATCAGGCTCGCCCCAATACCGGGGCTGTGGTACTGGCCGAAGCAGGAGCGGGTAGCTGATGTATATAGAAAGCTTTTGATCTTCTTATTTTTGATTTGCCTTAGTAGGAATTTTATCCTGAGGTTATTCCTAACAGCCAAAAAATTAATTGTTAAGCTTTGTAAAGCCTAGAAAAATAGCATATAATATGTTATTTAAATTATATAATAAATTATTCATTTGCTCAGGTAATTGATCCAAGCTTTCAGTTACCTATTCCTATCACATCAGCTAAAATAAGTTCTATTAAAGTTCAAAGCGATGGGAAAATTCTTGTTAGCGGTGACATTCAGTTTTTTGAAAATCAGCGTGTGAACAATTTAATTCGCCTAAATTCAGATGGCACCTTAGATGAAACTTTTACTTTTACTCCGAATACTTCCAGATCGATAACCCATATTAATCTGTTTAGCACTGGAGAAATTATAGTTTCTACTGATTTTATACTTTTGAAACTCAGTAGTTCAGGCCAGATCTTAAGTGTAAGTGATTCTATTAAAAAAATAACCTCTGTCAATATTCAGAAGGATGATAAGATAGTAGTTACTGCCTCAATGATTTATGCCCAGAATTTTCCTAATTCATTATTTAGATTGAATAGTGATTTTACACTTGACAACACTTTCAATCAAAACAACAGCTTTAATGGCGTTCATTTTAATTCGGGTATTGTGAGATTAAATGCTAATGGACCAATAGATACTGAGTTTACCACATCAACGCTAAAAGTAGCTTCATCAAGCCGATTTTTCAGGGTTCAGATATTCTTGTGTGTGGTTATCACAATCATTATCATTTAAAATTCCGGAAAAGAATTATTTCAGCACAATAAATGATTTAGAAATTCAATCAACCGGTATTCTCTATACTTCATTATTTACAAAAGTGAATGGGATTGATGCTAATGGAATGGTAAGATTGAATTGGGATGGATCGGTTGACCAGACATTTAATATAGGTAGTGGTCCCACATCAAATATTACCGACATGAATGTTACTGAAAACGATAATATAGTGCTAACAGGTTATTTTATCCAGTTCAATGGTGTTGATGCAAGGCGATTGATCAAACTATCAAATAATGGTCAGGTTATTCAGTCATTTACAGATAATTTTAATAGTACTTTTCCTGATGATTATTCCATTTCTGGAAGTCCTTTTAAATCCTTTCGTGATGGTTTTGTTGGCTGCTCGGTAGGGCCGCTTTCTTATAATCTTAGTTTTGTAAATGCTGAGGGTACTTTTAATCCTGATACAAAATTACCCAATGAAATTACTAAAGTTTGGAATAATATAATTCCTATTGTTGCAGACTCGAATACTATTTTTATTGTTTCGAAATTTACATTAAAAGATCAGCAGGATCCTTCTTTTGTTTTACGATTGATTTTTAATGACAAACCAATCATCACCGGTACAACCACTACCCTTTCTACCCCGGAAGAAACCCCACTGGAGTTGACTTTAGATGACTTACTGGTCACCGATGCGGACAGCAACTTCCCAGATGATTTTACTTTTATTATCCATGAAGGGGAAAATTATTCGGTAGATAGTTCCTTTATTATTCCTGATATAGGATTTGTTGGTAATCTAACCGTTCCTGTTACCGTTAGCGATGGCAACCATGAAAGCGATATTTTTAACCTTGGTATTGAGGTAACAGCAATCATTAGAAATCCAATCAGTGTTACCATTAGCGGAGATTCCACCAAAACAAATGATCCGTTGGTTGGTATCACCTTTAGTGAAACTGTGTATGGTTTCCAACCTGCTGATATTAATATTACCAATGGGGTGATTTCCGGTTTGCTAACAGAAGACAGCCTCACCTTTACTACTTTAGTTGCCCCAATAGCTGATGGTAAGGTTGCCCTAGAAATACCTGTTGGAGTTGCTTACAATGAGGTTGGTACTACCAATCAGGCCAGTAATATTTTTGCCTTTGAATATGACGGTACAAGCCCTACAGTAAAATTAAGCAGTTCAGAGAGCGACACCAGCAGTACTGTACCATTTTCTGTGGCAATAAAGTTTAGTGAACTCGTCACAGGTTTTTCTTCAAGTAATATACAAATAAGCAATGCAACTCTGTCTGAATTAGTTACAACTGACAGTACCAATTTCATTGTTCAAATCATACCCAATGCATTTGGTGAAATTTCTGTTGAAATCCCTTCAGACGCGGCTCAAGACCAGGCTGGGAATGGTAGTGAAGCCAGCCAAAAATTGCATCTATATTACCAGCAACCCTATTTTACTTTGGCCATAAAAGTAAATACTCCCAATCAAATGATATATACAGCCACTGCTACTTTATACAAAAAAGCAGAGGGTCAGTTAACCATCATGGCAGTGCTGGAAATATCCGATTCTTTATCGCTATCATTTGAGGAATTACCGGAAGGTGAATACACAGTAGGTAATCTATATTATTAAACTTTCAAATAAAGAGGACTATCATTCTTTCAGAATCTTCAAACAATAGTAAATATTGTAGAAAAAAAGAATTGCAACCACTTAGAAACAAAAGACAGATGGATAAAGGAATTAGGAGCAAAGGATCATTGGTTTCTGATACCCTTTTAATCTTCCTCAGATAGTTAACGATCTTACAGACTTTACCGTAAATTCGCTTCTTCAATAGCATTAATCAACCTAATGGCACTTATTAATTCAGATATTAATCAGGCGGCTTCTTTTTTGAAAAAGGGAGAAATTATCAGCATTCCTACCGAAACGGTATACGGACTGGCAGGGAATGCCCTGAATGCGGAGGTAGTGGTTAAAATCTTTGAAATTAAAAACCGCCCTTCCTTTGATCCGCTGATTGTGCATACCCATCATCTGGATCAGATTCGTGATTTTGTAACCGGAATTCCGGAGCAGGCCCTGGTATTGGCGCAGGCTTTCTGGCCCGGCCCTCTTACTTTGCTGCTGCCCCGCAAACCGGTAATTCCGGATATCGTTACTTCCGGACTGGATACCGTGGCAGTTCGCATTCCCCATCATCCATTAACCCTGGCATTACTGGCCCAATTGCCTTTTCCACTGGCAGCACCCAGCGCCAATCCGTTTGGGTATATCAGTCCTACCCGGGCTTCGCATGTGAATGATCAGCTGGGCGAAAAAATCCCTTTTATTCTGGACGGTGGCCCCTGCCACATTGGTGTGGAATCTACCATTATCGGTTTTCCCGATGCAGTGCCCACGGTTTTCCGGCTGGGCGGTAAATCGGTAGAGGAAATTGAAGAGAAAATCGGGAAAGTGCAGGTAATGCCGCAATCCAGCTCCCAGCCGAATGCTCCGGGCATGCTGAAAAGTCATTATGCGCCCGGTAAAAAAGTAATACTCGGTCAGCTGCCGGAACTGCTTGCCCGGTACCGCGATCAGGAAGTGGGGCTGTTATCTTTTCAGAATTTTTATCAGGAAGTGCCTGCTGCCCATCAGATTCAGCTTTCGCCACAGGGAAACCTGCACGAAGCTTCGCAAAGGCTGTTTTCCGCTTTAAGAGCGCTGGACCAGCTTCCGGTAAAAATCATACTGGCCGAACCGGTGCCCGACCAGGGATTGGGAAGGGCCATTAATGACAGGCTGAAAAGAGCTTCGGCATAAAAGCACGTGTGCACCTACCTTGAAATGGCACATTATCCCTTTAAAAAATAAATAGCTTACATCACTAAGTTGTTGAAACGAAGGGAAGAACTCCCAATTTTATGGCAGGAAAACCATTTATTATTTTTTCTGTATAAAACACAACTTTTTTTCTGTATAGTGTGTTTTGGAATATGAAAACAGAAACCGCATATGTTCGATAATTTCTGACATCTCTTTAAGTATTCTATCGATTAATGAATATATTTGCGGCATAATTTCTGACGATTGTATATTTTTCAATCAAATACCTGATTTAAATGACTATCATCACTTCAGTATTAGCTTTTACAATTATTATTCTTTTACTGGTTCTGGTTTTACTGTTCGCGCAATCGAAGCTCGTACAGTCAGGCGACGTAAAAATTATAATTAATGGCGACGAGAAAAATCCGCTGGTTGTATCGGCCGGATCCAGTCTGCTCTCTACTTTATCCGCGAAAAAAATCTTTCTGCCTTCTGCCTGTGGTGGCGGTGGTACCTGTGCCATGTGCAAATGTGCCATCGACGACGGTGGCGGCGATGTACTTCCTACTGAGGAAGGTCACCTGAGCCGAACCGAGAAGAAAGAAAATGTAAGACTTTCCTGCCAGGTTAAGGTAAAACAGGACATGCACATCCGCATTCCTGAAGAAATTTTTGGTATTAAAAAGTGGGAATGCGAAGTGGTTTCCAACTACAACGTTTCTACTTTTATTAAAGAGTTTGTGGTAAAACTTCCCGAAGGCGAAAACCTTGATTTCCAGTCGGGCGGTTATATACAAATTGACGTACCACCCATTGAGGTAGATTTCAAAACCATGGACATTGAGCCCAAGCCTGAGTTGAACCACCCGAAAGACGTGTACCAAAGCGACTGGGATAAGTTCAAACTCTGGGACCTAAAAATGAAAAACGATGAACCTATCTTCCGTGCCTACTCTATGGCCAACCATCCGGCTGAAGGTAACATCGTGATGCTCACCATCCGTATTGCCACGCCACCATGGGATAGGGCCAATAACAAATGGATGGATGTAAATCCGGGCATCTGTTCTTCCTATGTATTCTCAAGAAATCCTGGCGACAAAGTAATGATTTCCGGTCCTTACGGTGAGTTCTTCATCAACCCTACCCACCGCGAAATGATTTACATCGGTGGTGGAGCCGGTATGGCACCTTTGCGTTCTCATATCTTCCACCTGTTTCACACCGAAAAAACCGATCGCAAAGTTACCTATTGGTATGGTGGCCGATCTAAGAAAGAACTGTTCTACACCAACCACTTCCGCAAAATAGAAGAGGAGTTTCCTAACTTTAAATTTTATATTGGTCTTTCCGAGCCCTTGCCGGAAGACAACTGGAAAGTTAAAAAATCCATGGACGATCCGGGAGATGGTTATACAGGCTTTATCCACCAGGTGTTGTACGATAACTATCTGAAAGATCACCCTGATCCGGAAGAAGTAGAATATTACCTGTGCGGACCTCCTTTAATGAACGCTGCCGTACTGAAAATGCTGGACGAAATGGGCGTTCCCCCGGAAAATGTTCGTTTTGACGACTTTGGTGGATAATTCTGATGTTCAAATTACAGAGAAAGGGAGTAAAATTAGATTTGCTCCCTTTTTTATTGTCATAATTCGCGCTTATTTTGGTTACATAAATTTTTAACCTTCTGTTGAACTTTACCAGGCCAAACCAACTATTATGATGAATCTGGGTATTTATTTTTCACCGGTTAATACGGACGTTTACCAGGATATTACCTCTACCAATAGCTTTTTCAAATCCATACAAATTTATGCCGATCACCTGCCCGATTATGAAGAAGCAGATATCGCACTGATCGGACTTACAGAAAATCGCGGCGCTTCTGAGCAGAACCACGGTGTTGCCCAGGCAGCCGATGCCGTCAGAAAAGCGTTGTACAACCTTAAACGCGGGCATGGTGCCTACCAGATTATTGATTTGGGAAACCTGCGCAATGGTCCTACCCTGGAAGAAACGTACCTGCGCATCAAAGCGGTTTGTGAAGGGCTGATGGCCTGCAACACCTTGCCCCTCCTGATAGGTGGTTCGCACGACCTGGACTACGGACAGTACCAAAGCTATGAAAGCATGGAAAAGCTGATCAATATGGTGGGTGTAGATGCCATGATAGACATTGAGACACCGCAACAAACCGGTGCGCCGGTAACCGATAACCAGCGGCATTTACACAAAATTTTAATTCATGAGCCCAACTATTTACTGAATTACAGCCACATTGCTTATCAGAGTTTTCTGGTAGATAAAAGTGCCCCTACTGTTTTAGAAAAGTTTTACTTTGATACCCACCGACTGGGTTTGGTTACGCAGGATATCAAACTCATGGAACCCATTCTGCGGAATGCCGACCTGATCAGTTTTGACATGACGGCCGTAAAATCGGAGGATGCTCCCGGAAATATGCAGGCACAGCCTTTTGGGCTTACCGGGCAGGAGGCCTGCCAGATATGCTGGTATGCCGGACTGAGCGAACGCCTTAGCAGCATTGGTTTTTATGAATACAATCCGAAAGCCGACAACGATCGGTTTAAAACCGCTTCGGTAATGGCCACCATGATCTGGTATGTGATAGAAGGCTTTTATAACCGCAAATATGAGGAAGATTTTACCAGCAACGATTTCATCAAATACATTGTGCCGCTGGAAGATATTCCTTCGGAAATTAATTTTTATAAAAGCAAGCTGAGCGATAAGTGGTGGATGGAAGTGCCCCATCCGGAAACCGGGAATATTAAAGGCAGAAAAAGTATTGTTCCCTGCGATCCGATCGATTATAAAATGGCCCTGAAAGGTGAAATCCCTGACCGGTGGATACAAACCTACGCCAAATTTTCATAAGCGCATGGCAGGCGAAATCCGCAGCTTACCCACTTTTAGCAGAGCGCAGCTGGCCCTGCGCAATGGGCAGGACCGGGAAGAAATATGGCTGGCCTACCGGGGCATTATTTACGATGTAACCACCTCGCGACTCTGGCGGCAGGGCAAACATTATGAACACTGGGCCGGGCAGGATCTGACGGAAGAACTGGCCGATGCCCCCCATACCGAACAGGTTTTTAAGAAATTTAACCGGATTGGCAAACTCATATAGTAAACCTGCAGGGCTGTTTTCAGGTTAATATAGCTGAGAACCTCATTTTTAACCTATACCATATGCTTTCCCGTTTACTGCCCTGGGTGCTGCTTACCCTACTGCTTTTTTATCTGCTCATCAGCCGGAGCTGTGCTTCTCTGTTTGAACCGGAAAAGCCCAGCACAGAAGTGGTACAAACTACGATTCTGGAAAAAACAGAAGCCCTGGGCAAGCTGGAACTGATTCGCTATAATTTTCAGGAAGTAACCGAGATCAAGGAAGTAAGTAAAGAGTACTTCAGGATTTTCAAACTGGGGCCTGATGCCAAAGCCATCCTGATTAGCAAGGGCGAAGCAGTGGCCTGTATTAATCTGGCAGCCATGAAAAAAGAAAACATCAACATCCAGGGCGATACGGTATATATAAAACTTCCAGAACCTGAGATTTGCTACCACAAACTGGATATGGAAAACACCCGGATATTCTCCCTGCAAACCGGTTACTTTACCAATACCAACGAGTTTATCCAGAAAGCCTACAAAAGTGCTGAGCAGCAGATTGAGCAAACCGCGCTTAACTCAGGCATACTGGAGCAGGCCCGCACCAATGCCGATTTGATTCTGAAACCATTGTTGGAAGAAATATCCGGCAAAAAGGTAATTTTTACTGAGCAAATTCCGGATACAAAAATTGACGCTTACTGATTTAATTTTTGTGTTGCCCACAAATTTAAATCACGTCAAACTTAATACCCTGCGCCAAAGGGAGTTCCGATCCGTAATTAATGGTATTAGTTTGGCGCCGCATATACACCTTCCAGGCATCTGATCCGGATTCGCGGCCACCGCCGGTTTCCTTTTCACCACCAAACGCTCCGCCAATTTCTGCCCCTGATGTGCCGATATTCACATTGGCAATACCACAGTCGGACCCCTGATAAGAAAGAAATTTTTCTGCTTCCAACAGGTTATTGGTAAAAATTGCCGATGATAAACCCTGTTTTACGCCATTGTGAAGTTTGATCGCTTCCTGCAAATCTCCCTCGTACTGAATCAGATAGAGAATAGGGCCAAACGTTTCCTGCTGTACAGTTTCGTAATGATTTTCAGCTTCCACAATAGCGGGCAATACATAATGGCCATCGATGTAATCTTCGCCAGCCAGCAGTTCGCCTCCATAAATAAGTTTTCCTCCATCGCTTTGTACCCGATTTAGTGCAGAGATAAAATTATCCACGGCATCTTTATCAATCATGGGACCTACCAGCGTAGCCGCATTCATCGGATTACCAATAGACAGGCTGGGGTAAATGTCAAGCAACCGGTTTTTTACCTCTTCATATACTTTTTTATGCACAATGAGTCGCCGGGTAGAAGTACACCGTTGTCCGCAGGTGCCCACCGCGCCAAACACCGTAGCCCGAATGGCCATTTCCAGATTGGCATTTTCAGTGATAATAATGGCATTGTTGCCGCCTAGTTCTAATAATGATTTACCCAAACGTGCGCCTACGGCTTCGCCTACTTTTTTGCCCATGCGGGTAGAACCGGTGGCTGATATCAGCGGAACGCGCGTATCGTGTGCCATGAGTGACCCAATTGCAGCATCACCAATAATGAGGTTGAAAATACCTTCCGGCAAATTATTTTCCTGCAACACTTTGGCGATAATATGCTGGCAGGCAATGGCTGTGAGCGGCGTTTTTTCGGAGGGCTTCCAGATACACACATTGCCGCAAACAGCAGCCAGCATGGCATTCCAGGCCCAAACAGCTACCGGAAAATTAAAAGCTGAAATAATACCCACCACACCCAAAGGATGATACTGATCGTACATACGATGATTGGTGCGCTCTGACTGCATTGTAAAGCCATACAACTGCCGCGATTGCCCTACGGCAAAATCGCAGATGTCTATCATTTCCTGTACTTCGCCCAGTCCTTCCTGGTAAATTTTGCCCATTTCATAGGTTACCAGACCGCCCAGCGGTTCTTTGTATTCACGAAGCTTTTGCCCTATTTGCCGCACAATTTCACCGCGTTGTGGGGCAGGTACCGTTTGCCAGTACAGAAAAGCTTCCTGTGCTTTTTCAATCACCTGATTATAGTCTGCTTCATCTGCAAAACGCACCGAAGCAATGCTGCGCCCGTCTATGGGTGAAAAAATTTCCTTTGCCACACTTCCCTCCCTGATACCGGCTGATTGCTGACCAGTAAAAAAAGTGGGATTTACAGACTGGATACCTAACGCAGACAAAATTTCATGCAGGTGAGTATTATTCTTTTTAGTTGCTTCCATATCGACTTTATTGGCAATTAGGTTTAAAAAATTAGTTTGAACGGGATTAATAAAGTAACAAAAAAAATCACGGATCAGTTACTTTAAAAATATATTCCCAAAGCTATGAAATACAATGTACCTGCCATTATGCTTTTATATGTTTATAATTGTGGAAAACTATTATTAATGATACAATATACTATTCTGGTTGCATGCTGGGTGCTGTATGGAGTGTTGCATAGCCTGCTGGCTGCTAACCGGGTAAAGCAGTTTTTCCACGCTGCCATGGGCACTGGTTTCCGATACTACCGATCACTCTATAATTTTATAGCCATCATAGCCTTACTGGCTGTGCTGTTCTACAGTGCTACCATCCCGGCAAAATTGCTGGTACCTGACAACTGGACCAATACGATGAAATTTATTGGACTTGTATTTACCACCTGGGGCATTGTCGTCATCAGAATGGCCTTCCGGCAGTACAATATCAGGGAATTTCTGGGGTTTCGTGCCGGTAATGAGAAAAATCCGCGATTAATTACCAGTGGCATATTTAAATACGTACGCCATCCTATTTATTCGGGCACTTTACTGATTTTATGGGGATTTCTTCTTTTTTCTCCCACCTATTCTAACCTAATCACAGTAAGTTGCCTTATTATTTACCTGTTAACAGGGATGCGCCTGGAAGAAAAAAAACTGGTAGAGGAATTTGGTGAGCCTTACAGAAACTACCAAGCCAAAGTATCTGCCTTAATTCCTAAGATTAAATTCTAAGTGAAAACAAGTTACTGGTTATTTATTGAACAAATAACGAGTAACTTGTAGCTGATTCCTTCCCAATTCTGACTCCCAGCTTATGGCGGGTCCTGCGATAAGATAAGTGCTGTATAAGGTCCGATAGTAATATTGGCATGGTAAGGCATATTATCTTTTTTCCCCTTTTTCGCTACAGGGTTATAACTGAAAGTATTGGCAAAATCCTTATCAAAACCTTCCCAGTCGGTATTTAACCTTACTTTCCACTCTCCTTTTTTAGGAAAACCAATGCTGTAATCTTTGAAAGTTTTATTAAAAAGATTGAGTACCACCACTACCATATCACCAGCACCACCATATCCCCACCGCTGAAAGGCGATTATTTTATCGTCGTTGTTTACATGATAAACTTCTGTATGGTTCCCACACAGTCCGCCGGTAGTCCGATCTTTATTGGTTCTGAGCTTAATCATTTCAGTATATAGCTTAATCAGGCCATTAAACTCATCGGCACGGCTCCAGTCCAGCGGATCGTCATCGGCAAACCATCGGTCTTCCAGAAATTCCTGACCCTGAAAAATCATGGGAATGCCTGGTGCGGTAAACACGATAGCAGAGCCTAATGTGGATCGTTTTTTTGAATACCATCCATCCACATGGCCTGGCCATATTTCCTCCGGAACCCTGGCCCTGCCATTGGCCACCTCATCATGCGATTCGGTATAGATCACTCTTCTGAAAGCGTTTTCAGACGGAAACAAAATAGAATTTTTCAGGTTTTCCATGTTCCGAAACTTATCTTCGCTACCAATAATTACTTCCCGTACCGGATGTACAAATTCGGCCCACCACTGGCTTCCAAATCCGGCTCCGCCCTCTTCAATAGGTTTAGTAATCCACTCATTATTAATTAAATCTTCGGCAATAATCAGTGCATCGGGGAAACGCCCTCTCACTTCATGATTAAGCCACTGGAAAAATTCCCAGGCCTCAGCGATATCATTAGCAGGATTCACCTTCATGCCTAAGGTATTTCGCATGAACATGGTGCCATCCAGCCGCAATCCATTCACATGAAATTCTTCCAGCCACGAAACGGCATTATCTCTTAAATACTGCCGTACTTCCTGTCGGCCATAATCAGGCCGGGTATCGCCCCATGGTGTTTCGCTACGCCAGTCATTATAGAAATAAATTCCACCTTTATCGTTTTCACTCCATCCGTCAAACCTCCATAAATCCAGGTCACCAGGCCCAAAGTGATTATACACTACATCCAAAATAATTCCGATACCATGGTAATGAGCCGCCTTTACAAAGTCTTTAAAAGCGTCGGGTCCACCATAACTACTTTCAATAGCAAACGGATAAGCGGGATTATAACCCCACGAAAAATCGCCCGGAAATTCCATAGGAGGCATAATTTCGATGGCATTTATGCCCAAATCTTTCAAATAGGGTAACTTCTCGATTACAGAGGCAAAATCGCCGGGTACGTCTTCTTTTCTGACATTGAAAGTGCCTACATGCATTTCGTAAATTACCAACTCGTTCCAGGGAGGCATTACGAATGCATCACCTTCCCAATTGTATGCTTTCGAATCGTAAATAATGGCATTGCCAATTGAATTAGTCAACTGCTTGGCATAAGGATCATTTTTGATTAATTTTTCATGATCGGTAACAATATAGTACTTGTATTCATCTCCGGCTTTCGCCTCTTCAATAAATCCATACCAATAACCCGCATCGTTTTCCAGTGTAAGGGCATGTTTTCTTTTCGACCATTCGTTAAAGGTTCCGGTTACATGTACTTTTTTTGCGTGAGGTGCCCATACTCGAAATGCGGTCCCATTTTTAGTTACAATGGCTCCCATGCCGGCAACCTTCCTGTGGGTTTTCTTTTTCTTAGTTTCAGTCTTCGTTTTCATATCATATTAAAAAATGCCTAGCGACCAACCAAATATCCACACCAGGAATAGTATAAGCAGCAGACCCGCGCCAATTCTCGTAAGGAGTTTTCGGTTCATAAATAAAATATTGATTTAATATGAATACCGATTTCAGAAGGAAATGTTTGAAGGAGGGAAAATTAATTTTACTGATTGGGCTATTTATAAAAGAGGCAAAAAAAAGCGGTGCTCATCACACCGCTTAACACTATACAACCTAACCTAAAACTATGAGAAATATTTATTTTAATATTTTATTTGCGTCATTGAAATTGATATAACAAATATGCAAGGATAATTCCGGATGTAAAATTCAAAAAAAACGATTTTCTATCACTTGTAAGAAAAGCATTTTAGTGTAAATAAAATTCGCGGTATTAGTTATCATTTTCTGAAATAATATCCCCTACCAAAGTTAATGCGTCTTCAAAACCGATCGTCTTAGGGACTTTAACCTGCCGGGTATCCTCTACAAAAAAGCCATATAATAACCGTAATCGCGTTACTTCCAGTTTTCTGGTTGGTATATCTATCAGAATAGATATATCTTTTGTAAATACCACAAGTTCGCCATTATGATTTACATATTTGGGCAGGTAATGTATTTTATCAGAATTAATCATTTGTGAAAGTTTTAAAAAACCATTAGTAATGATATTATTTTTTTAATGAGACTTTACTTGGCATATTACCTGTTAAGCCTTTATTTGTAATACCTAAATTGCCAATAAATTCTTTGGCATAAAAAGTAAATTGAACCATTATATAATAGATGTAAGAAAGATTTTTTTGCTTTTATTTATTACTATCAATATGTACAAACCTCCGTTTTTACTACTAAATACTTTCTAAAAGCAAATCAAGAATAGCCTGTAAAGTAGCGTTACTTGCTTTCAAAACAGGCCTGTCGGGATGTAGTAATGTACCAGCCCTCTTGTATAGGCTCGGGAACTTGCCGCATATAAAAAAATCCTTTCACATATATTCTGAAACAATGACCATCCTGAAATATTAAGTACAACTGATCAATATTATTGCCCGGTCCCACCAGATAAACTTTTTTTATTTTACCATAGTTGTGTATTATTTTTTTTACCATTTTCAAGGGTTGATAAATCAGATAAACAGCGAATAAAATCTACTTTTTATAGTGGCATTAACTATACCAACATCGCTCTGGAAAAGCCGCGTATTAATTGGATAAAACAGGTATAGATAGGATGACCTAATCAAAATGGTAAATACAAAAGCAATACTTACATGAGTATGATGAATTAATTCTCAATATGAGAAGTGATTTCTACAAAAAAATTCAAATTTTGCTTTATTGGGCAATTGATAGTATTTGGCAGCCCGTTTGCATACGGTACGATTGCGAATATGAAGAAAGTTAAAAGAGGGTAAATGTGAACTGGCAACCTGACCTAAACTATAAGTGCTCATCATCCATACTTAAATGTTAAGCTTGTTCACATTCCTCTTTTAACCATTCCTTTGACTTATCTCTTTACAAACACAACACTTTCTTTACCTACTTTGTAGCATTAATGGTTAAATGGCTGTAAATAATGCTTGTTAGTAGCAGCTCTCGCATTTAGTACAAATTATTCACCACCAGGAGTTTACTATTCAAATATTTATTTATATTATAAATTATTAGTGTAACTATGCTCAATGTTGAAATTTAAAGGCGTATGTGATGATTACATCAGTCAATTTTGTTCCGGAGTGGAGTATCTGATAGTTGAGTAAATAATAAACGGATTGCATGTGGTTAATCCACAAAATCAAAATGGATTTATTGACTTTTCCAACCAAAATTCCTCTATAAATAGGAGTCATATTAATGAAAAATGTTCATATCGTATAGCAAATTAGATATATTGCGATAATTATTGGCTTAATTTTCAATTAGTTCGCCGTGAAAGAACTGCAAAAAATAGTAGATACATTTGATCAAACTGACTTTTCCACACGTAAAGCTGCCCTGGCTACTGTGGTAAGAGTACAGGGTTCTTCTTACCGAAGAGCCGGTGCACGTATGCTCATCACTGACGATGGCCGATGGACGGGCGCGATTAGCGGGGGTTGCCTGGAAGGTGATGCGCTAAGAAAATCCAGAGAAGTAATTTTACAGGATAAACCCAGAATAGTTACTTACGATACCATGGATGATCAGGATGCCAGCAGCCTTGGGGTAGGTTTGGGATGTAATGGTATTATTGATGTATTGATTGAACCTGTATCCGCACAACTAAGTGCCGAAAACCCCATTCAGATTTTCAAAAACTTTCTTAAAAACAGAAAAAGGGAAGTGCTGGCCACGGTTTTTACGTCGACACATAAGGCCCGGATACAAGCCGGTGAAAGATTAATCCTGCAATCTACAAATGAGACGCTAAACCTGATCCAGGACAGGGAACTGTCAGATTTGGTAAGGAAAGATGTGAAAAGGATAATGAAAGCAGGAGTTTCAGTAACCAAAACTTACCAGTTAGAAGATACGATCGCGGAAGTTTTTTTAGAGGTACTTCATCCGGCTATTGAGCTATTGATTTTTGGTGGGGGTTATGATGTAGGACCAGTGGTAAAATTAGCCAGAGAAATTGGCTGGCATGTTACCGTAACCGACGATTGTGTGGCGCATGTAGGGCCTAAAAGATTTCCCCAGGCTAACGATGTTGTGTATGCGCCTCGTGAGTCAGCGGTAAATTTCTTTACCATTACACAATACACAGCCTCTGTGCTGATGTCACATAATTATAAATATGAAATTGCCTTACTACCCGATTTGCTGAAAGCAGGTGTACCTTATTTGGGCATACTGGGTCCACGCAAAAGAACCGAGAAAATGTTCGCGGAATTGCAGGCAAACGGTATAGAAATTAGTGATACCGATAAACAGCGCATTCATAGCCCAATTGGATTGGATATTGGCGCGGAAACGCCAGATGAAATCGCGCTGGCTATCGTATCGGAAATTCAGGCCCGGTATACAGGACGAAAAGCCGGTTTCCTGAAAGAAAAAGAAGGATATATTCACCAACGTTAGTTTTTGGTTATGACCTCAAAGTCATCTGTGCCTGCCATAGTGATTTTGGCAGCTGGTGTTTCAAGTCGGATGGGGCAGCCTAAACAGTTGTTAAAAATTGAAGGGGAAACCATGCTCATGCGAATAGCAAAAATAGCTGTTTCCACAAGCTGCCATCCGGTAATAATTGTAACCGGAGCTTATCAGGAATTAATCCAGTCTTCTGTACAGAATTTGCCAGTTACTTTGGTGCATAACGCAGACTGGAAGCAGGGTATGGGCACTTCGGTGGTAAAAGGAATGGAAAAATTACTGGAAATGAAGCCAGATGTTGGTGCTGTTATATTATTGCTTGCCGACCAGCCATTGCTGAACAGACAATTACTTGATACACTTATCCAAACCTACCAGATTTCGGGTAAACCCATTATTGCTTCTTTATATAAAAGTACCCAGGGAGTTCCCGTATTATTTGATCGCGACCTTTTTAATGAGCTTTTACAATTACCGGCAAATGCCGGTGCAAAAAAGCTGTTGCATACATACAAAGATCGGGTAGAGACTGTGGCATTTGAACATGGCGAACTGGACGTTGATACGCCTGAAGATTTTAAGCGTGTACAAAGTATTATAAATGGTGCTATCAATAGAGAACGATGAAAGCCAAAGGCAGGCATTAATATTTCAGAACATAGTTTTGCTTTTTAATTACAAAAATTCCAACTGAAAGTGCCTCCCATTTATTTCCGAATAATTTACTTTAAAAAATATCTTTTCTGTAAAACCAAATATTTATCTTTAGCGGACAAATAAGAAGATAATTTTTCATTATAAAAACAAATCATGCTAACATCTGTAAACCCTACCCAAACTGATGCCTGGAAAAAACTAAACGCGCACTACAACAAAATCAAAGATCAGGAAATGAAGGATATGTTCATGGAAGATAATGAACGATATCAAAAATTTTCGTTGCGGTTTCAGGACATACTGATAGATTTTTCGAAAAATCGCATCACAGAAAAAACGCTGACACTTTTGCGGGAGCTGGCCAAAGAAACCAATCTGAGTGATGCCATTCAGAAAATGTTTGCTGGTGACAAAATCAACCAGACAGAAGATCGGGCTGTTTTACATGTGGCGCTCCGAAATCAGTCGGATGAACCAGTAATAGTAGATGGACAGGATGTAATGCCAGAAGTGAAGGCAGTATTGGAAAAAATGAAAAAATTCTCTGATGCCGTAATCAGCGGATCGTGGAAAGGGTACACCGGAAAGCCTATTACTGATGTAGTGAATATTGGTATAGGAGGCTCTGACCTGGGGCCGTTAATGGTAACAGAAGCTTTAAAAGCTTACAAAAAAAATATTGACGTACACTTTGTTTCCAATGTAGACGGTACCCACATTGCTGAAACCCTGAGACAACTAGATCAGGAAACCACCTTGTTCTTGATAGCTTCGAAAACATTTACCACCCAGGAAACCATGACCAACGCCCATTCGGCCCGAGCCTGGTTTTTGGAAGCTGCCCGCCAGGAAGATTATATTAAAAAGCATTTCGCTGCTCTTTCTACAAACGAAAAAGGAGTTACCGAATTTGGTATTGATCCGGAAAATATGTTTGAATTCTGGGATTGGGTAGGCGGTCGTTATTCATTATGGTCGGCTATTGGTTTATCCATTGCCTGCTCCATTGGCTTTGAAAACTTTATGGAACTGCTTACAGGTGCACATGAAATGGATAATCATTTTAAAGAAGCTTCTTTCGATAAAAATATTCCTGTTACACTGGCGCTTATTGGCATCTGGTACAATAATTTTTTTGGCGCTGAAACCGAAGCTATTTTGCCATATGACCAATATATGCATCGTTTTTCTGCCTATTTCCAACAAGGAAATATGGAAAGTAATGGCAAATACGCAGGCCGTGATGGTGAACCTGTTTCTTATCAAACCGGCCCCATCATCTGGGGTGAACCCGGTACCAACGGACAGCATGCCTTTTATCAGCTTATTCACCAGGGCACAAAACTAATTCCCTGTGACTTTATGGCACCGGCCATCAGCCACAACCCGATTGGCGATCATCATGTAAAATTACTTTCCAATTTCTTTGCCCAAACCGAAGCATTAATGATGGGCAAAACTGAAGAAGAAGTGCAAAAAGAGTTAAAAGATGCCGGCAACACCGAGGAAGAAATAGTCTGGCTGTTACCTTTTAAGGTTTTCAAGGGAAATAAACCTACCAATTCCATTTTATTTAAAAAGTTAACGCCCAAAACACTGGGCAATTTAATCGCCCTGTACGAGCACAAAATATTTGCGCAAGGTGTTATCTGGAACATTTTTAGTTTCGACCAGTGGGGCGTAGAACTGGGAAAACAACTGGCTAAAAAAATATTGCCTGAACTGGAAAACGAAAAGGAGATCACCTCACATGATGCTTCTACCAATGGGCTGATTAATGCTTATAAGCAAATGAGAAAGTAGAAAATTATTCTTGCGAGCTTTAGAGCTGGTAACATTAAGTAAGTACTTAATGTCCCTTTCAACACCTATGTATTATTTATGATGAAGAGTCTTTAGATACGAAAAAATTTTCTTTACAGGTCTGAACAGCACTTTTCAGCCTTTCCTGAGCCTGAATATTGTGGTTTAGGATATAATGTAAAATTTCCGGTTCGTAACCTCCGCTGCCTTTCGAGCGGTACTCGGCTTTTTCGGCGTGTTCATAGGCTTGATCAGCCAGCTTTTTATGGGGGGCACGGAAACTTTTTAGGGTATTAAATAATTTTATGAGTGCATGTGCGCCCTGCAATTCTGTTTCAGAAATATTTGATCCTGAAGTTAGGGTATTGATAACCCTGGTAGTTAAACTAATATTATCGAGAAACTTATAATACAAATCTCTTATGATAGGTTGATTATAAGGAATATAGTCTTCTTTGAATTTTATGTAGATCTCGTCGTGCAGATCGCAGTTCCATAAAATGTGATCAAAAATAAATACAGGCATTTCTACAGCACCCGGGCCCAGGTATTCCGTGTTATTCAGGATGATAGGATCAAAGTAAAAGCGAAGTTCATCAGCGAAATATTTCGGACTTACGTTTCTTTTGGCATTGACAATGCCCTGAACCATTCCTTCAAAGTTTTCTGTTACCTGGTTGCAGGTAGCCACAAATTCAGATGCGTGAAGGGGAATATCGTATAAATCGTTGAGCAGCATAATGGCTTGTAACAGTGGATGGTTAGCTACTTTTACACTTTGAATCAACTGCTGTTCATCTTCAGTACCTGTATAGGTGCGCTGTCGGCTACCTTCAGGATTCCACCTTACATAATGAATTAATGTGTCGCGAGGGGGTAAATAGGTTATATTGGCCAACAAATTGAGCACATTTTCCAATTCTGGAACCACCGCTACAGGTTCAGTACCATGCCGTTTTAAAGATCCTAAAAATATACCGATATCCCGCATAGCGGCACAGGCCTGAGAAAAATCAAATTTGGCAGCCTGAATACCTGCTGGCATGATGCTAATGAGAGTCTGAATTAAGGTATTAGTATCTTTTTGCTTATTTAGCAAAGGAACTAATTGTAATGATTGGTCAGCGTTTAGTGGGTCAAGACTTCCAATAAAAAAATCTTCCTTGACCTGCTCCTCAAGGTTTATTAAATTTGGATGCACAGAGCTTCCTGTTTTTTATTATAAATTCTTCCAATAAAAAAACCAGAAATTGAGAAATTTCTGGCAAACTCATTTACTCGTTTAACCAGTTAATGCAATCTTGCTGGGCATTAAAGGTGTTGAATGTGATACCACCTATTTTGGTAGCAGTAGTTTGGTTTACGTTTTCTACTGAAGCTTTGGCAAAAATGTCGTCTGAAACCAAAACGGCCAGCTTAGTTAAACCGTTTTTTCCCATTTCACCAAAAAATTCATCTACCAAATACCCTTGTACATCTTTCGAAAGTACTTTTAGCTTCCGCTGATCGCTTAAGTGCTTGGTAATTCTGTTCTTTTTAACAAAGTCAATCAGTATGTTACAGCCCTTTTTTACTTCATCAATTTTTAAAAACCCAATCCATTGAGCGATAATAACACGGTTAGTTTCGTCATAACTAATCTCAACAAATTTATCTTTGAAAACTTCCCTGCTTGTAGCAACCATAATCTGATATTTTATTTGTAACAAAAATTAATGATGTAAAAGTATCAGATACTTGTGGTAACAAAAATCAAGAAAAGTCTAATTTATTGTGTATGTACACTTTATCACTTAAAACAATTTTTACCCATAGTAGATTGCTATTGGAGTTAGGCGCCAATTGTACACTTCCTAAATTTATTCTGGGGACACCCAGTCGGCATCCCGCAATAAATGCGGCAAGGCGTTTGTTTTGGATAGTTCGCGTAACTTCAGTATTCATATTTTGGTATGGTGGTGATAGTGCGTCCAGGTCATTTTCTGCTTGCAAAACAGGCATGTAAGGTTTAGTGGATCCACCTGAAAATTTAGGTGTAAAAATTTAATTCGGAAGGTATACAGTTAAATATGATAACTAAAACATATGGTTTTGCTTTAATAATTTTATAGCGAATTTATTAAAACTATTTTTATTTGCTCGAATTGAATTTTACAAGGTTAACCCAATCAATTTCACCTTCGTTATTACAGAAGTCATTAGAGAATTCTTTAGTAAATTTGTTGATCATCCTTGCATAGGATTCTAAAAACTCACCATTCTTTTCTTCAGCTTTATGGCCTAATGGCTCAATAATTTCTGTATATAACCTTTCATTTCCTGAAATAAACTCCCAAAATTTTTGCCCACAATACTTAAAATAATCTCCTTTATCAGAATTGTTATCTTTCCCATAACAACACCCGTTTACAGCAACAATATGAAGTTTTGAATTACTAGTTCGTAAAGTTTTTCTTGCAGTAATAAAATCCGCTTTCATTTTAGCAATCTGACTACTATTACCCCAGTTAGGACCTGATTTAATAGTAATAATATACCTGATTTTGCTCTAAATAATAAGAAACAGCTATTAAATAACGTAACACTCTTTTTAGTCACTCCGCAGGTTTTGGCGGCGTACGCTTTACTAAGCCGCAGTGGTAGTTCCACGGTGGCCTCCATGAAACGGTATGCGGCAATTTGAGAATTTTCCTTGTTTTTTGGTAAAGATCCCTAACGGGATGACCCAATGGGACAAACTTTGGCAGAAGAATACCAGTGAAAAAATGTTACTTTATCCTGTCACTATCTCTATAAATAATCAAGTGTCTATATTTTCATGAATTGTTTCAGCAATAGCATCATACCAGTTAATTTTTTCTGCGATCAAATCCTTTATTTTTTCAATCTCCTCCTTAGAAAGTTCCCTATCAATTTCTTGTTGAGAAACAGTTTGGATATCTTCTAAATTTAATGAGTAGAAAATTTCGGATTTATTTTGCATTTTCATAGAAATTACTTTCTGTTAAAAATATTTTCTCGATGCCACTGCATCGCATTTAAATGAGGATAAAACTTTTGCTTATTTGGAAAAAGTATTTTTAAATTAGCACTACACATAGCTCTAATAAATTCATAGCTTCCTATTTTGCCGTAATCTATTTGTAGATCATCTATAGCGGGAGAAACTGTAATACTATAATCATCAAAAAGACTAAACCATCCAACATCAAAAGCCCAATGATGTAAATGGCAAAGACATATTCCATTTAGAATTTCATCCTTGCCTTTATAACTATGAGGTACAATATGAGCAGCTTCAACTTCCCAAATCATTTTATTGGGAGAACTTATTTTCATTCCACAAACCGCGCATTTAAAATCATAAGCTTCTATAACTGCCTGACGAAATCCACGTTTTCTAATGGAAATCTCTTTTGTAACTGTTCTTGTTTCCTTTTTTTTATCGATAGGATAATAATTCGCGGGCCTCGGCGACTCATTCAGCTTTTTAATGACTTGTTGTACCTCAAAAGATTTAATAGGTAATATTTCTTTTTGCTCTTGGGGAATATTATATAGTTTCAAGGTAGTATCAAACCCATCCTCTGTTAGCATCCATTCCTTTTTATTTGTGAGAAGAATTGTTTGTGATGGACGACAAACTAAATTCTTTTCGGCTAATTTATCAGCAGCACGAAAAAGTAGACGGTGCCATAAATTTGATTTTTTAACTCTATTCTCTTTTCTGTAAATAGTTTCGAGATAAGTATTGCGTTGTTCTTCGGTAAGACCAAAATTATCTGCTATTTCATCAACTAACTCTTCACCTGCTCCAAATTCTTTAATTACCCCATTATGCATAAATAAAGACTTTAGCAATGCCTGTTCCACTTCCTTTCGGGAAGGCATTTTTAGAGCTTCAAGCATTTTGCCTTCGTAACTCATTTTTAAACTACATTTTTCATTTAGGCAAACTTATCAAAAATAAAATTAATTTCTCTTACCACCCACAGCCCAGCCACAATTCAAAAGCATATTGTTGTACCTCAGAAGCGTTTTCCCTTTGCTGAATGGTATATTGGCGGTAATAAGTTGTGCCAGTATAGTTTAAGGTGGCTGTTCTAAGCTGTTGGTGCCTGAAAAAGGTGAGTTCTAACGTATTGCTTTTGGCAGCCAAATCGTTGAGATTTCCCGCGATTTTTCGCCCATTAACGGCTATCAGTTCATCGCCTAATGCCAAGCACATATCTGCTGACGAGCCGGGTTCAATGCCTGAAATGGTAAGTTTCCCATTTTCTTCAAAAGTTCTGAAACCAAAATTTCTTTCGGTAACCAAAACGGCTTCGTTTATCGTGAGTTGGCAACCCACCGAACGCAAAACTTCCTGTAGTTTTTCTTCCAGAGGTACTTTTCCAAAAATGAACGCCTCAAAATAGGCAGTAAGTTGTCCGCCCGAAAGTTCTGTAATAATAGACTGTAAATCGTTCAGGGTATAACCCTTACTTTTCTTTCCAAAGGTTTCCCACATACGCGGCATTAGTGAATCAAGCGATCGCGCATTTTGGGTCAACCTTCTTAGTTCCAGATCCAGAATAAGGCTTACCAGGGCACCTTTTACATAAATGGAAACTTTACGGCCTGGAATACCCAGGCTGTACCCATCCAGCCACAAATCGTGCGACGAATCGGTAAGGGAATGATTAAAACGTCCAAAATTCTCAAAATGTCGCCGGAAAAGCGTATTGAGTTCGGTAAAGTATTGAGTTTTAGAGAAAACGCCACTGCGGACCAGGAACAGGTCTCCGTAATAAGTGGTAACGCCTTCGGCTACAAAACCAGTAGGAAAATAGTTTTCCTTCGTAAAATCGTATGGCATCATTTCAGCCGGCCGGATCTTAATAATATTCCAGGCATGAAACAATTCATGCGAACTTACACCCAGAAAGTTCTGGTAAATGTCATCATTTTTTATGCTTTCCGATGGCCCCAATGCAATTACTGTGGAGTTGCCATGTTCCACTCCATGATAATACCGGTAAGGCATAAACTGGAAAAGAAAATGATAGTCGTTGGCAGGAAAATCGCCCATCAGGGCAATCTGATTTTCAGTGAATGCCCAGAACTGTTCTAATACTTTTGCTTTGTCAATCACCACCTCACCCATAATCCAGATGTGAAACGGCACTCCGCCAGCAGTGTATTGCCAATGGGTAAGCTGATTGCTGGCAATCATAGGAGAATCGGCCAGTTGATAATAATTATCGGCCTGCAATACATGTTTTTTAATTTCGGAAAGGCCACAGGCAATCTGGTAATCGTCGGGCAGGTCCAACCGCACCTGGCAGGGTTCATTAATCCGGTCTTCGGCATACAACATACAGTTCACAAAATTCAGATACAGTTGGGTTTCGTCCAGCCAGGAATTGCCTGCATCCAGGGTAGCCGCATAAAAGTTATATTGCGCCGAAATGGATGTAAGGCCGGTAGTTTCCGCTTCCCAGCGGTCTTTGCTGACTTTGCGAAACGGTACCGGATTATTTTCTGAGTCGTAAATCGCAAATCGCTGGATATTTTTAGCGAAGTTACCCAGTTCGTATCGGCCGGGGCGCCAGGCTGGCAATTGCAGATAAAATTTGTCGCGGTTTAAGTTATCAAGGGTTAGCGTAATATCTACAAAATGTTTTCGCGGATGCTGGTAAGAAATACGATAGTGATTCATGCTGGTAAAGGTAAAACTGAAAAACTGGTTAAACAGAATTGAAAAAAATATTTTGACGTAAAGTTGTTTCCTGCCATGAGCAAAGCAAAAAGAGTACCCTGGATGCATGCTAAAATGCTTTTGTATCACAAATGAATACATTCTAAATTGGAATACAGGGTAATCGTTTAACTGGTATCAGTTACTTTTTTAATTTCGGGCAGCATCATTTTAAATTTGTGCGTAAAAACTATTATAAAAACCGATAAATTAACCATGATTGTATCAAAACCCAGAATAAATACTTTGTTCTCTATGGGCGTATTCCTGCTGATTGCCTATGGGGTGGCTGCATTCCTGTTATATGACATTCTCAACAACGACAATCTTTCTACCTACCAGATATTTTTGTTTCCGATAGTATTAGGTATTGCCTTAGGCCTTACCATAAAATTAATTATCGACTATAAAACCATCACTTTTCAGAAAGAAAGAATTGATGTAAAGCATTTATTGTCATTTTTATCAAGGCGATATTATCTGAAAAATATGAGTTTCTGGCGCGAGAATAAAGTAAAGACTTTTGGCACGGTGTATAAAGAATTGAGTTTACAGTTTGAAAAATACAAGAAAATTAAGCTTTCGGCGCAGGAGCACGAAAACTATGACCGGGTTTATCGTTTCCTGAAAAAAAACTACCCGAAAAAACAACAGAAATAAAATTATCTTCGATCTAATTTCTTTTTCTTTTTAATATCCTCAATAAAAGTAGACCAGGTAATAGGATTCAGCAGGTTGTTGGGTGGCACAAGTCCGGTATTATAAAGGCGGGTGTAGCCATCGTTTACATCATAGGTAGCGTACTTCCCAAAAATTACATCTTCTTCCAGAATTTTATTGAGATTCTGGTGCGTTTTTATGGTACGGTTTACTTCTTTTTTTGGCAAATCAACTTCCATAAAGGCCCTGGTTAAGCCTTCGATACTGGGAAATGAATATACCACCACTTCTTCCAGCAAAACGGTGTCGCGTACCAGTACTTCAATAATTGAGTAACTGCTGCCTTCCATTACTTCGGGCAGCACATAGCTATCGGTTTTGAAGCCCACTGCTGAAAACTGGATGGTATCGGAAGGATAGGCGATAAAGGAAAAATAACCGGAATTGTTACTAAAGGTGCCTCTAAGCTGTTTGTTAATAGAAATGGTGGCAAATGGAATGGGTTTTAAACTATCGGAAGTAACTACAATTCCGTTTACATTCACACTTTCTGATTCTAATTCTCCAGTTATCTGGGCATGCGCTTCTGTTATTAGAAAAAGGACAGTTGACAGTAAAAGGTAAAATTTTAAAGTGGACATCGCTAATTTGTTTGATTACTGAAAAGATCAGATTTACCGGTATTTCATCACGTTGTCGGTCATCCAGCATTCCTCATAAGGCGCTTCAGTTTGTTTTGTTAGTTGGAATAAATACACAGCCGGCTGGTCTTTGGCATCAATTAGGGTAACCTTTTGCAGCGCCATACCCCCATGCATCAGTACCTCATCCAAACCATATTGCTTGAAATTTAACAACGACGCATACTCTGGATTATGAACCATTTCTATGAAACGATCGATAGGTCCGGAGTTGCTTTTATTTTCAGGTGAGGCGAAATTGAAAGCGGTCCGGATGCCAAAATCTTTATCAGGGTTGTCATTTGCCTGCATAGCTTTCAACTGAATATCTACCACTTCCTGCGGGCTGAGGGATGGATGCGGATGAGCCATATCGCCCTCGGAAATGGTATGGATTTCGGTTTTGCGCATGAAGCCGTAATTGTGAGCGACAAATTGATATAAGATAACTCCACACAAGAACAACAAAATAATTCCTAAAACAAGGTATAAACTTCTCCGCATTAAAAAAGACTCCTTCCTACTGGTATTGGTATGGCTTAAATATGAATAGATATGTGTCTGTCTGGTAAAAAAACAGATTCGGTTCTTGAATGTTTAACGTTAAATCTGATGATGAGGATTATTTAATTATTTTAATCTTAATTTTGTGTATGCAATTAAAAAACGATTTACTATTACGCGCTATACGGGGCGAAACTACCGAACGTACGCCTGTTTGGCTCATGCGACAGGCAGGACGCATCTTACCTGAATACAGAGCGGTGCGCGACAAAATGAAAGATTTTATAGAGTTGGTGAAAAATCCTGAAAGGGCTGCCGAGGTTACCATACAGCCGGTAGATATTCTGGGTGTGGATGCGGCTATCATTTTTTCTGACATTCTGGTGATTCCTGAAGCCATGGGCCTTCCTTACCAGATGGTAGAAAACAAAGGACCCTACTTCCCCAAAACCATAAAAAGTGCCGCTGATGTTTCCCGCTTGAAAATTGCCGATATTTCTAGTGATCTGGCTTATACACCGGAAGCCATTAAAGTAACTAAAAAGGAACTGGCCGGCCGGGTTCCGATTATTGGGTTTGCGGGCGCTCCCTGGACTATCTTCGCCTATATGGTGGAAGGTACAGGCAGTAAAACTTTTTCTAAAGCCCGGGCCATGCTGTACCGCGAACCGGAATTGTCGCATCAGTTGCTGCATATGATTACCCAAAGTACTATTAATTATCTGAAAGCCCAGATTGAAGCCGGCGCCAATCTGGTGCAGATTTTCGATTCGTGGGCTGGTATTTTATCACCCGATCATTTCGATGCATTCTCTCTGCCTTATATTAACCAGATTTGTAGGGCCATTGAAACTGTACCGGTGACCGTTTTTGCCAAAGGCGCTTTTTTCGGTCTGGAAGCGATGAGTAAACTGCCCTGCGAAACCCTTGGGCTAGACTGGAACATGGATATCGCAAAATCAAGGCAATTAATAGGTGCTGAGAAAACGCTGCAGGGAAATCTGGACCCGGCAGCTTTGTATGGTGATTACGGTCAGATTGCCAAGATTACAAAGCGGATGCTGGATGCTTTTGGTAACAGCCGCCACATTGCTAACCTGGGGCATGGCGTATATCCTGATACCGATCCGGATAAAGTAAAGCGGTTTATTGAAGTAGTAAAAGAATATAGTACTGAAAAAAGAGCGCGGCTGTAAGCCTGATGCTGTATGATGAAAAAGTAATCGCAAAAGCCAATGGTGCGTTATGTATGAATCTGGGTAAGCAACAAATGAATGAGTGGGGCAGTCAGGGCGTTCCTTTCCTGTTTATCATCGATTATGAAATGAAAGATCCGGTGATTATACCATTACATGGGGTAAACAACCAGGAGATTTTGTTTACTATTAATGGAAAAGGGAATTACCAATCACCACGGCCAGATGCGACTGCACACGATTTCTATTTTGAAAAAACACCCATCGACTTTCTCCTATACCAGCAGGCTTTCGAGCAGATAATCCATCATATTCACCGAGGGGATTCTTTTTTGGTAAATCTGACCTTTCCAACCGAGATAAAAACTAACCTTACCTTAAAAGAAATCTTTTTCCGGTCAGAAGCTCCTTATAAACTTTGGTATAAGCATCAGTTTATATGTTTTTCGCCCGAAGCTTTTGTGCGTATCAACGACGGACGCATCGCTTCCTATCCGATGAAGGGTACCATCGATGTTGCTATACCCGATGCCCGCGACACATTGCTTAGCAATACCAAAGAACTGGCAGAGCATGTTACCATTGTCGACCTGATCAGGAATGACCTGAGCATGTACGCGGAACAGGTACAGGTAAAGCGGTTCCGGTATGTGGAAACCATAAAAACCACCCATAAAACCCTGTTGCAGGTAAGCTCAGAGATAACCGGTAAATTACCGCCGCATTACACCCAAATTATTGGCGACATCATTTTCTCGATGCTGCCAGCGGGTTCTATTTGTGGGGCACCCAAGCAGAAAACACTGGAAATTATTAGAAATTGTGAAATGTACAGCCGCGGCTATTACACTGGTGTGTTTGGTTATTTCGATGGCAAAAATCTGGAAAGTGCCGTGATGATCCGTTTTATAGAGCTGGATAATGGAAAGCTTGTATACAAAAGCGGTGGTGGTATTACCGCACACAGCCAGGTTGTTTCCGAATACCAGGAGCTAATTGATAAAGTGTATGTGCCGGTTAATTGAGAGTATCCGATGCCTGAATGGGCGGTTATACAATATGCCCTATCATTTACAAAGAATGAATCGGGCCCGGAAAGAACTTTTTGGCAGCACCACATCCATTCATTTACATCGGGAAATCGCGAAGCACAACATTCCTGAAAAAGGCCTTTACAAATGCAGGGTTCTTTATAAACAGGCTATTGAACATATTGAGTTTGTGGCTTATCAAATGCGGGAAATCCGCAGCCTGAAACTGGTGTATTCCAATGATATATCCTACCCATTCAAATATGAGCAACGGGAAAACCTGGCGCGACTCTTTAGTTTGCGACAAGCCTGTGACGATATTCTGATTGTAAAAAACAATTGTATTACTGATACTTCTTATAGCAATATCGTTTTTTTTGATGGTAAGCAATGGATCACACCGGCTGCTTATTTGCTGAATGGTACGCAGCGACAAAGTCTGTTAGCGAAAGGTAAAATTAAAGAATACAAGATTACCGTAAGCGACTTATCAGAATTCAAACATGCCAAAATAATTAACGCCATGATGCCGCTTACGAAAACAAACCCCAAGATTCCGATCAAAGCTATTCGTTAATTTATATGGGACTTTAGTTTTTTAGTGAGAAATTAAATCCCGGAAATCTAAATATTTTATCGCGAACCCTGGTTTCCGTTTCCCGGCTTCTATTCGCTTTTTCCGAATGGTTAACCACTGCTTTATCAGGGGTAATCAGAACTTTAAGGAAAAGCCCTTACTTAAAAATTTTCTATTTTCTCCCCCTCACTTGGGCAAGCTATATGGGTATAAATCGTACTTTTTTTGTTCGAAAAAAGAAAAATATTTACATATCATACTCTGCATGCATAATTTTTTTTTGACCTTTATATTAATAATATTCATTAACAAAATCGCGATTACGTAAAATTAAATTCTGATTTTATTGAATTTTTTTTAATTATTCAAAATAATATTACAAAAATACCTGTTTTAGTAGCCTTTCCGTTCATTAATTGTTTCAATAAATTGTTAACAATTTCATAACAAACTGTTGACTTTCGAGTTGTTAAAAGGTAGGTTTGCATATTGTGTAACCCAAAATCTTGATTAAATATAAATTTATTGATTCTTATATTTAATTTCCTTTAACAGCTTGCTTTGTTTTTTGCCAATATATTAAAAACTGATTTTTAAGCCAAAATATTACATAGTAGTATTTGGCTAGCTACAATGGTTTTAGCAAATGGGTAAGTGTAACGATGAACAGCAAAGATTTTTATATTAATCTATTATTTAACTTAAACGTGTAGGAACTATGAGGATTTCCTTTACCAAATTATTTACCTCAAACCCACGGCGATGGCTCCTGTTTACAGGCTTGTTGGGTTTGATATTTTCACTATCTTTTACGAATGTGCTTTACGCGCAAACGAAAACAATTAGTGGAACTGTAACATCAGCGGATGACGAAAGTGTGCTGCCTGGTGTAAACGTAATTGTGAAAGGTACAACCATTGGTACAGTTACCGATATTGAAGGTAATTACAGATTGAATGTGCCGGAAGACGCGACAGCCCTTACTTTCTCCTTTATCGGATTCGCTGAGAAAGAAATGGAAATTGGCACCCAGTCTGTAGTTAATGTAACCATGGATGCCGACATCCAGCAACTTTCTGAAGTGGTAGTAACTGCTTTGGGTATTGAAAGAAACAAAAATGAATTGCCTTATGCTGCCCAAAAGGTAGAAGGTGAAGAGATAACCAAAACCAGAAACGTAAACGCCATCAACTCTTTAGCGGGTAAGGTTGCTGGTTTGAACATCAAGTCTAATAACTCGATGGGTGGATCAAGTAACGTAATTATTCGAGGTAATACCTCACTTACCGGAAACAACCAGGCTTTGTTTGTGGTAGATGGTGTGCCTATTGATAACTCCAATACAAACAGTAATGGCTCGGTAGATCCGACCCGCAACCAGCAAAGCGGTCGTGGTGGCTATGACTACGGAAACGCGGCTGCCGACATCAATCCCGATGATATCGCTTCTATCAACATCCTGAAAGGCGCGGCGGCTACCGCATTATATGGCTCACGTGCCGCTAATGGTGCTATTATTATTACTACCAAAAAAGGCCGCAAAGGCTTAGGCGTTACCATCAACTCTGGTGTAACTGTGGGTATCGTTGATAAAAGTACTTTCCCTACCTTCCAGAAGCAATATGGCGCTGGTTATGGTCAGTATTATGAGTCACCTGACGGGTACTTTCTTTACAGAGATATCAACGGCGATGGTGTGGACGATTTAGTAACGCCTACTTCAGAAGATGCTTCACATGGCGGGCCGTTCGATCCTAGTTTATTGGTGTATCAGTGGGATGCTTTTGATCCTACTTCTCCTTATTACCAGAAGCCACGCCCCTGGGTAGCGGCTGCCAACGATCCTTCCGAATTCTTCAATAAATCTGTTAACATAAATAACAGCTTTATTATAGATGGTGGCAATGATATCGCTACTTTTAAGTTAGGCTATACCCGAAACGATGAAAAAGGTATATTGCCCAATAGTGAACTGGACAAAAACCTGGTGAATTTTGGTGCTACCTTTAACATTACTGATAAATTAAAAGCATCTGCTTCTGTAAATATGTCCAGTATTAAAGGACTAGGCCGTTATGGAACGGGGTATGACTCTAAAAACCTGATGACTAATTTCCGTCAGTGGTGGCAAACCAATGTGGATATTAAAGAACTGGAAGAGGCTTATAACCGGTCAGGCAAAAACGTAACCTGGAACTGGGCTGACCCTACCGATCTAAAACCTATTTATTGGGATAACCCTTACTGGACCCGTTATGAAAATTATCAGAACGATAGCAGGATGAGATATTTTGGCTATGCCAGCTTATCTTATGAAATTACCGATTGGTTAAATGTAATGGGTAGAGTTTCAATAGACTCTTACAATGAGCTTCAGGAAGAAAGAATTGCTGTGGGAAGTGTGGACCCTTCCAAATACTCAAGATACAACCGTGCCTTCAGAGAGTACAATTATGACCTGCTGATCAACTTCAACAAAGACCTGGGCGAATCATTCAGCCTGCAGGGTTTATTGGGCTCTAACATTAGAAAAACAGAAATTGAGTCTATCTATGCCGAAACAAATGGTGGCCTGGTAGTGCCGCGCTTGTACTCTATCTCTAACTCGCTAAATCAGATAGAAGCCCCTGCCGAAAATTATTCTCAACTGGAAGTTGATGGTTTTTTCGCCAGCGTAACGTTAGGTTATAAAGATTTCTTATTTCTGGACGCGACTGGAAGAAGAGACCAGTCTTCCTCTTTACCCGATGGCAATAATGTTTATTACTACCCTTCTATTTCAGGAAGCTTCGTATTTTCAAAACTTTTGGGAACCGGACTGCCCTGGATGAGCTATGGTAAATTAAGAGCCAACTATGCTGAAGTAGGTAATACCGCGCCAGTTCAAAGTATTAGCGACGTATATACCAAACCTACTCCGTTTGGTACGTCTCCTTTATTCTCAATTCCAGGTACAAAAAATAATCCTGACCTGAAACCTGAGCGTACTAAGAGCGCTGAAATAGGGCTTGAAATGGCGTTTTTTGAGAACCGTGTAGGTTTCGATTTATCGCTGTACAAGCAAAACACGGTAGACCAGATTCTGCCTGTAGAAGTTTCAAGAGCCACAGGTTATAACTTTAAATATGTAAATGCCGGTGATGTTGAAAACAAAGGTATAGAAGTAACCGCGTTCGCTACTCCGTTACAAACCAAGGATTTTTCCTGGAAAGTGAATGTAAACTGGGCCAAAAACGTAAACAGGGTGGTTAAATTATTTGAAGGTGTGGATAACCTGCAACTGGCTTCTTTCCAGGGTGGCGTTTCTATCAATGCCGCGTTAGGTGAGCCTTACGGAACCATTAGGGGTAGCGATTTCCAATATAACGAAAACGGACAGAAAATGGTGAATTCCGATCCTACGTCTTCTACTTACGGGTATTACCTGCAATCAGTTGACGCCAATAAAGTTATTGGAGATTCTAATCCTGATTGGCTGGGTGGTATTAATAACACTTTAACGTATAAAGGTATTTCTTTAGGATTTTTAGTGGATATGCGTTTTGGTGGCGATGTATTCATCCTCGATCAATATTATGGTCTGGCTACCGGTATCTATCCTGAAACTGCCGGATTAAACTCTTTAGGAAATCCAGTTCGCGATCCGCTTATTGTGGATGAAAACGGCATTCCTGATCCTGCCAGTGGTGGTGTTTTACTGGAGGGTGTAAAAGAAGACGGATCTGCCAACGATATCTGGGTAAGCGCTTCTAACTACGGAACATTTGGTTACAGAAGAACTCCTGCCGCCGGTTTCGTATACGATGCCAGCTTTGTAAAACTGCGTGAAGCGTCTATAACCTATTCATTCCCTAAAAGTCTGATAGAAAGCACTCCATTTGAAGGAATTGATATCTCTTTAATTGGTAGAAACCTTTGGATTATCCATAAAAACACACCTTATTCAGATCCTGAAGAAGGTATTAGTTCTGGTAACGCCCAGGGATATCAGGGAGGATCTTATCCTACAACCCGTAACATCGGATTTAACGTAAGACTTCGGTTTTAATAAATGAAATAATGAAACACTCAGGTTCATTTCAAATAAGTACCGGATTGTTTCTTACATTATAAACTTATTAATATTATGAAAAAAATTATTATAGCCTACTTGTTCATCTTTACCATGGTAGCCTCATGTACTGATGATTTAACAAGCCTGAACGTAGACACGAAAAGTGCTACAAAGGTGCCTGCGGAAACACTGTTTTCCAATGCTCAGAAAAACCTGACCGACCTGATGGTCAGCACCAATGTAAACGACAATATTTTCAGACTCTTGGCGCAACACTGGACTGAAACAACTTATATTGATGAAAGCAACTATGATTTAGCCACCCGGAATATTCCGCAAAACGCGTGGCACCAGCTATATCGCGATGTGTTGGTAGATCTGAAAGAAGCAAGAACAATTATAGCGGCAGACGAATCGTTTACAGACGATGCTTTGAAAGCAAATCAGTTAGCTATAGTCGATATTACCGAGGTATACGCCTGGTCTGTATTGGTGAACACATTTGGTGATATTCCATATACTCAAGCTTTAAATTTTGAGAACGTACTACCCGCTTACGACGATGCCGCTGCCATTTATGATGATTTGATTGCCCGTCTGGATGCTGACCTAGGCGCGATGAACACAGCTTCCGCAAGCTTTGGTAGTGCCGACTTTATTTATGGTGGTGATGTAGCAAGCTGGATGATGCTGGCCAACTCTTTAAAACTGCGATTGGGAATGACTTTGGCGGATGTGAATCCTGGCAAAGCCAAAACAGTTGTAGAACAGGCAGCCCCTGGCGTATTTACTTCTATGGATCAGAGTGCTGTATTTACTTACCTGGATGCGCCACCTAATACCAACCCACTTTGGGTAGATTTGGTACAAAGTGGACGTAATGATTTTGTAATAGCCAATACTTTAGTAGACGCGATGAAATCATTAAATGATCCCAGAATCCCTGCTTACTTTACTGTTGATGCCAATGGTGTTTACACAGGGGGTATTTATGGATCCAGCAACAATTACCAAACTTACTCTACAGTGGATGAAACATTAAAGGTGGAAACTTTTCCGGCTGTTTTAATAGATTATGTAGAAGTTGAATTCTTCCTGGCTGAGGCCTTAGAAAGAGGAATGAACGTTGGCGGAACTGCTGCTGAGCATTATAATAACGCGATTACTGCTTCTATGAACTTCTGGAGCAGCCTGGATGGCACTGAACCCATTACTGATGCGCAAATTGCCGCTTATCTGGCTAATCCTGCTGTAGCTTATGCCACCGCTGCTGGCAATTACAAGCAAAAAATCGGTACCCAGAAGTGGATTGCCATGTATAACCGTGGTTACGAAGCATGGACCGAATGGCGCAGATTAGATTATCCTAAGCTGGTAGCTCCTGTAGAAGCTGTTTCCGCTATTCCGGTTCGTTATCCTTATCCGGTAAGCGAGCAAAACCTGAATAAAAGCAGCTTTGATGCGGCAGCGGCAAAGTTAAGCGATGGCAATACGGTTACATCTAAGTTATTCTGGGATGTGGAATAGAACCTTTGCGCTTTACAACCGCATGGCAGTTGTGTTGAAATAATATTTAATAATATCCTATTTTAAAGGTTGCCACAGAAATGGCAACCTTTACTTTTTACAGTGCTCTTATTATAGTGCTCTCAGCGCTGTTGCCAAAAAATTATAAAGCCACGCAGATGGGAAAAGTAAGCCGGGGAGAATGCCCTAAAGCTGTTGCTGGCTGGCTTTCAGTATCACAATACACGCGGATATTAGTTTACCTATCTAGCTCAATATGTTGAATTACAGCCCTACTTCAATAAGTCAGGCGAGATAATTTTTATATCTCGTTTGATTGTTTTTGTATCAAATTAGATACTCCGAAGTACCCCCCCCTACTTCAATAAGTCAGGCGAGATACTTTTTATACCTCGTTTGATTGTTTTTACAATTAATTTGATGTTGAGAAATAATATTGGGTGATAATTGTTATTTGCCTTAATGCTTAAATGCTCAAAATAAACTATGATTTATAGTAAGGAGAGGCTACCATATATAATAAAAAGATAAAAAAAATACCCACTGGCAAA
Source organism: Cyclobacteriaceae bacterium (assembly GCA_041745535.1). GTDB lineage: Bacteria > Bacteroidota > Bacteroidia > Cytophagales > Cyclobacteriaceae > JBGTIS01. The sequence continues at coordinate 3,354 of JBGTIS010000336.1, read as the reverse complement.
TATACCGGCGGGTATGGCTTTGTAGCTTATAAAACGCGTGCTACTTCTTTTCAGTTTTTTTATCGAACCTTTGCTTCAGGTCTTCATAAATGCTTTTGGCATTGGGCACATTCATTTTAGCACCCTGTTTTACCGAGTTGTAGTAGGCTAATGCACTTACATACGCTTCGCTTCCCGACGTCATTATCGTATCGTCCAGGTTTTTGCACAACTGTTCTACTTCACGGTATATCTGGGTAAGATCACTGTGCGCTTTAAAATCTATTAACAGTTCTTTAGTTTGCATAAAAGGAGGAATAAATTCGGGATTGGACTTCACATACTCTATTACCTTTTCTACAAAAGGCTGGGTTTTGTCACTCATTTTGGCCAGATCTTTTCGATGAGCAGGTTTTAATGAAATCAGATGGGTGCCCAGTTGCTCTTTTATAGCTTTGACCTGCTTCAGCAACGCTTCCAGTTCCTTTTGAGGAATCTGAATAGATACTACATTTTCTTTACTCATTTTTGTTTTTTTTATTTGTTTTAAAATTTTACCCGCAAGGTAAATACCACAAAACACGCAAAAAATGTACTTATAAACTGAATCTTACATGAGTATAGAATAACACAATTTACAATTTGGTTAAAACACAAGTGCCAATAGTTAATAATAAGCAGGCGAGCAAAAGTAATAAAGTATTCCTTGCCGTCGGGTGCCGACCAGATGAGGCTTTGCCGAATTCCGGTGGCCGGCACCCGGCATCCGGCATCCTATTCATCGTACCTAGCGCGGCTACCGCCGGAATAAATCCGGTCGGCACCCCGACGGGGAGAATACCCTAAAACTATTACTCATCTACTTATTATAAAAAGTGATTCTACGGTGGCAGTTGCTCCGTTATTAAGTTCAATCGTAAACCAGGTATGGATATTATTTTACGAACGTATTCCTATCCATCCTGTTCCCATTTATTCAACACGCCATCTTACCTGATAGCCTGGTACTTCTCTACAAAAATTTATATTATAAAGGATTGCTTTGTACACCCTTAAAGGGTAAAAAATTAAACTTTTTTAACTCTAAAAAGTAACTATTTCAATAGCGAAACAAATATATTCAAGGGCTTAACAGATATTTCACGATAAACGCCTAAAAGAATCAATATCAATGATTGACTTTTGAAAATTTTAAAATTATTTTAGTAAATTGTGTTAATAACAATTAAAATTATATTAATATAATACAAATTTTCAAATTTTTATTTTTACAGGTGGCATTTAACCTGTTCTGTATCTCCTCAATTTTTAGAAGATAATAAGAGGGTTCTACCATAAGTTTTTCAAGAAAGCGATTTCTTACTTTCTTTTATCAGTTTCATTTCTTAAATAAAAATCTATGAGAAAATGTTTTACTCGTTTTATTTTAGCCAATTACCGGAAAATCCTGCTCACAGGATTGGGTAATTTGATCGTGATGTTGTTTCTGGTTGGAAACACTTTGGCACAAACCCGACAAATTTCCGGGCAGGTGACTTCAGAAGAAGATGGTTCCGCGTTGCCCGGAGTAAATGTAATTGTGAAAGGTACCACCGTTGGAACAGTATCTGATTCTGATGGTAATTACAGATTAAGTGTGCCTGAGTCCGCGACTACCCTTACTTTTTCGTTTATCGGATATCTTGAGCAAAGTATAGAAATAGGCGGCCAAACGGAAATTAATGTGCAAATGGCACCGGATGTACAGCAACTTTCCGAAGTGGTAGTAACCGCCCTTGGTATCGAAAGAGAAAGGCGTGAACTGGGTTATTCCCTTACCAGTGTAAAGGGTGAAGAACTTACCAAAGTAAGGTCTCCGAATGCATTAAATTCATTGGCAGGACGGGTACCTGGTGTAAGAATTACCAGCCAGTCTGGTACGGCAGGTGGTTCGGTAGCCATTCAAATCAGAGGCGCTAACTCTTTGTCGGGCACAAGCCAGCCTTTGTTTGTGGTAGATGGTGCCCCTATTTCCAACTATGCGTATAATGGCGACAGAAATGATATTATTGGCGGTGGTGCCGATGTAGGCAGTCGTGCCGGTGATATCAATCCGGATGATATCGCTTCTATCAACGTACTCAAAGGTGCTTCCGCCGTAGCTTTGTACGGGCAACGGGCCCGAGATGGTGTGGTAGTAATTACCACCAAAAAAGGGAAAAGAGGTGGCGCGAGTGTGGAAGTAAATTCATCGTATCGCCTCGACAGACCCCTACGACTGCCTGATTTTCAGAATGAATATGCCCAGGGAGATTTTGGAGTTTTTGATGCCAATAACTTTATAAATGGCTGGGGACCAAAAATCAACGAAACGCAGGGGCAGACCTTTGCGCAATTTCCTTTTAATGGCGAGGAAACGCCTTTGCAGGCTTATCCGGATAATGTGAAGGATTTTTATGAAACAGGCAAAACATTCATCAACAGTGTGGCGGTTTCCGCCGCCAAAGAAGATGCCGATTTCAGGCTGGGTTATACCAATGTGAACGAAGCCGGCATTATTCCTAATAATTTATTAAAAAGGAATACAATTTCCCTGAATACAGGATCGAAATTCTCAGAGATGCTAAGCGCCAGGGCAATCATTAATTATGTGCGTACCGAAGGTGAAGGCCGGCCGCGGCAGGGCAGTAACGATCCTAACATCATCGTGAGCCAGCTGAACAGTTTTCCGAGAACACTGAATACAGAGTTACTGAAAAATAATGTTGTAGACGAAAATGGGAATGCCATTGGGCTAAATGGAAACAATACCACCAACAACCCCTACTGGGTAGTAGAAAATAATCCGTTTAACAACCGGGTAGAAAGGGTGTATGGAAATCTGCAGCTTAATTTTACGCCTTTTAGCTGGCTTAATGTGCTGGGAAGAATGGGCACCGATTTTTTTGATGAAACCAGAAGAGCCATCGTGCGCAAAGGCACCATTAATAACCTGACCGGTTCGTTTGACGACCGCGATATTTTCAGAAGAGAAGTAAATACGGATATTATCGCTACCGCTACCACCCAAATAACTGAAAAAATAGGTTTTGAAGGTTTGGTAGGCTGGAACCTGAACCAGATTGAACTGGAACGAAGCAGGGTAGTAGCCAGCGATTTGAGTGTTGACCAGCTTTACAATTATTCTAACGCGCAATCTACCTCTCCTACCAATTATCAGTCGCTCCGGAGATTGTATGGCGTATACGCTGACTTAGGCTTTAGCTACGATAATTTTCTTTTCGTGAACATTACCGGACGGAACGATTGGAGTTCCACTTTGCCTGAGAATAATAACTCTTTCTTTTATCCGGGTGTAAGTGCCAGTTTCATATTTACCGATGCGTTTGGTATCAG
>JBGTIS010000335.1:0-4970 GCA_041745535.1 Cyclobacteriaceae bacterium | reverse complement strand
GCCTTCGATAAGAACATGGAGTTGCTTTATCCTAAAATAATTAACCAGTTAGAGAGCAACAGCTAATCTATTGAATTAAGTATAGTTCAGATAAACTATTCCCCATATTCCCGAACTCACAAAACCCTAATGGTATGAAGCATCGTTCCCAAGGTCTTTTGGTGTCTGTAAAATAGCGGATTTGCTTCTTTTTATTCTTAGAATGACAATATTTTATACGCTTCTTACCTAATCATTTTAATTTTTGTTTATCGTTTTCCTTATCTTGAGAAAGGATTTTACAAGCATCAAGCTAATTAAGCCGACCAATAATCCTACAATAAATTCAAGTATGATTGATGGCACTGCAGGCCAGTAATGATGAAAAAAATCAAAATTGTGAACAAATATTCCCCCAGCCACCAAAATCAAAGCGATTGTGCCTATTACACTCAGACTTTTAATAACTTTTGGCAGCGCCTGAACCAATATCTTACCGATGGTTTTTGAAAAGCTTTTTTCTTTTTTACTCCTTTTTATCAGTTTATAACCCATCTCATCCATTCGTACAATTAGCGCCACAATACCATAAACGCCCACAGTGGCAACAATTGCAATAATTGTAACTACAAGAATCTGAGAAATAATAGGCTGCCCTACCACTGTGCCAAGCGCTATGATTATAATTTCTACTGACAAGATAAAATCGGTTACAATGGCCGATTTTATACGTTCTTTTTCCACTTCCAGAATTTCACTTTCAGTAAAGGTTTCTTTAATTTCCTTTTCTTTTGCATGGTGATGCGGCACAAAGAACTCGTATATTTTTTCAGTTCCCTCATAACCTAAATAAACACCGCCCATCAATAAAATTATGGTGACTGCCCATGGCAAATAAGCACTTAGCAAAAAGGCTATGGGCAGGATAATCAATTTATTTAAAAATGAGCCCTTCGTTATTGCCCATAAGACAGGAATTTCTCGTGAAGAAACAAACCCGGAAGCTTTTTCGGCATTAACCGCCAAATCATCACCTAAAATACCGGCTGTTTTTTTAGCTGCGACCTTGCTCATTATTGCCACATCGTCCATAAGAGCAGCTATATCATCCAGTACCGCAAAAATTCCTGACGCCATATTATTGATTCAATTTTAAGTTTTATTATTTGTAGCCCCAATGGTCTAATTTTAAGGATTTTCCCATGTTTTAGAGAAAGATAGCGTTTTTCGTACTAAACGAGCGCGTCTTTGCCGGATGGTATTGTTGAGGCGCTCAATTTTAACAGTTTGTCGTTTTCCTTCCGGCTGATGCTGTCCTTTAGCGAAAATAGTCGCGTAAGCGGCTAATTCATCAGTGAATACAAATGCCTTTTGTCGTAGCTTTTTAAGAATGCTAAGCCAAAGACCTAAAGCGCCTTCCGCGCCGCGTCGGCTTCATTTCTGTTGCCTAAATGAAAGCCTAATACCAGGCCAGTACGCCGCTCTACAGCTAACCAAAGCCATACTGGATAATCTTTAGCCCCCACAAATGTCCGTTGCCACGGCGGCCACATTTCATCCGCTTCCAGGCAGTAAAGTGTTAATTCCGGATTATGTAGTTGTCCTTTCGCAAGTTCTTCTCTAACCATTTGCCAGCATCGTTTAGCTCGCTTGACCACCCATCCCAAGCTCACTTTTAGGATATGAGCGATAGCTCGCCATGAAACTCTTTCTAATAGTAGACTCTCTAGTAGTTCTTCCCGCTCAAAAGTAGGATTAGGTTGTCTTTCCACTGATGGTCGTTTACAATAATGGCAACGATAGTTCTGCCGCGTCGGCAGTCCGATTTCCATAGGCTGTTAAGCCATTTTTTACGATATCGCCGCTTTGGCAATGAGGACAGGTAGTCATATTATTAAGATTTTGGTCAATACAATAATACGAATTTACTTCCCATTGCCAAACTTTTAATATTTCCATCCTTATTTAAAGTTCACTACCAAAAATTGAATATAAGAGCAAAAAAGAAGTATTATTATTGAAATAATAAACCCAAAATTTTATGATCGGGAAAATGCCAGTAATGGGGCAATATCTTCCGCATCTGCTGCCCTAATTGCTTGGAGGTAAACAGAACGGGTATCACCTTGCTTTACTAAATTAGCAGCACCCCATGAAAAAACTGGGCGTTTGAATATTTTTTCAACCATAATGTCTGCCATCAATCGGCTATGCCTACCATTCCCATTGGGGAAACAGTGAATGCTTACGATGCGATTAAAACTGATTGTATTTTAAACGAACGTGTGAACACCCATTGAACAGCTTCTTCAATATTTTGCTGTTCAAATTCGTCCAATTCGCCTCGGGTGGCAATGGTGGGGATAAGTAAGCCTTCTTTCTCATCTTCATCCAGGGGTGTTTGCCCGGAGATATAATCCAAATCTAATCCTATAAAATTTTAGGCATTTCATTCTTTATTGCATTTGCCCTTTCATCAATGGCCTTCTTCAAACGTTTTTTCGAGTTCTCCTGGTCTTCCAGCTTCATAGTATTAGAAGTTCTCATCACAATTCGCGTCGCCAATTCCCTGGCTTTTCTGTCAATAAGCGCATCCAGCGAACCATCTTTAGGCACAAATCCATACACCAATCGCATATCCATAGCGTTGGCTGCTTCCCGAAGCGATTTCAATGTTATGGAACCTTCTTTTTCCCTTCTTTCGATATCCTGAATATTTTGTTTTGTTACCGATAGTTTGTTTCCCAATTGTTGCATTGACATGCCAATGGCGATACGAATAGCCTTTATCCATCCTGTTGGGGGTATAGCTACTTTTCGCAGAGAAGTAAAACTTAACATTTTGTCGCTAAGTTGCTGAATTTGAAGTGATTTTTTTCTCATAATGTAAAGCTATATTTTGACAAAACCGGCCCAAGTGTAAAGTTATAGCTTGACAAATAAAAACAAAAAGTCAACATATAACTTGACTTTTTAATATTAAAGTAAAACTATAGGTTGACGATCTTCATAAGTAACAAGTAAGAAAAATGATATGCAGGAACTTAAGGAAACAGAGGAAGCTAAGGGCTATTTACCCTTAATTTCCTTGAAATCCTGAGCCTCCTGAATTACAAGGTTTATATAATGGTCTTGTTGCTCTCGGTGAATAAAAGAAGATAAAAGTGCTTAAGTTGAAGCAGTACAAACATTTATTTTCACGGTCGTAACGTCCGCACTGGCCGGGCAAGTACTCATCTGTTTCTGTATCAATGTAGCGTACGAACCGCCTCTTGGTACATTCCGGGAAATGGTGCTTTTTGCTGCTTTTCCCTAATATGTATTGGTGTTCATTCATTAATTTTTTTCATTAATTACGTTCGTAATAAGTAATATATTTATTACCTTTGTACATACTTATGAAGTACAATGAACTTTTCAGGCTTCTTAAAAAGGAAGGCTGGTTTGAAGTAAGGCAAAAGGGTAGCCACGTAATTATGAAGCACCCTACTAAGCCCGAACAGTTGACTGTTCCCAACCATTCCGGCAAAGAGGTAAAGAAAGGTTTATTGACTGCAATACTGAAACAATCAAATATTAAAACAACAGAGCGATGATAAAGCCAAAGATTAAAATAACCGTAACTAAAGAAGATACCGGGTATAGTGCTAATACTTTGGTAAAAGGTAACTTTATCGCGACCGAAGCCGAAACCTTTGAGGAACTTAAAGCAAATGTTTTGGAGGCTATAAACCTTGCCTTTGAAGATAAGGATTTTGTTTATGCTATTGACGAAATACAGTTTGAATACGACTTGGAAAGTTTCTTTGACTTTTATAGGGTAATCAATGCAAAAGCTCTTTCTGAACGTATCGGAATGAATCAAAGCCTTTTGGCTCAATATATCAAAGGAATCAAAAAACCCTCTACTGCCCAAACCAAACGCATTTTGCAAGGGGTTCAGCAAATAGGTAGGGAACTTACAGAAGTTCGGTTTTTGCTCTAATGGAAGTTGGTGTAGGTTACTAAAATTAGTTATTAAAAAAACATTTTTTGTGTTAAAAATTAAATCCGGGTGCTTCAATGAAAGCTGCTAATTGGTTTTGTGAAACCCTATCTACAACAAATCCCACCGCTCTCAATTGCTTTATGAAATTGGACTTTTTAATGGTAAGGCTCTGCAATGAATAGGGTTACTTTCCGATACAAAAAGTAACATTTTTACGTAAATATCTGATTATTAGATATTTATATTATAATATAGGTTAGAAGGGTACAAATAAGGAACAATTTAGTGAAAATGTAGCTATTTGCAGGTTATAAAATATTCTTAATGTTACTATAAATCCTATCAAAAGTAAGGTTTTCAAAATTACCTTCAATCTGAATAACTTTTTCACTTCCAGCAATTCTTAATTCATAGCTACCTCTAGCCTGTAAAGAAAGTTGGCTAAAATTAGGATGCACTATTATCAATTTTTTAGAATGTGTTTGAATTAACCACTTAGAAATTTGAGTATTAATTCCCTTATCACCAAATCCATATCCAGAGATAATTAAAATATTGGTTACACTTAATGTATTTTTAAACTCATCATAAAGACTTTCAAAAATATCACCTAAATAACCAAGCATCTTATTGAAAGTTCCTATTAGCATACATGGAGCTAAATTAGGAATTGTCATTATTTGTCTATTGTAATTTTCTGGTTTCTCAATATCAAAATCACCAGGAACTTTAATTATAGGATCATAATTTTGACCCGTTAAAAGGACCGAATTGAACCAATTGACACTACCATGAAGCTTGCAAAATTTCAATTCATAATTTTCTGCTTTATCAAATCCAAAATAACTGTCTAGATTTAAACTATCTTTTATAAATCCGTCATAATAATTAATTTTATTCTTTATGAGGAATGTATCTAAGACTAAATCATGATTTAAGCTTATAAGATTTTTTAAGTTTGTTTTTTCAATTAAAGGACCAATTATATTAAATTGGTTGTACT
>JBGTIS010000334.1:0-27485 GCA_041745535.1 Cyclobacteriaceae bacterium | reverse complement strand
AAAGCCGGAAGACCATCGCTGAATAGCAAAGTAGTAGAAAATGTGGCGCATCTGGAACAGGCAGCGAACGAACTTTGGGCCAACCAGGGCAAGTCTTTGGTGGTATCAGGTTCTAATGATGCGGCTGTGCAAACAGTAGTAAACGCCATTAATGATGTGCTGGGTAACTATGGAAGCACCATTACCACCATAGCGTCATATTATAAAAAGGGAATTGATGCTGATTTGGATCAGTTCCTGACGGATGCGGCTGCCGGAAGCATCGGCACTGTTATTTTCTACAATGCCAATCCGGTATATAACCACCCGAAAGGTAGAGAGCTTGAAAACGCGCTTTCCAATATAAAACTAAAAATTTCTACTTCCGACAGGCTGGATGAAACAGCAGCGTTTGCTGATTTTATAGTGCCTGACCATCATTATCTTGAATCGTGGAATGACGCGGAACCTAAAACCGGAACCTACAGCCTTGCCCAGCCGGCTATTACGCCTCTATTCAATACCCGGCAGGCGCAGGAAACTTTTCTGAAATGGGCCGGGAATAACACTGATTATTACACTTATCTTCAGGATAGCTGGAAAAACACCGTATTTACCGCACAATCAAGGATTCTCGATTTTCAGGCTTTCTGGGACAGAAGTCTGTACGATGGCGTAGTAGATATCAGCGGCGGCTCGGGAACCGCATCAGCCTTATCGTTCAATTTGCCGGCAGTTGCGGTCAGCATCGGCAAAACGTATCAACCCGACAAACAAGGGGTTGAACTGGTACTTTATCAGAAGATCAGCATAGGTGATGGTACACAGGCCAATAACCCCTGGTTGCAGGAAATGCCCGATCCAATCTCAAAAGCCTGCTGGGACAACTATCTGACTATTTCGCAAAGTATGGCCAGCGAACTGGGAATTAAAATGGTTGAAAATACCACCCAGAAAGTAACGCTTTCTGTAGACGGTAAAACCTATACGGTTCCCGTACTGATACAGCCCGGGCAAGCCAATGGAACGGTTGGCCTGGCCGTTGGGTATGGAAGAGTTAAAGCTGGAAAAGTGGGGAACCTGGTTGGTGTAAATGCATACCCATTGGTTGGAAAAGTGGGTAACAACTATGTGAATTTTAATTTAGGAGATATTAAAATAGATCTTACTGGCGATACTTATGAAATAGCGCGTACCCAAACCCACGAAACTTATATGGGCAGGGAAACAGTGATCCAGGAATCTACCTTATCAGCTTATCAGGCTAACCCGAGAGCAGGCCGGTTTTTTCCGGAAATAGCAACCTCAGAAGGTAAAAAAGATCCAGAAGATATTACCTTGTGGAAAGGTCATAAATACCCGAACCACCATTGGGGAATGGTTATCGATATGAACTCCTGTACTGGGTGTGGTGCCTGTACCGTTTCCTGCATATCAGAAAACAATGTTCCGGTTGTTGGTAAAAAAGAAGTTCTAAGGCGCAGAGAAATGCACTGGCTCAGAATTGACCGGTATTACAGCAGCGATGCTCCGGTGGATGATTACCAGGCCCTGGAAAAAGCTTCTGAAAACCCTGAAGTTACTTTCCAGCCCATGTTATGCCAGCAGTGTAATAACGCGCCTTGCGAAACCGTGTGCCCGGTAGCCGCTACCACGCACAGCACGGAAGGACTGAACCAGATGACTTACAACCGTTGTATCGGAACCCGGTATTGTGCCAATAACTGCCCTTATAAAGTGCGGAGATTCAACTGGTTCAAATACCACGATAACGATTGGTTCCCGGAAAATACAGCTATGAACAATGATCTGGGCAAAATGGTTTTGAATCCAGATGTAACCGTAAGAGCACGCGGGGTAATGGAAAAGTGTACTTTCTGTGTGCAACGCATTCAGGCAGGTAAACTTCAGGCCAGAAAAGAAAAGCGAAAAGTGAAAGATGGTGACATTGTTACTGCCTGTGCCAGTGCCTGCCCTACCGATGCTATTTTGTTTGGAGATATGAATGATCCTACAAGCGAAATATCTCAGGTACTGAACGATGAAGTAGAGGGAAGAGCATATCATGTACTGCAAGAAATACGGGTAATGCCTAATATAGCTTATCTGACCAAAATCAGAAATATAGAAACAGTAGAAAATAACGCTTAATTAAAATATATTAATATGCAAGTTACTTCTTCAGTAAGAGATCCGCTGATAACCGGTGGTAAAACAGCACATGATGTTTCTGTGGATATTTGCAGGCACGTAGAAGGAAAGCCTACCAAAACCTGGTTGCTGGCTCTTACCGTTTCATTGGGTTTCTTTATGGTAGGTTTATATGCGCTTGCTGTAACCCTGTGGAATGGAATTGGCATGTGGGGGCTGAACAGAACTGTGGGCTGGGCCTGGGACATCACTAACTTTGTGTGGTGGGTAGGGATCGGTCACGCGGGTACCCTGATATCTGCCATCCTGTTGCTTTTCCGTCAGAAGTGGCGTATGTCCATCAACCGGGCCGCTGAGGCCATGACCATTTTCGCGGTAATCTGTGCCTTGCAGTTTCCGGTTATCCACATGGGCCGCCCCTGGTTAGGATTTTACTGGGCATTTCCACTTCCCAATACATTTGGATCGTTGTGGGTAAATTTCAATTCCCCTTTACTGTGGGACGTGTTTGCCATCAGTACGTATTTTACCGTGTCGCTGGTATTCTGGTATATGGGACTAATCCCTGACTTTGCTACTATCCGAGACCGCGCGCAGAACAAAATTTCCAGAATTATATATGGCGGCCTCAGCATGGGATGGGACGGAGGTGCAAAAACCTGGCAGCGCTATGAGGTGGTAGCCTTGGTTTTGGCAGGTTTATCTACGCCACTGGTACTTTCCGTGCATACCATCGTATCCTTTGACTTTGCCACCTCTGTAATCCCTGGATGGCACACTACCATATTCCCTCCTTACTTTGTGGCAGGAGCGATTTTTTCAGGATTTGCCATGGTGCAAACGCTATTGCTGGTTACCCGAAAAGTATACAAGCTGGAAGACTATATTACTATAGGGCATATTGAGTTGATGAATATTATTATACTTGTCACAGGTTCTATTGTAGGGGTGGCGTATACCACGGAGTTCTTTATGGCCTGGTATTCCGGTGTGCCTTATGAGGTATACGCGTTTATTAACCGGGCTACGGGACCTTACTGGTGGGCTTACTGGACCATGATGACCTGTAACGTAATCTCGCCGCAGTTATTCTGGTTTAAAAAGCTAAGAACAAGCATTTTGGCATCCTTTATCCTGTCTATTGTGGTGAACGTAGGGATGTGGTTTGAGCGGTTTGTAATTATTGTAACCTCACTGCATCGCGATTACCTGCCTTCAAGTTGGGCGATGTTCCACCCTACTATTTACGATATGGGTATCTTTTCTTTTACCATCGGCTTGTTTTTCACTCTTTTCTTCCTGTTTGCCAAGTTCTTCCCGGTGATCAATATCGCTGAAGTAAAAAGCATTCTGAAAACAGATGCTGTAAAAGCGCTGCCGGTAAAAAGAACCAAGTCAGGTTCGTTACAGTCAACATCTGAAAATGTTTAATATAAGAAATAATGATCGCGAATAAGCATTTTATCCTTGGGGTGTATGAAGATGAAGATGTTTTACTTCATGCAGTGAGGAAAGTCAGAAACGAGAACATAAAAATATACGAGGTATACTCGCCTTACCCGGTACATGGTTTGGACGATGCGCTGGGTTACAAACGGTCGAAAATGTCGGTGGTAGCTTTCTTCTTCGGATTGCTGGGCACGTCACTGGCTTTGCTGATGCAGTATTTTATGATGGGTTTTGACTGGCCTATTATTATTGGCGGTAAAGACTTCGCGCCGCTTCCCACTTTTATTCCGGTAACCTTTGAGCTTACCGTATTGCTGTCAGCGCTGGGTATGGTAGGTACCTTCATGGTGATCAGTAACCTGTTTCCCTACAAAAAGCCCCGGATTTTCGATTTGCGCAGTACCGACGATAAGCATATCGTTGTAATTGATTTATCAAAAAATGCTGCTATGGACGAGGCTGCTATCAAAAAAATTGTGATGGAAACCGGAGCCAATGAAGTAAATAAAAAAGATTTTTAATATTTCTGATGATGGATAATAAGTATTTTGGTTATTTTATTTCATTAATAGTATTTGCCATAGCGGGCTGTTCGGCGGAGGGTGGCGATCCGGGGTACGAATATGCCCCCCAGATGTACCATAGTGTTCCCTATGAGCCCCTTACGCAAATCACTGATAAAGATGCCGGTGAGTGGCTTACTTCTACCGACGAGGAAGACCATGCCGAATTTTATAATTCTAATCCGTACAATCCTTATAACATGAACGAAAGAGTTCCGCCTGCCCATACTGTCAGGCGAACAGGCAATGAGGTTTTACCCTATCGGATTCATAAGGATAGTCTTGACTATGCCGCCAGGGTTTTGAAAAATCCGCTTGATTCTTCAGCTGCCATGGTGGAAGCCGGAAAAGAGCTTTATGCTTACTACTGCCAGCATTGCCACGGTGGTGCCGGACAAGGCGATGGGCTGGTCGGCGTTGTATATAAAGGTGTTCCCGCTTATAATGCCGGTAGAGTGGCAGAATTGTCAGGGGGTCATATTTTTCATGTGATTACCCATGGCAAAGGTAGAATGGGCCCTCATGGGTCACAGATTGATATTGAGGATCGCTGGAAAATAGTAGAGTATGTACAAACCCTACAGAAACCATAATAGTAAAATATTTTGACGCAATCATGACAGAAGAAAAGTTTGAATTTGGAACGCCATTAAGAAAAAGACTATTCATTTTTGGAGGGGTAGGGGTTTTGTTGCTGGTTATTGGCATATTGCTTTTGATGTTTGGCGGAGGACATGGTAGCGGGCATGAGGCTGCCGCCGAAGCCGGAGCACACCATGAGTTCCATTGGTACCAGCGGTTATACGCTAACCTTTGGATTAACAACCTGTATTTTACCGGAATAGCTATCATCGGGGTATTTTTTGTGGCTGTAAATTATGTGGCCAGAGCAGGCTGGTCAGCAGCTTTCAGTCGGGTGCCCATGTCGTTTGGCGCCTGGTTACCGTTTGCTGGCGTACTGATGCTGGTGGTTTTCCTGATTGGTGGCCATGATATATTTCACTGGACACATGATTACCTGTACGATGAAGCCGATCCCCGGTACGATGCCATTATCGCCGGAAAAAGAGGGTACCTGAATTATCCGTTTTATCTGATCCGGATGGTACTTTATTTTGGACTTTGGTACTGGATGTTTCGCCTCATCAGGAATGAATCGGTTGCCGAAGACCTGGACGGTGGTACCGTGCATTACCACAAAATAGTGAGGTATTCCACCATCTTTGTTGTGATTTTCGCGGTTACTTCCTCTACTTCAGCCTGGGACTGGGTTTTATCCATTGACACACACTGGTTCAGTACCATGTTCGGATGGTATGTATTCGCAAGCTGGTTTGTAACCGGGTTGGCTGCCATTACTTTAGCCGTTGTAATTTTACGGGAAAATGGCTACTTACCTATGGTAAATGCCAACCACCTGCACGACCTGGGTAAATTTGTGTTCGCATTTAGTATTTTCTGGACCTATATCTGGTTTTCTCAGTTCATGTTGATCTATTACGCGAACATTCCCGAAGAGACCATTTACTTCGTAGAACGACTCGGTAGCGACTATTATTCACCCTTCTTTTTTGTGAATTTTATTGTGAACTTCTTCTTTCCGTTTTTAGTTCTAATGACGAGAGATTCCAAGCGTCACGCTATTTTTCTGAAGGTAGTTTGTAGTGTAGTATTAGTGGGTCACTGGATAGATTTTTACCTGATGGTTACACCAGGAACTTTGAACGTAAATGGTGGTTTTGGTTTTATGGAAATAGGGGTCACATTAATTTACGCCGCGGCATTTTTATTTGTGGTACTTACCAGCCTCTCCCGCGTTTCGCTGGTAGCCGTAAAGCATCCTATGTTAGAAGAAAGTATACATCATCACACTTGATTGAAATTATTTGATCTTAGTTATTAAAGTAAAGCTATGTTGAAAGTTATTATAGGTATTGCTGTTCTCATCATTCTGGCCATTCTGGTAACCATTTTCAGGGTACAATCTCTGATAAACGTAGCCAGGGGTACAGATAAAAAGCGTGCCTCAACCGGGAATAAGGTAAATGGTATGTTATTTATGTTATTTCTGGTAGTAGGAGCGGGCCTTATGTACTGGTATTCCACTACAAGATTTGACCTTTATGAACCATTGGTGGCTTCGGAGCATGGGGTAGCAGTGAACACGCTGTTCTGGGTAACCATGGCCATTACAGGTTTTGTTTTCGTGGTAACCCATATTTTATTATTCTATTTTTCTTACCGTTACCAATACAAGGAAACAAACAAGGCGTTGTTTTATCCTGATAATAATAAGCTGGAACTGATGTGGACCGTTATTCCGGCTATTGTACTGGCTATTCTGATTTTCTCCGGATGGCGCACCTGGTCTGATATGACCGAAAAAGCACCGGAAGATGCCGAAGTGGTAGAAATTTTAGGGTATCAGTTTCAATGGGTAAGCAGGTATCCTGGTAAAGATAAAAATCTGGGTGAATATGACTACAGGTTAATTGATGTGGACAATACCTGGGGAATGGACTTTTCGGACAAATCTACTTTTGATGATTTTACGCCTCGAGAAGTACACATACCCAAAGGTAAGCCGGTATTATTTAAAATTAGGGCGCGTGATGTGCTGCACAGTGTGTTTGTACCTGAATTCAGACTAAAAATGGATGCGGTGCCTGGTATGCCTACCAACTTCTGGTTTGTACCTACCAAAACCACCGCTGAAATGAAACAGGAAACCGGAAATCCTGATTTTGAATATTATATTTTCTGTACGGAAGTTTGCGGTCGCGGGCACTTTTCAATGCGACTGAGGCTGGTGGTAGATGAGGCCGAAGATTATTACGCCTGGTACAGTGAGCAGAAACCCTGGTTGCAGGGCAATCCTGATTACTTAACCAAAGTACCCGGGCCTTTGAAAGAGGTAGCCATGATCAGCGCCGGCTTAGATAAAAAAGAAGAGAATTTTACAGAAATTGAAGTAAAAAATAATTAAAAGCATTTTTAAATAATTTAGAGGTATGGCAACAGCTCACACTCATCAGGAAGGAATTGATCCTCATGCGCATGCGCATGATGAAGAGCACCACAGCGATAATTTCATCACAAAATACATATTCAGCACCGACCATAAAATGATAGCCAAACAATACCTGGTATCGGGTATTTTGTGGGCATTTATAGGGGGCTTACTGTCTATGTTCTTCCGTATCCAGCTTGGATTCCCTGAAGCTAATCTGGAATGGTTAAGACCGCTTTTGGGTGGTTGGATTAACGAAACTGGCTCTATTGATCCTGAATTTTATCTGGCATTGGTAACCATGCACGGAACTATCATGGTGTTTTTCGTGCTAACAGCAGGCCTTAGTGGTACATTTAGTAATTTTCTGATTCCATTACAAATTGGTGCCCGTGATATGGCTTCCGGTTTTATCAACATGTTATCGTACTGGTTTTTCTTTGTGGCCAGTGTGATCATGTTTTCTTCCCTTTTTATTTCAACCGGACCAGCAGCAGGAGGATGGGTAATTTACCCGCCGTTGAGTGCATTGCCTCAGGCGATACAGGGGTCAGGTTTGGGCATGACGCTCTGGCTGGTGTCGATGGCGCTCTTTATTGTATCGCAGCTAATGGGTGGTATTAATTACATTACTACTGTAATTAACCTGCGCACAGAAGGATTATCGTTTTCTAAACTACCCCTTACCATCTGGGCATTCTTTTTAACAGCCGTGATTGGCCTATTGTCATTCCCGGTATTATTTGCTGCTTCTTTGCTGTTGATATTTGACCGCAGTTTTGGTACCAGCTTCTACCTGTCTGAGATTTATATTAATGGAGAAGCATTGCCCAATGTAGGCGGAAGCCCTATTTTGTTCCAGCATTTATTCTGGTTCCTGGGGCACCCCGAGGTGTATATTGTATTATTGCCAGCCTTGGGAATTACTTCAGAAATTATCGCCACTAACTCCAGAAAGCCTATCTTCGGTTACAAAGCTATGATTATTTCCCTGTTAGGGATTACAGTACTTTCCTTTGTGGTTTGGGCGCACCATATGTTTGTTTCCGGCCTGAACCCATTCCTGGGATCTGTATTTATGTTCTTAACATTAATTATTGCGGTGCCATCAGCGGTTAAGGTTTTTAACTATATTACCACGCTCTGGAAAGGGAATATCATATTTACACCGGCCATGTTATTCTCAATTGGACTCGTGTCGGTATTTATTTCTGGTGGATTAACCGGTATATTTCTCGGAAGTTCTGCCATCGATGTGCAGTTGCACGATACCTATTTCGTAGTGGCACACTTTCACCTGGTAATGGGAAGTGCCTCATTCTTTGGCTTTATGGCCGGCGTATATCATTGGTTTCCGAAATTTTTCGGTAGAATGATGGACAAGCAACTGGGGTACATCCATTTCTGGCTTACTTTTGCCGGGGTATATCTTGTGTTCTTTCCGATGCACTACATTGGTATCGCTGGCTTCCCAAGAAGGTATTATTCTTTTACGAATTTCGATACCCTGGGCACCTTTACCGACCTGAATATGTACATCAGTATCGCGGCCTTCATCACTTTTGCCGGACAGGCTACATTTGCTTTCAACTTTTTCCGCAGTATGTTTTTCGGGCGACTTGCTCCCGCAAACCCATGGCGGTCCAATACTTTGGAATGGACTACCCCTCGGTATCCCGGACATGGAAACTGGCCTGGCGAAATTCCAAAAGTGTACCGATGGCCCTACGATTACAGCAAGCCTGGTGCGCCTGAAGACTTTATACCAATGACCGTACCTTATTCGGAAACTCCCGAATCTAACCTGCCCCACGAAAATGAAATGATTGAAGTGGAACAGATAGATGAGAAGAAATCTGTTACTAATGAAAAAAAATTATAAGAGGAATTCCCTCTTCAGTCGATTAGCTATAACATCATTAGTTTCTGTATATGTATTAATACTGGTTGGCGGAATTGTACGAAGTACAGGTTCGGGTATGGGTTGCCCAGACTGGCCCAAGTGCTTTGGTAAATGGGTGCCACCTACCGAGGTAGCACAATTACCACCTGACTATAAAGAGATTTATTCCGAAAAAAGGGCAGAAAAAAACCAAAAGTTTTCCCGGTATTTGGCTATGCTGGGATTTACAAATCTGGCTGATCAAATCAGGAATGACCAATCTATTTTGGAAGAAGCTGACTTTAACAGTACAAAAACCTGGACAGAATATATCAATCGTTTGGTAGGGGTGTTAGTAGGGCTGTTTATTTTTGCCATGTTTGTTTCATCAATGGGGTATTTCAAATCAGATAGAAAAATATTTAGTTTTTCATTATTTACTTTGCTTTTAGTTGGGTTTCAAGGTTGGATAGGTTCAATTGTGGTTTCAACCCGGTTAATGCCCTGGATGATCACCATCCATATGTTTTTAGCTTTGGTATTGGTTTGCTGCCTTACCTACCTGGTAGTTAGGTCAAAGAAAACAAATACTATTCAGGATGTTGGTGTGCCCGCGGCTTACCCCTCTAAAATTAATATGATGCTGGTGACCGCGTTTTTGCTTACACTGGTACAAATTATACTGGGAACCCAGGTGCGGGAATCGGTAAACCGTGTTGCCGAAGCGTTTGATAATAATAACCGTTCGGAATGGATCAGTCAGTTGGGGTATGTATTTCCGGTACATCGGTCATTTTCTCTGGTTATTCTGGCTTTGAACGGCTACCTGGTTTATGCCATTCGCCGGTGGGTGGGCAATCAAAATAATATATTGTGGTGGACCACGGTAGTACTTGCGATTTTGGTGTTGGAGATTTTAAGCGGAGCGATATTAAATTATTTTGGTATTCCAAGGTTTGTCCAGCCGGTACATTTGCTGCTGGCGACCTTGATTTTCGGTATTCAGTTTTTGGTAATTTTAAAGGCTATGCCAACTACCAAAAAGGTAGTATTGGCTTATACATAGGTTGACAATTTGTTATGATTGCTACAAAAATCAACGAACATTATTTGTTGTTTGGCGCTTTATCAAGAGTAAAATCCTTTATCGAGCTGTTAAAGTTCAGGCTATCGATGCTGGTAGCTTTTTCGGCAGGTTTTGGCTACATTTTAGGGAATAGTGGCGCTATCGACTGGTTTAAATTCATCATGCTGTGCCTGGGCGGATTTCTGGTGTCGGGCGCTTCGGTTACCATCAACCAGATTTTAGAAAAAGATCTGGATAAGCAAATGGTAAGAACCATGAACCGACCCATTCCTACGGGAAGGGTCAGCGTGCGGGAAGCGATTATTTTTACCATTTTTACTGGCGTAGTCGGCCTGTTTTTACTACTTGAATTTACCAACCTGCTTACCACGGCTTTGTCGTTTGTGTCTTTATTATTGTACAGTTTTGTGTATACACCCTTAAAACGTGTTGGGCCAATCGCCGTGCTTGTTGGCGCGTTTCCCGGCGCGTTTCCACCCCTATTGGGTTGGGTAGCTGCTACAGGATTTATCAACCATGAGGCACTTATCATCTTCGGTATTCAGTTTATCTGGCAGTTTCCTCATTTTTGGGCCATCGCCTGGGTAGCTGATGAAGATTATAAAAACGCGGGTTTCAGGCTGCTTCCTTTAAAAGGAAAAAAAGATTTGCGATCGGCAGTACAAATAATGATTTATACACTGTTCTTAATTCCTCTGGGCTTATTACCGCTTAAGTTTGGATTAACCGGTGTGGATTCCGCGATAATCGCCACCATATGTGGGGTGCTGTTTTTGAGTCAGACCTTTCTCCTGATGATTGATTGCTCAAGAAAGTCAGCCTTGAAAATAATGTTCGGCTCATTTTTATATTTACCTATAGTTCAGATCGCGTTTTTGTTAGATAAAGTTTAAAGAGAAGATGACGCAAAGAATAGAAATTGTAGAACAACCGAAAGCCACGCTTTCCATGCATCCTAAAAAGTTCGCGTTGTGGTTGTTTATTGTAACCATTGTAATGTTATTTGCTGCCTTTACCAGTGCTTATATTGTGCGGC
Organism: Cyclobacteriaceae bacterium; assembly: GCA_041745535.1. Taxonomy (GTDB): domain Bacteria; phylum Bacteroidota; class Bacteroidia; order Cytophagales; family Cyclobacteriaceae; genus JBGTIS01. Next base: position 16,328 of record JBGTIS010000334.1, on the reverse strand, counting down.
AGTCGGAAGGCGATTGGCTGGAGTTCAGTTTACCCGATGTATTCTGGGTTACCTCAGGCATTATTCTGCTGAGCAGTGCTACCATGCACTGGGCATATTTTTCAGCAAAAAAGAATAACCTGAATCACCTGAAATTAAGCATGATTTTAACAACTTTGCTGGGTATAGCCTTTGTAATCGGACAATTTTTTTCATGGAAAGCACTGGTTGCCGAAAATGTATATTTTGTAGGAAATCCGGCCGGATCATTTGTATATGTGCTTACCGGGTTACATGGGTTTCATCTGTTGGGTGGGATTATCTTTCTTTTAGTGATGGTATTCCAGTCATTCAGATATAAAGTCCATTCAAAAAATCTTGATCAGATAGAGATGTGTGCTACATATTGGCACTTTTTGGATGGACTTTGGTTATATTTGTTTTTATTTTTGCTGCTAAATAATTAATGTATGTCAACAACTACCGCAACTGAAGTACAAGAAAAACAATCAAAAAATATCTGGAACGGAGGTACCTCACCGTTAAAAGTTAGCTACGGCAAGCTAATGATGTGGTTCTTTCTCCTTTCTGATGCATTTACCTTCTCTGCCCTTTTAGTAGCATATGGGTTAATCAGACATTCACATCCGGCCTATCATGGCCCAGTGGACGAATTTGTTCCTTCTCAAAACTACTGGCCCATACCTGAAAAAATCTATGAAGCAGTTCCATTTCTGCATGGTATGGAATTGCCATTGGTGTTTGTAGGTATCATGACTTTCATACTGATTCTAAGTAGCGTAACCATGGTACTTGCCGTAGAGGCAGGTCACCGTATGGACCGGCCGGCCGTAGTAAAATGGATGTTATGGACTATCATCGGGGGATTAACCTTTTTAGGTTGCCAGGCCTGGGAATGGTCACACTTTATACACGGCACAGAAAATGGAGGCTTAATGCCTGATGGATCTATATTTTTTGGCGCTAACCTGGTTCAAAATGAATATGGCCCCCCTTTGTTTGCCGATCTGTTTTTCTTTATTACCGGTTTTCACGGAACCCACGTATTCAGTGGTGTAGTGCTGAATTTTCTGATCTTTTATAATGCCGCGACGGGTGTATATGAACGGAGAGGTCATTATGAAATGGTAGAGAAAGTAGGCCTTTACTGGCACTTTGTAGATTTGGTTTGGGTATTTGTGTTTACTTTCTTTTATTTAATTTGATCTGTAAAAATAAATAATTAAGATATGTTAGAGGAAACAAACAGCAGCGTTCATGTAGAACCGGTTGATAAGCAGAAAATCTGGAATCTGTGGAAAATCGCGATTCTGCTTGGGGTAGTAACCACCATCGAGTTTATTTTAGCTTATACCATGCCGCGGGGCGTGCTTTTAATAGTTATATTCGTCACCTTAACGCTGGTAAAGGCATTTTATATTATAGCGGAATTTATGCACCTTAAAGGCGAAGTAAAAGCCCTGGTATGGTCTATCGCGCTTCCTATTATCTTTGTGTTGTGGCTCATCCTGGCCCTTATATTAGAAGGGTCCGCTATATTTGATTTAAGGTATTAATACTGGAAAAAAATATTTTATAGCCCGGCAAATAACCGGGCTTTTTTATGGCTAATCTACCGTAATTACAGGCTTTTAATGGAACCTCTATAAGCTGAAAACAGTTAAAATGGGGAGCGACGTCAGACAGAGAATGAAACGAAAGCAAAAGATCATTATCATACTTATTTTGTTGGCCGTACCAGTTTCTGTTATACTGTTTCTTCACACTTTCGGCAGAAACGAATTTTCTATCCCTGTTTTTTACCAAGAAGGTATGCGAAGTGCGGAAGATTGCCCTGCGAACGCTTCCCCTCATGTTATTCCTGATTTCAATCTTACCTCCCAAAATACTGATCAGCTAAGCCAGCATATCCTTGAAGGGCATATTTCAGTGGTTAATTTTTTTGAGGTACAGTGCGAAAATAATTGTTCTCAGATAGCAGCCGCCCTGGCTACCGTACAGGATAATTTTGCCAATAAAGAACTGGTAAGGTTGCTATCCATAAGTACCCGAAACAACAATCCTTCGGAACTGGACCAGTTTAGCGATAAATACTATAGCAAACCCAATAAGTGGCTGTTGCTAACCGGCGCGACAGATCAGGTAGAATATCTGGCTAAGTGCGGCTTTGGGTTATCGGATAAAAATAACCCCCCTTATCCTATTAACACTGTGGTATTGGTGGATCCCGCAAAAAGGATTAGAGGATATTACGACCTCACCAACGATGAAGAAACCGGCCGCCTGGAACTGGAAATCCGGGTTCTATTATACGACATGGAAAAATAATATTATGATAAATACAGCAAAGGAAAACAGAAATTTAACAATTATTGGAATATTGTCAGTAGCGATCCCGCTGGTGGTAGCCATGCTGCTGTTTATGCCTTCAAAACTTGATATAGGTGAAACCTGGATCAGCTTTTTGCCACACCTGAACGGGGTATTGAACGCGGCTACTTCCCTTACCCTGGTAGCTGGTTTAATTTTTATAAAGCGGAAAAAAATTAGTTATCATAGGGTGGCTATGCTTTCTTCATTTGTACTGGGCAGCATTTTTCTGATTTCTTATGTGATCTACCACGCATCCGCGGCGTCTACCGTATTTGGTGATGTAAATGGCAACGGATTATTAGAGGAAGCTGAAGCCGCTCAGATAACCACACTTCGCATGGTTTACCTGGTAATACTTGTTACGCATATTATATTGGCTGCCATAGTGGTACCATTTGTTTTGCTGGCACTTTATTACGCGCTTACCAACAAATTTGTACAGCATCGGGAAATAGTAAAGTTTGCCTATCCGATTTGGTTGTATGTTTCTGTAACCGGTGTACTGGTGTACCTGATGATCAGCCAGTATTATTGATGAAATAGCTTCTGAGATTACTCCAGAAAATCGGGCTTATTAATTTTAGAAGCAATACGGAACGCCGCATTCACCAAACCTACGTGGCTGTATGCCTGCGGAAAATTTCCCCATTGACTACCGGTTTTAGCGTCTACATCTTCGCTGAGCAGATCCAGGTGGTTGCCATAGCCCACCAAATGGTCAAAAGTTTCTATGGCTTCATCTACCCTGCCCACGCAGGCCAAAGCTTCTACGTACCAGAAAGCGCAAATCAGAAAAGTGGTTTCCGGATGCCCGAAGTCGTCGGCATGCTTATACCGGTAAAACAAACCATTTTTAGATTTTAAATCTTTTTCTAAACTCATTAAATGGCTTTTCGCTTTTTCTGAATTACCATCCAGGTAATTCATCATAATAAGTTGCAGGGTACTCGCATCCAGATTTTTGCTGCCAATGGCCTGTGTGTACACGCCGCGTTCTTTATCGTAACAGGCCTCAATTTTGTCGCTGGCGGCTTTATTCAATCGCGTGGCTAATTGTAGTAATTCACTGTCTTTTAACACTTTCGCTATTTTCATGGCCGCCAAACTTCCCGCCCAATGAAAAAGAAAAGTGTAGGAATGATACTGACTTAAATCTCTGAATTCCCATAAACCCGCATCTGGTTCGTCGATGGTTTGTTTAATTTTTTCCAGCACCTGATATACCAGCTGATGCGAACCAGCCCGTTCTTCCGCGATAAAGCGATGGTCTACATACAAAGGAAGCAGCGATAGCAGTATTTGTCCGTATACATCGTTTTGTATATGCTCATACGCCTGATTGCCCACTCTAACGGGCTGGTTGCCCATATAACCCTTCAAATCCATTATTCTTTCAACCAGTTTATCGCTACCGCTGATTGAATAAAGGGGTTGGTAACGGGTATGTGTATTGGCTGATACATTAGCGATATAATGGAAATATCGCTCTAACTCCTCAAAATGACCAATGTGGTTAAAGGCCGTAAGGGTATAATAAGTATCTCTTAACCAGCAATACCGATAATCCCAGTTTCTTCCACTACCTGGCGATTCGGGTAAACTGGTGGAAGCAGAAGCGATAATACCCCCGGTATCTTCAAACTGGTGAATTTTAAGCACCAGGGCAGAGCGGATTACCTGTTTTTGATAAAAGTCTCGGATGCTTGTGCTTTTTACCCATTTTCGCCAGTATTGTACCGTTTCACTTAAAAATCTTTCGCTTGTGGTACGCACGGCAGCTTCCAAAGGTACCCCATAAGTGAGCACCAAATATTGCGTTTCGTTAAGCACAAAGAATTTATTTTCCAGAATATAGGTAAGAGAAATATCAGTAGTTAGCCTGATTTCACTTTCCAGACCTAAAAACTTTACGTGGTTGCTTCCCTGATTCCTGGAAGGTTTAAGATCGCCGTATTCACCTACCGGCTCACATTTAATCCGGATACGGGGGGTACCGGAAAGCGGTTCAATTTTCCTGATCAGCATCAGCGGTTTAAAATACCGGTCGTACTGATAAAACCTGGGAGCGAAATCAGTGACCTGGTACCGGCCATCTTCATTTTCTATTTCAGTGCAAAGGATATTGGTGTTTTCAATATAATACTGTTTGGAAGAATAGGATTCAGAAGCGGGAAGTATACTGAATTCACCTCCTTTCTCATCGTCAAGAAGGTTACCAAAAATGAAACTACTGTCAAATTTTGGCCAGCAAAGCCAGGCAATATTTGTACTTTTATGAATATGAGCCAAAAAGGCGCAATTACCAATGAGACCATATTCATAGGTGTGTTTGCTCATAAATTGATTATTCTGGTGAAAAAGTTAATTCAAAAAAGGCAGCTTCTTGCTCTAATGGTGGAAATTTTTATTTTTACAATCTGTTAATTACTATACAGGTAACGATTGTTTCAAATAGCCTGCATAATAGCGAACTTTTTTTATAAGTCAAACCCAATAGAATTTAGTAGCGCTTCTTATATTACTGTAGTAAGTTAGCGGGTAATATTATTTAAATTTAACAGTAAATAAATTCCATTTTTGTTAGTAAACATTTTATTATGAAAATACTAGCCATTGGCAGAAATTATGCCGAGCATATCGCGGAGCTAAACAATGAAAACCCGGGAGAACCAGTTGTATTTATGAAGCCCGATACGGCTGTATTAAAAAACGGTGATCCATTTTATTATCCTGAATTTTCTAACGATATTCATTATGAAGTAGAAATCCTTCTGAAAATAAGTAAAGAGGGAAAATATATTCAGGAAAAATTCGCACGGGGATATTACGAAGAAATTGGCATAGGAGTTGATTTCACTGCAAGAGACCTGCAAACCAAAGCTAAAACTAAAGGCTTGCCCTGGCTGCTGGCAAAAGGCTTTAATGGGTCAGCGCCAATTTCTGATTTTTATCCGGTGAGCGATTTTCCAGATCTGAATAATCTGAATTTTAAACTTGAGGTAGATGGCCAAACCAAACAGGAGGGAAACACATCGATGATGTTGTTCAAATTTGATTATCTGGTCGCTTATCTTTCTCAGTTTTTTACACTCAAAAAGGGTGATATTATTTTTACAGGAACTCCCAAGGGAGTTGGACCGGTAAAGCCCGGTAACGTACTTACAGCTTATGTTGAAAACAAAAAATTATTGGAATTTGAAGTTCGGTAACCTCATCGCATTGTCTTTACTTTTTGTGGCATCTTCAGCAACCCTGCCACCCAACGAATTTGACGAATATCAGGGATATTATTCGTTCCCGGTAAAGCCTGGACATCGAAGTTATCTGTCTGGCAACTTTTGTGAGTTAAGAGGTTCACATTTCCATGCCGGTATTGATATCAAGGTGGGTGGCGTAGTGGGCGAACCGGTGTATGCTACGGCCGATGGCTATGTAAGCCGTATTAAGATATCCACCACAGGGTATGGTAATGCCCTGTACATTCAACATCCTAATGGAACTACTTCGGTGTATGCGCATCTGAATGAATATAATACGGAAATAGCCGAATATGTACGCAAAGCACAGTACGAAAAAAAGACTTTTGAAATAGAATTATTTCCGGGAAAAGCCATGGAAGTGAATAAAGGGCAGGAGTTGGGAAGGGCTGGCAATAGTGGCTCATCCGGTGGCCCTCATTTGCATTTTGAAATCAGAGATAAAAACCAGTTTCCGCTCGATCCGCTAAAATTTGGTTTTACCGAAGTGGTAGACCATACGCCGCCGGTAGTGCGCAAAATCGCTTTTGTTTCTTTAACCAAAGATGCCCGCGTTAATGGAAACTTTGGCCGGTTTGAGTTCGACCTGAATGCCCGTGGCGCTAATTATGAACTCAGCGAGCCGGTTACCATTCATGGCAAAGTTGGGGTGGAGGTTTCTTCTTTTGACAAGGCCGATGGCACCCGTAACCTGAATGGAGTTTCCGCTACAGAAATGTTTCTGGATGGTAAATCCTGTTTTTCAAAAGAAATGGAAAGATTTTCTTTTAGTACCGGTCGGGATATCTTTGTGCATACCAACTATGGCATCAAACAGAAGTATAACCGTACCTTTTTTAAATTGTATGTAGATAATGGCAATCGGCTGCACTTTTACAAAACCAATAACGATAATGGAAAAATTACCCTTAACGATACGGAGAACCACGAACTGTTGATTAATATTTCCGACAGCTTTGGGAACAAAACCAAAATCACAGGTAACCTGAAAGGGGCAACCGCTCATGGATATTTACCTTCCAGGAACCTTTCTCAATCCTCCGGCGATGATAATTATCAGGTGCTGAATAAAACACTGCAGCTGTTTGTGCCCCTGAATAAAAATCCTGAAGGCATTGCGCAGCGTAAAATTATTACTTTTTATGCCAACCGAAGAGATTACGACCAGGCTCCTGATTATATCGCGGATGATATAGCCGTTTACCTGTGGGATTTGCGCAATGGCATACCCGATTCGGTAAATGTGTGTAATGGTATTAAAAAGCTGGATTTAGACATTTCGGCTGCTGCCGGCAATTCCTACACGTTTTATAAGCCTTCCATGAACATTCATATTCCAAAGTACGCGCTATACGATACAGTGTATCTGCATACCGGATATGAACATGAGGGTGATAAAGAAATTTTTACGGTACACGAAAATATAATTCCGTTAAAGGCAAGCATTTCTGTTGATCTGAAACCGCTGAGCAACTATCTGAACAAATCTAAGACTGCGGTTTACAGTATGGCAGAACCTGGTGAGTATGGCTTTGTAGGTGGCGAATGGAAAAATAATGAACTAACCTTTTCTACCCGAGAATTTGGGAAATACACCATCCTTACCGATTCGGTTCCTCCTGTAGTGAAGCCCATTACGCTCACCAGTAAAAGCTTGCGGTTTAATATTTCTGATGAGCTATCGGGTATTAAAAACTATAGCGCTTACGTAAATGGCGAATGGGTACTAATGGATTATGATTATAAGCGGGAACTGCTGTGGTCGGAAAAGCTAGATAACAACAAGCCCTTTACCGGCGAAGTGAAGATCAGAGTTGAAGACAACGTGGGCAATGTAGAAGAATACATCACACGGATCGCGGGTTAATTCACCATGTTTTTTGTCCTTTCCAAAACCATCTATTTTTTATGTATGCCGCTAACACTTATTGTGTTAGACTTTTTGTTGGCTTTTTTTATCAAAAAACCTTTATGGAAAAAAAGATTATTCCTGACGGGCTTCCTCATGCTTTTATTTTTCTCTAACCAGTTTATTATAGATGAACTGGTACGGGCCTGGGAAGTGAAGCCGGTAAAAATTGCCGACCTGCATAAAAAATACGATATTGCCATTGTGTTAGGTGGGTTTACCATCAACCAGAAAGAACCAGACGACCGAGTATACACACAGCATAACGCAGATCGTGCTTTGCATACGCTTCAGTTGTACAAATTAGGCATTGTAAAAAAGATTATGATTAGCGGTGGATCGGGGCAGGTATTCGGAGAAGGCCCCAGTGAGGCGGAGTTGGCAAAACGGCTTTTTATGTTGAGTGGCGTGCCAGCAAAGGATATCATTACCGAAGGCACCTCCCGGAATACGCATGAAAATGCCTTGAACAGCTCAAAAATCCTGAACGAACAATATCCTGATGAGCAATATCTGCTGGTTACTTCAGGTTATCACATGCGCAGGGCCTTGGGATGTTTTGAAAAAGCCGGATTACATCCCGATACCTATAGTACCGACTTCACCAACAACAAAAGAGTGATCACTCCTGATCTGTTGCTGTTGCCCAGCCCTGAGGCAATTGTGAAATGGCATCTGTTTGTTAAAGAAATTATGGGAACATTAGTATATAAAATCCTGGGTTACCTTTAATTCTATTTTTTAGGGGAAAATTCGTAATTTGGTAGTATATACTTTTTCCACTAAAAACAACTAACTCATGGTTCATGTAATTGATCTGCATTTTTTAGGTTATCAGCATGCCATCGCTGCTTTTCTGGTTGAAACAGATGACGGGCCTGTGCTAATAGAAACGGGTCCCCATGCTACTTTTAAACAGATGGAAAAAGGGATACAGGCAGTTGGTTACCAACTTCAGGACATACAGCATGTGTTGCTTACACACATTCATTTCGACCATGCCGGTGCTGCCTGGGCATTGGCAGCACTGGGTGCGCGAATCTATGTGCATCCTTTGGGTGCCCGGCACCTGGCGCATCCTGAAAAACTGCTAGAATCAGCCAAACGTATCTATCAGGATGATATGGACCGGCTCTGGGGCGATATGCAGCCTATACCAGAAACACAATTAACCGCCATAGAACACAGTAGTGAAGTTAAAGTGGGTAATACCACCTTCAAAGCCTGGCATACCCCCGGCCATGCCGTCCATCACATTGCCTGGCAGGTTGGTGATGAGTTGTTTACCGGCGATGTGGCTGGCGTTCGCATTAATGGCGGACTGGTAGAACCTCCCTGTCCACCACCCGATATTAATCTGGAAGCCTGGCAGAATTCCATTGCCCTGATGCGTTCTTTACCTGTCAATACGCTGTATTTAACTCATTTTGGCAAGGTTTATAATCCTTCCGAACATCTGGATGAGCTTGAAAGACGCCTGACCGATTGGGCCAACTGGGTGAAAACTCCCTGGGAGCAGGGCCAATCACCGGAGGAAGTGGTACCGGCATTTCAGCAGTATGTAGCTGGTCAACTCAGGAGCGAAGGGGCCGACGCGCATACCATTCAGCAATACGAAGCGGCCAATCCGTCGTGGATGAGCGTAGCGGGACTAATGCGGTACTGGAAAAAGAAAAGTGAAAGCACGGCTTAAACTGGAGAAAGGCATTAAATGCTTTTAAAATTTCACCTCATCCTGAAAATAAGCTTTTCCCAGTTTCAGAAATCGTTTTTCACCGGCGTTATCGATGCGGACGATGTTGGTTTGGGAACTGAATAACTCGGTAAGAAGTTCGTTTCGTACTTTCAACGATTGTATGTTTTTTACCGCGGTTATTTTCAGCTTACACCAGGTGGATTCGACTTCGGTGGTTTGCTGTATTAAATGCAGGGTTTGCGCTTCTCCATTAATGGCAATATTGAATTTACTGGAGATGTATTGTTCCAGGTATTTTTCAGGAATTTTGCCATTAGCGGTTAAAGCGATGGTTTTATTATGCTGATGATGAATGGCATCCTGCAGGTCGTTGGTGAACATTTTAATGGTAATGGTAACGGAATGGTCGGCTTCATACACAATTTCGCTGATGCTGATGTAAAACGCATGTGCCCACAGCAGCACAGGCATGCAAATCAGAAGTAGGAAACTACAAAAAACCGTTTTCATGTCACCCGTAATTTTAACATATTTCAATTTAATTTTTATCAGGTTTAATTCATAATTTACTTTTAAATTTGGAACCATATATGGTAAACCTTCGTCCATTTACATTATATCTTACCTAATAGGGAATGAAAAATGAAGAAGATATGATGAACACCAATACAGCGCGCACGCAGCTTACTTCCACCATTCTGATGGTGCGGCCAATCGCGTTTCGGTATAATGAACAAACGGCTAAAAATAACCTGTACCAGACCGAGCCTGAAAGCATTTCTGATACGGCCATTCAAAATAAAGCCCGGCAGGAATTTAACAATTTTGTGGAAAAACTCAGGCGGGCAGGTGTGGAAGTCATTGTATTCGACGACAATGAAATTACCGATACGCCCGACTCAGTGTTCCCCAACAACTGGGTATCGTTCCATACCGACGGCACGGTGGCCCTGTACCCCATGTGGGCGCCCAACCGTCGGCAGGAGCGGCGAAAGAAAATCATCACCGATCTGGAAGAGAAGTACGGATTTAAAGTTAATCAATGGGTAGATTATGCGCCTTTTGAACATCAGGGAAAGTTTCTGGAAGGCACCGGCAGCCTGGTGCTGGATCGCATCCATCGGTATGCCTATGCCTGCCTGTCGCCCCGCACGCATCAGGAACTGATTGAGAAATTCTGCGCGGAATTTAATTACCGGCCTGTAGTTTTTCATGCGTTTCAGCAGGTGGACGGACAACTTTTTGATATTTACCACACCAACGTAATGATGAGCGTGGGAGAGGACATCGCCATTATCTGTGCCGAAACCATTCACGATGGAGCAGAAAGAAGCCAGGTGCTGGAAACGCTGCGCGGTACCGGAAAGGAAATTGTACTTCTTACCGAAGCGCAGAACAACCATTTTGCCGGAAACATGCTACAGATACAAAACAAAAAGGGCGAAAAAATACTGGTAATGTCAGAACAGGCTTACTGGTCGTTAACGCCGGAGCAGATCGCGCGGATAGAAAAGCACACGTCCATATTGTACAGCAACCTGGATACCATCGAAACCTATGGCGGCGGTTCTGCCCGCTGTATGATGGCCGAAGTGTTTTTGCCTCATAATCCGGAGGAGGCTATTTAACAGAAAAGTCTGGTTTTCAGAAAAAGAGGTTCCATGCCTTTATCCTCCCTGCTGTTAAGTGTGGAGCAAGTGGTAGGTAACCCATTGAATGGCTAAAGGATACGCTATCAAAAATACCAGATTGCAAGACCAGTGAACTGGAAAAACTGCTGCCCCTTAGAAAAGACTAAGTTATCATCCACAAAAATCGCCTTAACAGCAAATAAAATCAAGAGGTAGAACACCGAAGGGATACTTAAATATTGATGTTTTAAATAAAACTCTGCATTTATTATTTAACTTAGTTAACCCGATAAACTAGACGATCATACGTCAGTAATTTCGTTATCGGAGCGCCCAAAGTGTGATTTATTTTGATGTAGTTCACGAGACCGATGGAGGTTAATTATGACAACGGAATGTAAGAAGGAGTCAACTAAATATTTTGTAGAATATCTGCTGGTCACGGTGAATTGGAAAGTAATTGATAAGCCGAAAACCAAATCGGATACGATTCAAAATGTATCGATACCTGCGGGTTATACCTTTCGCATTCCTTTGACAGGACAGGGTGCTCAGCTGGGAAATGACGGTGGTATTATCACCCTATTGAATAATGATGGGTTGAAGGTCGATGGGATAGATATTTTCATCGCTCGTAACTAATATACATGTTAATTCCATTAGGCAATACAAATAACTACAATTCCCATAGCCAAAAAAATTAGCTTTTATAATCCTGTACTTTTTTAACTTAAAAGTACTTTGTATTTCAAAGTTAATTAGAAATTACAACTATACAAGGGCTATCAAAAGAATTTTTAGCTACCCACTTATATACAACTTTAGTGTAGACCTATTTCAGGGTATAACTTCTTGCTTACTTGATTTATGTTACAATAATCAAATTTTTGTAAGAAGCAGCATGGGGGCCAAAGGCCTGGAGCGGAACGTCTAGCTGGCTCCAGAAGATACAAACAATCAATGAAAGTCATGCGTACCACAGCATTGGTATCACAGGTCATTGACCTATTAGAAGCGGATATGGAAACTCGTTTACCGCTTTATGCCTGCCGTATTTCGGCAGGTTTTCCTTTACCTGCAGATGACTATCTGGAAGATGAAGTCTCATTTACAATTATAGTTGGCAGATCTCTTATAGATGCTGAATCTTGTGACCATTTACGAACACAACTTGTTCGTATTCGTACGCAGGTTCGGTACCTTACCCTTCAAATTCGCTGCTTTTTGTCAACCTATATTAGGTGTATTCACCCTTACATAATCTAAAATCTGTAGACTGTTTTTAGGGAATGACCTGTTTTGATTACTTAGGGCCAGATCTTATAAATTAAACCATGACACTGTTCCTTTAGGATGGAAGATGTCTATATGTGGGCAATATGCCTGGCCATTCTGAATATCCTGAACAACCATTTCTAACCCTCCATTGATTCTTCTGTTAAGATGACGTACAATATTATATTTTTCTTTACTACTACAACAAGAAATATTTGAACTACAAAAACAGGGGCCTTCAATGAACAGAATTTCCAAGCAGTTGGGAATAGCGTATAGAACGGTATATAACTATGTGTCAAAACTAAAAACATAGTTTATTAACGCCTTTTTTTGCAAATTTGTAAGAAAAACCTCAATAAGAAAAGTTACCAACACTAAGGGCGCTTTTACTTCAGATTTAGCTTTAATGAAATTGATTTACTTGGTGGTGGAGTGAGTCTCTAAAAAATGGACAATGCCATTGCATGGGTGGGCGTTGACTTTTTCGCAATTATATATCAAATTTGAGGAAAGAGTCAAACCGTATATAAGGATTTGACTTTTTCAGGACAAGGAACAAGTCCTTGCCCTGAAAAAGCCATCTGACACAGTTCTGTGTACACTCCTTTATTGCAAGTTCTGATTAGTTCGGTTGGTGTTTTGTTACCAACCGAAGCATTTTCAAATGCGTTTGCAGGTGACAAAACCTGAAAGGCTATGTCATCTAGGTGTGCTATTATAATAATACTTACAAATTCCGGAAGATGATTACAACTTTTGAAATAGCTCCTTCTCCTATTTTAGCTCCTTTTGTTCGTTGCTATTCTTTCCGGGAATTTGATACCGGGGGTTTAGACATTATAAGACCGTGGCAAGCTTCTCCTGAAATAAATATAGATTTTTTCTTTAAAGCTAAACCCTACCAATCAATTAATCCGCAAACGGGTCAATGTTTAAAGGGAGGTGAATATGGAGATGCTATCGGATTAGGAACCTATTACAATGGCGAATTGACCTTTAATGGCTGTTACTCTTTTTTTGAAATAAATTTTAAACCCAATGGTTTCAATAAAATATTCCGGGTCTGTGGTCGTGAAATAACCAATCGGATTATTAATACAGAAGCTATTTTAGATTCATCTGTTAAAAGGTTTTTTGACCAATTGAGTAACGCCAGCGGATTGATTGAGATGGCTTCTATTGCCGACGTCTATCTTTTATCTTATCTAAAAAAGCAAAAATTAATAGATTATAACGACCCCATAACCCATACTTCAAATTTAATACTTAAAAATGCAGGCTCTCTGAATGTGGCGCAGCTTGCCTCTTATGCTAACATGAGCTTAAGGAGTTTTGAAGCACATTTTATAGAACAAGTGGGTATTTCACCAAAGTTGTTTTGTTGTATTACCCGTTTCAATCATGCTCTCGATATTAAGTTAAAAAATCCCAAAAAGGATTGGACTTCCATAGCCTATGAATGTGGCTATTTTGACCAAATGCACTTAATTAAGGATTTTAAGAAATTCGCCGGAAACAGTCCCTCCATCTTTCTGAAGCAAACCCCATTAACTGAAGAAAATTATATGAGCAGAGTAGATGCATAACTTAAAAAAGTTTGCGTGTTTTTACTATTTCCTGTTTTGTTTGTAAATTATTTTTACATAGGATTAATTATAAACATTAAACCTTTCAAAATGAAAAAAGAATTTAATTCCAAAACTGCAGGATGTATTTTATGTATAACCTTTATGCTTTTTTTTTGCGGCAAATGCAGTGATAAGGTAGATTGCAAAGATGGGAAATGCTTTTCGCTGAAAAAATTTAAAGAAAATCTGAATAATTCACTTACCGGGAATTGTGTGGGTTACAGTTATTCTATATTTTATAATGACAAGCTGGAAGGATTCGGCACCGGAGGCGATTCTAAACTGGAAATAGATGGCGGTAAGGTAATGATGTCAACACAATCCCGGATGCATGTTGCCAGTATGAGTAAAACAATAACAGCAGTAACGACTATAAAGTTATTAGCGGAGAAGTTTTATTCCATTGATGAAAAAATACACAAATTCTTACCCCCTGACTGGATCGTGGGGCCCAATATTGAGGAGATCTCGTTCAAACAACTTTTAAGACATGAAGCAGGGTTTCGGGATTTTAACGATGAGGGATGTACTGGCCCTTCAGTTGCCGACATCAATATGGGTGCATGTACGCTACCCAGTCCTAGTAACTATGAATATTTAAGGTGTAAAGTTCAGGATGGGGTATTTTTTGGAAATATGAATCAAAATTTCTATCATAATATGAATTACCAGTTGTTAAGGGTTATCATTCCCAGATTAGCGGGAATCAATCATCTTAACTCAGCAAATGATGTACACACAGCAACCAAGTATGTAGAACTCGTTCAAAACCGGATTGGAAACGCGAATGTAAATTGTACAGATGAAGGAGGCGTTTATCACTATCAATTTCCACAACCCCAGAATACGCATGGAATGACATTTGGGAATTTAACTTCATCATCGGGTGCGGACGGGTGGTTTATTTCTTCTTTAGCTTATGGCCACTTTCTTAACTCCCTGTTTAAAAAAGAAATACTTAATACTTACTGGTTGAATAACATGGTTACAAATAGCTTAGGCTGCTATTCTAATACTGTTGACGGCGTAAACTATGTTACTCATAATGGCGGTTGGACCTTAGAATGGGGACAAAACAATATTAATTGTGTAGGAAATTTTTCAGGCTGCTGGGTAAGACTTGAAAACGGATTAATTGTGGTACTGGAAGTAAATTCCAACATAATGCCAATTCCAGAAACAGAAACTATTATAACAAACGCATACAAGAATTCTCTTGTTGACCAATAAAAAAATTCGCATCCCCATAGAATTGAATTGTGCAGACAAAAAATGCGGGTGATAATAAATAGAATAAAGCAGAATTTAAATTGATCTAATCCGCCACACACCTGAAGCCGGTATGCTCCATTCCTGTATTCGGAGATGTTTTCGTTCTTAAAAATACAGGCAGAAAGCGGTGATGCCTGGAAAATGAACCTAACTACGAATCAAAAAGAGTTAGTGGAAAATGCCAATCCACGCTGGGAAGGAAATGGAAAAGTGGTAGTAAACAACACAGGAAAACCAGTATAACAATAAAACGAATAGTAATGTTTATCGAGTTTCAAATAGAAAGCAACAAATTTCTTTCCCTATTGCTCAACCGCATGCGAACCATTGATATTTGCATTCCCGATAAGTTTACTTTTGGGGATATCAGTGGCTATGTTGATCACGTCTGGTGGGAAGAAGCGTTTCTGCAACGGAATCCCAGCAAAGGGACCAAAGAAATTACCGATCCAAACGGGGTAATACAAGATTTATCAGTAAATAACTTACAAGTATTCCTGCGGCTACGCATCTTCGTTAAAACCGTAGGGGCAGTTGAAGACCCGAATAGCCAGTGGAATGTTTATATCTTCAAGCCAGAGGTGCTTGTCTACTTTAACATATCCGTAGGCCAAAAGTCTTTTTGTGCCTCTTTTAGCCATATCAATTACCTGTCCATTGATTCACTAGACGATGACACCAAGCAGGAAATCGAACTCATGTTTACAGATTTAGGCACCGTTTGCGGAGATATTGACTTCGCGCCGTTTCTTAGATTATTAAAGGCAGATCCATCAGATCCAGACCTCGGATTCCGAAATTCAGGCATCAGCACGGACAGTAGCCTGGCACGTGTTGCTTTGCGTTTCGAGATTCAATTACCTTATGAGCTTATCGTCTTTGGAACAATGTATACTATTCTTCCACCTCCCACGGAGAGTATTGCTTCCTGGCAATCTTTCCTGGATGGTGCCATCAGTTCTGATCCCCAAGGCAATGACTGGAGCCTTTTTGTTCCCCAGGAATTACTTATTAAGGCTATGGAGCAGCGTATGCTCCGTCAATTAACAGAGGCCGAGCAGCAGTTTCTGCTGGATATTCAAGCGGCGGAGGCAGCAGAGAAGAAACGGTTTCATGTTACTAAAAACCCGAGTGCATTATGGCTGCCTATAAATGGCGGTAAAATTGTCATGACCTTTGCCGGAAACTTAATAGACATCTGTCCGCTATTCGAAGGTGATATTGAAGTAGAAATCACTCTTGTTTCAGAATTAAGTGTTCAAAATCAACTGGTACACTTCAGCA
>JBGTIS010000333.1:0-3232 GCA_041745535.1 Cyclobacteriaceae bacterium | reverse complement strand
GGTGGCTTCCAAATCGGATGCCGCTAAAAATGCCGCCACCGACCTTCAGCAGTCGCTGGATGCGATAGATAATGGCAATACAGCGCAAGCTGAAGCGGAAAAAGTTGCCGCTGCTGCTTCCCTGAATGAGCAGCGAACTGCATTTGCAGCCTTAACCGACGAAATGGCCAAACTGGTGAAAGCAGGGGCAATCTCCGAAGGTGAGGTACACCTGACCTATTGCCCAATGGCAAATAATAGCAAGGGCGGATACTGGCTTTCTAATAATAAGGAAATCCGGAATCCTTACTTTGGCGATAAAATGCTGAAGTGCGGAAGCATTAAGGAAACCATTAATTAAATACAGTGCAGTTGGTTGTGGGTCGGATTAACCATTTGGGGAATCCGGCCCTTTACGGCTTCCACAGTAAAGATGGGCGGATGGCTGTGGGAAAAAAGCTATTGAAATCAGGTAAATTAACCAAGCATGGAGCGCTATACGAAAAAGTAAATCTGTTGCTGAAGCAAAATATGGAATTTAAGAAAATTTTACTGGTAATAGTTTTGGTTGTATGGGCACAACTACCTGCGTGGGCGCAAACGGATACCACTACCCACCACCTGACCATTGATCAGGAAACTGTGAACAAAGCGGGTAAAGACGTAAAGGGAATGACTATCAATGGAGGCATTCCCGGGCCCACCTTGCGATTTATCGAAGGTGATTACGCGGTAATTTATGTGCAAAATAACATGGATGTGGAAACCTCTGTGCACTGGCATGGCATCCTGGTACCCAACTTTTATGATGGGGTGCCTTATCTGACTACCCCACCCATTAAGCCCGGAACAACGCTGAAGTATGAGTTTCAACTAAAGCAAACGGGCACCTACTGGTACCATGCTCATACCATGCTACAGGAACAGAGCGGCGTATACGGTTCCATTGTGATTGAGCCTAAAGTAAAGACGCTGAATTATAACAAAGATTTAGTGATGGTACTCTCAGATTGGACCAATCAGAAGCCTGAGCATGTATTAAAGAACCTGAAACGGGGAAATGAATGGTATAACATTAAAAAGGGAACCGCAACCCCATTGAATCAGGTCATAGGCCGGGGAGCTTTTGGCGCACAGATGAATTTCTGGAGACAACGCATGGAAGGTGCCGATATTGCCGACATTTACTATCCGGCCTTTCTGACCAATGGCCAGAAAACGGAGGAACATCCTGAATTTAAACCCGGAGATAAGGTAAGGCTACGGATTATTAACGCTGCCGCTTCCTCTCAGTTTTGGTTAACCTTTGGCGGAGAAGCTCCTTTGCTGGTCGCTGCCGATGGATTGGATGTAGTGCCCGTTGCCCACAACAAAACATTCATCGCTATTGCTGAAACCTACGATTTTATTGTCACCATTC
Source organism: Cyclobacteriaceae bacterium (assembly GCA_041745535.1). Taxonomy (GTDB): domain Bacteria; phylum Bacteroidota; class Bacteroidia; order Cytophagales; family Cyclobacteriaceae; genus JBGTIS01. The sequence goes on along the minus strand of JBGTIS010000333.1, from coordinate 1,833 downwards.
CGCGAAATGGAAAACTGGAAGTGCGTGCCACCGTGCAGGATGGCTCCGGCCAAACGTCAGCCTTTTTAGGGAGCGGCAAGGTGATACCTGCCCCGGATGTACCCAGGCCCGATAAAATAGGGATGATGCGGCAGATGGCTAAAATGGACATGCGGATGGGTGCGCCAGCCATGAAGTTTAATGCCAGCAAGGAAGAGCCACATGAAATGATGGAAGACTGGGGCATGCAAATGGACCATAATATGGACATGAAGGGCATGGACCACGGTAAAATGAATCACCAAAAGAAAGCGGACAAGATGGATACGACCATGAGCATGGAAGGCATGGACCACTCGAAAATGGATCACAATTTGGGAGAAATGAAAGAAGAGATGAAAGAGAAGGACATGAAAGGGATGAATAAGGACGCGGATAAGAAAATGGATATGTCCCGCATGGATATGTCCCGCATGGATATGTCCGACATGGATATGTTTGCCGAATACAACTACGACTTCTTGAAATCCCCGGAAAAAACCACTTATGATAATAAACCGGTAAGAGAAATTCTGCTGAACCTCACCGGTAACATGTGGCGATACATCTGGAGCATGAATGGTGTACCCTTATCAGAGGCAGATAAAATCAAAATTGAACAGGGCGAGGTTGTCCGCATGACCCTGAATAACCTCACCATGATGCCGCATCCCATGCACCTGCACGGCCATTTCTTTCGGGTGATCAATAAAAACGGCGAATACGCTCCCCTGAAGCACACCGTGAATGTAGCGCCTATGCAAAAGGTGGTGATTGAGTTTGATGCCAAAGAATATGGCGATTGGTTTTTCCATTGTCATGTGTTGTATCACATGATGGGCGGTATGGCCAGGGTGGTTAGTTACGATACCCAACGTGATCCGCGCCTTTCAGAATATCCTGTTTCCAAATTAACCAACGAAGCGAATCATTTTTATACCTGGGGAATAGCGGATGTGGCTTCGCATATGACCGGGATTAACCTGGTGTCTTCTAATATCAGAAACCAGTTCAATGTAAGTGCCGAATATGGCTGGAATAAAAACCTGGAAGCCGAATTTACCTACGAGCGGTATCTGTACGATTATCTCCGGGTATTTGGTGGGGTAAATGTGGAAAATAAAAACGATGACAGCCTCGACGACCTTGAAACCACGGCCATTGGTGGCATCCGGTTTTTCACGCCTTATATGTTCAACCTGGATGTGCGGATGGATAGTAAGTTGCGGCCACAGATAAGCCTGAGCCGGGAGATCATGATATTTCCCCGCACCGCTATTTTCGGAACCTATGAGTATCAGGCCGATTTTGGTTGGGTCACAGACTTAAGTCAGGAAGAAAATTTGTCGGGTAATGATTCTTTTAAAAACGAAGTAACCTGGTCGGCAGGCATTGAGTATATACTGTCCAGAAATTTTTCATTGATGGGCAGTTATGACAACCGTTTTGGGGCGGGCGGCGGTTTGTCCATCAGATTTTAATTGTATTATTAATAATTTAAATATCATAACAATGAAAAGTATATCAAAAATAACACTAATAGCAATGGTAATGCTTACCGTTACTTCGTGCGTAGAGGGTAATAAAAAGCAAAGTGTAGGCATTGAAACACCCGAAGCGGTTAAAAAAGAGAAAAAGGAAACAGCGGATATCGCGGATGCTGCTTTTGAAGATGGCATGGTGGGAAAAGTTTTTCAGAATTACCTGCAGATACGAACCGCACTCATACATTCCGATACCAAAGGTGTAAAGAAAGCCGCTGGAAATCTGGCGGAAAGCTTTACAGCGGAACGGGCTGAACTGAAGCAGATTGCG
>JBGTIS010000332.1:0-7980 GCA_041745535.1 Cyclobacteriaceae bacterium | reverse complement strand
GAAAGTTTGGTAACCCTTAGGAAAGGTAATGCCGGATGCGTTTTGCTCACCCTCCAAAACCATGATCTTTTCAGGGTTATGGCCTCCATCAGGAAAATAAGCCGGATAGGAAACCACATATCGGAAGGCGCCTATCTGGTGTGTTTCAGGATGGATGTAAATAACATAATAATCGTCAGGGGCATCACCCACACCTTCCCCAAAAGTGACTTTTACCAAATCGTAGGCGGTACTATTGAGGTTATCCTGCCCTGCATTTTCTAACCGAACCCCTTCGTCGGCAAATACAAAAGGAATGCCTGCAAAATAGTAAGGGGTAAGTGCCCAGAAACGGACATCAAATGCGATTTTTGACGTATCGGGCAACGCCCAGGCCTGCTGCCCATCCCAGCCAAACTGAATGGCAGTATCGGTAGCCAGCGAATGGCGGGCTTTTGATGACCAGTTATCGCTTACCTGGAGGGTATTTCTGGGTGTTTTACCATCCAGTGGCTGGTAGTTAAAGTGGAATTCAAGTGGTCCGTTGGCATACCAGTGCGACAGGCCTCCACGAACTTCCATAGCCTGCCAGATTTTCCGGCCTTCGGGAGTACTTTCCAGTTTTTGCCTGGCTTTGTCTACCCGTTCTTTAATCCAGCTATCGGGGACGACCATAGTATTACTATCAGTAGCAGTTTCCGTTTCAGAAGAATCTTTATGTGACGGAGTACAACTCAGTGTAAGGAGAAGAAAAAATAGGATGGATGATATCTTCATAAAGAAATAAAGGATTTGGCTTAATTAAATTTCAGGATAATCCTGGTTGATTTTTGTGAGTGGGTTAGCAGGCTACTTTATAACTAATTTCAGCAATTTATGTTCAGGAAGCTCCTGGTGCTGCAACGAAGTAAATAGGTTAAACCACCGCAGAAATTTTGCATGCAAATATTTGTATATTATAAAGAAGGCCTTGTCAACAGGACGACAATTGGGAATTTAAATGAAACCGGAATTCATTTTCTGACGTGTTGATTCATTATCAGCATGGCACCTGTTTCATTTCAAAACTTATCCTGGTCTCTTGTTGGGTGAGGATTGTTTTTGAATATCTTTTTGCCGAAAAATATTTTACATAGTAAACTAATGATTGATGATGGAGGAAACTTTATTTTCATTTTCCGGCACTGGAGTATTTGATTATCCAGGTTTTAGTCGATGGGTTGAAGCACTTGTACAGGTAGGTAAAACATCAGGATTGAGGCAAAAGGAAGTATTGATCAACTTTACTGCCCTGAATCTGAAAAGAATGCAGCGTATCTACAAAACCACTCAATTAAATAAAGCATTGGAACTGGCCGTGGTAAACCTGAAAATCCCCCAACACTGGTATGTGATTACGGAAGCCTGGTGTGGCGATAGTGCCCAAATCCTGCCAGTACTGGCCAGAATTGCAGAATCCGCTGCGGGTAAAATTCAGCTGCATATCTTTTTGCGGGATGAAAATCCGGAGTGGATGGATTGCTACCTGACCAATGGCAACCGCTCCATACCCAAACTCATTGCATTTGATAAGAATATGAAAGAAATTTTTACCTGGGGCCGCGCCCCAAAATTGCACAACAATTACTACTGGACTGGAAACAAACTCCAAATGGCAGATCGATAGATGATTTCGAAACGGAATTGCATACCTGGTATGCCAAGGACAAGTCCGTATCAATTCAGCAGGAAATACTTGACCTTATCCGGCTTTATTCAAATGGTAATTAAGAAGCAGATTCCGACAGCGTAAGCTCCCTCATGTAAACATCAGCAGAACGAAATATATTGCCATTGATGACCAGAATTGAAAGTTGTTTTTTGTTTAAAAACCAGCACCAGGCGAGATGCTTAAAATGAGATTAATGCCTGATAGTCTTTGATATTAATTCGCTTGCGGTCATAGGTAATAATGCCTTTCCTTTCCAGAGAATTGAGTACAGTAGTTACAGTTTGCCGGCTGGTGGCCGTTAATTTGGCTATTTCAGCATGGGTGAGTCCCAGTTTTATTTCCCGGATGTTAGGCGCCCCAATTATTTTTCGGCCATGCACATCGGCAATCTCTTTAAGGAAGGATATTACACGTTCATCTGAAGTTTTGAAAATAAGAGACTCCAGTTTGCTTTGGATTTTTTTAAATTTAAACCCAATAAATTTAAGTACAGCCATGTTGAATTTTGGATTACTGGCCATCATATCTCTTATGTCATTGATATTAATTACACAAATAAGCGCATCTTCAGTTACCTCCGCAATTTCCTCTCTTTTGTCGGTAGGCCCTGTAATGGCTAATTCTCCAAAAAGTTCACCTGGACCCAAAATGGCCAGGCTAACCTCTTTACCATTATCGGATACTCGGGAAATTTTTACTTTCCCCTTTTTCAGCATATAAATCGTTTCAGAGGCATCAGAAGGAAAATAAAGTACCTCGTGCCTGCCTATATTCCTCATAACTGTACTTTTTTCCAGTATTTCTTTCTCCTCTCTGGTGAGGGCATCAAAAAGACTGAAATTTTCAAGATACCATAATTTTGTATGTGCCTCCATAATAAATCAATCAGCTTACAAAATATAGGATATGAATCTGTTAATTGCAAGCATACTTTTTTATTGGTCAACAGGGACATATTCCTGAGAAAGCACCCTGCAGCAATGGGCCATTTCCTCCGGTATTTGGCTAATTCATCTTAAGTGGCTTTTCTGATAAACAGAAAAATATTCAAAGTACTAGCATTTTCTTCAGAATATATATTAATTGAAATTTATATCTGATTTATGTGGCATGTTTAAATCTGGGCTTTATTTCTGCTTGTTTTCATTTGTTTTATACACCTTAACAGGTTGCCAGCCTGATTCAGAAAACAAGGCTGATCTGGGGCCTTCACCTGCCAGGACCCCGGCTGAAGAGCTGGCATCCTTTCAAATTGAACCTGGATTAAAAATTGAACTGGTTGCGGCTGAACCTATGGTACAGGACCCTGTGGTAATCACTTTTGATGCAGATGGGAGGCTCTGGGTGGTAGAAATGCGCGGATTTATGCCAGATATTGACGGAGAAGGTGAGAAAGAACCGGTTGGACGTATTTCAATTCTTGAAGATACAGATGGCGACGGACAAATGGACAAAAGTTATATTTATCTGGACAGCCTGATTATGCCCAGGGCCATCGCATTGGTACCAGGTGGGGCTTTGGTGGCTGAAAATCAAGCCCTCTGGCAAACGCAGGATCTGGATGGTGACCGCAAAGCTGATACAAAAACCTTAATTGATGCTGATTACGCGGGGAGTCGGCTTCCTGAACATTCGGGCAACGGACTATTGCGCAATATCGACAACTGGTATTATAACGCTAAATCCCGCTTCCGGTATCGTTTGGTGGCAGGAACCTGGCAGCGGGATAGTACTGAATTTCGTGGGCAATGGGGGATGAGCCACGATAATGAAGGCCGATTGTTTTACAATTATAATTGGTCGCAACTGCATGCCGACCTGGTACCACCCAATTATTTTTCCAGAAATAAAAACCACCTGCCTACCACCGGAATTGATCATGGCCTCACTGTCGATCGCAGAATCTATCCGATCCGCCCTAATCCGGCTGTGAATCGGGGATATATTCCCGGAACTCTGGATGCCGAAGGTCGCTTACTGGAATTCACCGCCGCCTGTTCGCCCTTTGTGTACCGCGAAACTACCTTGCCTGCCGCATATGAGGGCAATGTCTTTGTCTGCGAACCCTCTGGTAATCTGATTAAACGCAATGTGGTGGAAGAAAGGGGACTATTGCTTACCGCCTCTGATCCGCATCCAGGCACAGAATTTATGGCGTCTACGGATGAAAGATTTCGTCCTGTTCACCTGACAACAGGCCCTGATGGTGCGCTTTATGTTGTTGATATGTACAGAGGTTTGGTGCAGCATGGCGCCTATATCACCCCATACCTGCGCGAGCAGACCATTAAACGAAAGCTGGTACAACCCATCAATCGGGGAAGGATCTGGCGGATTGTGCCTGAGAACTGGGAGCCAAACAAGCCTAAGCAACTATCAGAAGCTTCCAAAGTGTCGCTGGTGAGCTACCTGTCTGATGCCAACGGATGGTATCGGGATATGGCACAACGGCTTCTGATTGAACGAAAAGATGCCAGTGTGAGCCAACCTCTCAAGGATTTAGCCATACATGGTGATCATAATCTGGGACGTTTCCATGCATTGTGGACCTTGGAAGGATCGCGACAGCTCGACCCGGATTTTCTTTTTCAACTTTTATCGGATAAAGACCCGCTCATTAGCACCACTGCCTTGCGCATGCTGGAGCCTTTCGCTAAAGCAGATAAAAAAGTTCGAACCATATTGGAAGACAATCTCTTGCAAGCGTGGAAAAATGCTCCGGTTGAACTGGTACTGCAGATGGCATTGACTGCCGAAGTGCTGGATCAGGAAGTTTCTCACCAACTTTTGGGTGACATAGTAGCGCGGTATGATACCTCCGCCATCATCCGGGACGCGGCACTGAGCAGTCTACAGGACCAGGAATTTAACTTTCTGAAACATGTTTGGAAATCCCCGGCATGGCAAGCGGATGTACCCGCCAGAGAAATTTTTCTTGAAATGCTTACCGCGACCATCGTTCGTAAAAGAGATGCTGCCGAACTAATCAGCCTGGTAACGCTGTTGGATAAAAACAGAACTTCTTTTGGCTGGAAAGAACAGGCGGTTCTGATGGGGATGTCTATTCAGGGAAGCAAGGGCAGTAAAAATCCCATCCACCTTCCTTCAGCCCCGCCACTTTTCACCCATACCGATAATAAAATTGAACCTGCACGCCTGAATGCTGTGGCCGCTTTATTTGAATGGCCAGGACATACTACCGAACGAGAAAATATAGAATCGGAAAACCAGCTAAATGAAGCGGCACAACAACAATTCGCGGTGGGCAGGCAGCATTATCTTACCATTTGTGCCGGATGCCACGGTACGGATGGTGCAGGTTTAAACCGGTTTGCTCCGCCCTTACAGGGATCAGAATGGGTATTGGGAGATGAAAAACGGTTGGTTTTGGTGGTGCTGCATGGCATGGAAGGGCCACTGGAAGTAAAAGGAAAAGTTTATGATACACCGGAGATTCTTCCTGTAATGCCGGCGCATTCTACCATTGATGATGCTACCATCGCTTCTATTCTTACTTACATACGGAATGAATGGGGAAATAGCGCCGGGTCGGTCAGCAGCCGTTTGGTGGGAAAAACAAGAAATACCACGCAAGGAAGGGTGGTTCCCTGGACAGCCGAAGAAATTAATAATTATTTGCTTGAAGCTAATACCCACGAAGAGTAATAACTTTATCGGAAACTTACTTTAATACAAAGATGATATGTACCAGTCAAAGATTATTTTGCCTAATGAAATAATGAACCGCCGCGTGTTTTTAGGATTATCCTCCTTGGGTGCCATATCCCTGGCCTTGCCAAAAATGCCCTCCTTCTGGAAGGTACCACCCATGGGCATCGTTGTTCATTCCTATGCCAGTCGCTGGAATTCAAAAGCGGAAAGCATAAAATACCCGGGATTTTCTAATGCCATTGATCTGATCGAACACTGTCATCAGATTGGAGCAGGAGGCGTACAGGTAGGGGTAAATGACTGGACCGCGGATTTCGCGAAAGAAGTGCGTAGCAAAAGGGAAAAACTTGGTCTGTATCTGGAAGGTTCCATTGGTTTGCCCAAAACTGCCGCGGAATTGAGTGAGTTTGAGCAGGAGGTAATAAATGCAAAGGAAGCCGGCGCTCAGGTATTAAGAACCGTATGTTTGGGCGGGCGCAGGTACGAAACCTTTCATTCGATTGAAGCATTTGAGGAGTTCAGGAAAAACTCGCTGGCCGCTTTGCGTTTGGCGGAGCCTGTGGTTAGAAAGCACAAAATTAAACTGGCCGTAGAAAATCATAAAGACTGGCGTGCTCCTGAACTGGTAACCGTCCTTAAGGAAGTAGATAGCGAATGGGTCGGTGTTACTTTGGACTTTGGGAATAGTATCGCTTTGATGGAAGATCCCATGGAAGTGGTACAAACCCTGTTGCCTTACCTGTTTAGCACCCATGTGAAAGATATGGGTGTGGTCGAATATAAGGAGGGTTTTCTTCTGTCGGAGGTTCCGTTGGGAAAGGGTATCCTGGACTTACCGAAGATTGTGGACCTATGCAAACAGCAGAATCCGGACGTTACTTTTAATCTGGAAATGATTACCCGCGATCCTTTGGAAATTCCTTGTTTACGACAGGAATATTGGGAAACTTTTGAGGGCGTGTCGGGAAAAGAACTGGCCAGAACGCTTCAGATGGTGCGACAGCAAACTTACCCGTCCGAACTGCCTCGGGTTGCCCAACTTGGCGATGAAGACCGGCTGGCAGCCGAAGAAGAAAACATAATTGCCTCGCTGGCATTTAGTAAAAATAAATTAGCATTAAAATAAAATCATTCTTAGTTTACAATTATGAGTAAAGAAACACTTCCAGGAATTAAACAATTTGATCTGAGCGGAAAATCCGCCATCATTACAGGTGGTTCCAAAGGCCTCGGCCTGGCCATGGCCGCCGGGCTGGCCTCAGCAGGTGCCAATGTAATGCTGGTAAACAGAAATGCGGATGAAGGTGCCCAGGCTGCCCGTGACCTAAGTGAAGCTTATGGCACAAAAATAATTTCATTCAGTGCTGACATCACTAATTTGGAGCAAACGGAAGCGATGGCCAGAAAAGCCATGGATGCTTTTGGTCAAATTGATATTCTGATCAACAGCGCGGGTATCAATATTCGGGGCGCTATCGATGAGTTGACTTTTGAGGATTTTAACAAGGTGATGGACGTAAACGCGAATGGTACCTGGCTCTGCTGCAAAGCTGTTACACCCTTCATGAAAAAAAACGGTCGCGGCAGTATCATTAATCTGGCCAGCACCCTTGGTTTGGTGGGTCTGGCAAACCGTACGCCTTATACAGCCAGTAAAGGAGCCGTGGTGCAGATGACCCGAGCCCTTGCGCTGGAATTAGCCCCTTTCAACATCAATGTAAATGCTATTTGTCCGGGGCCTTTTCTCACCGAAATGAATCTGCCCATCGCCGATACGGAAGAAGCTAAAAAATTTATTGTAGGGGCTACGGCATTGGGCCGCTGGGGGGCGCTGCGGGAAATACAGGGTGCCGCTATTTTTCTGGCCAGCGATGCGGCAAGTTATATGGTGGGCTCCATGCTTACCGTGGATGGTGGCTGGACAGCAAAATAGTGGAAACTAACACTATCAGCTGCTAACTATCAAATATCTGAGTAAGGGGTTGGATGTAGCAAATATTTATCTGACCTCAGGTAATTATGGGCATATTCAGGTTTTGCATTGAATTCCTTCCATTCCGGATCATCAGAAAAAGTTTTCCAGTGTGCATCCCGGGCTTCCATATTCTCAAAAGTAGTCATATACATCAGGTTGGGCATTTGGCTGCCGGCCAGTACCCTACCATAGAAAACGGCGGTAAAACCCAACCGGGTAAAAATAGCCATTTCACCTTCGTTGAACTGGGCAACTTTATTCTGATGAAGCTTTTCAGTAGCCGCTTCGTAGCTGCGTAATTCATAAATTCTTTCCGAAGGTGCTGAAGATAACTCAGGCACTTCCGGTTGGGCCATACCACTGAAAGCTTCCATCAGGATAGACTCATAGCGCTGATAGGGGGGCTTGTCATAAGGAGCATTGAGGTAATCCCCGCCGGCTGACAAATAGGCCTGGTCTTTCGCCAGAATTTTATCCAGGTTGATAAATTGCTCAATGTTGGTGAAAGGAATAAGCATATAGATGGCCGAATCGCTGGCGGCATTGTTATCGACACCTGATGCAGCCTTGAACACGCCCACTTGATTAATGCCAACCCGATGCAAGGCGGGAAGGTATGCATTTTCAAAGTACTGATCCAACC
>JBGTIS010000331.1:0-21530 GCA_041745535.1 Cyclobacteriaceae bacterium | reverse complement strand
CTGATGATTGTATAAGCCGGTGAGCAAAGAAGCACGGGTAGGGCAACATCGGGAGGTATTGTAAAACTGGGTAAACCGGATGCCATTGGCAGCCAGTTGATCCAGGTTGGGCGTATGAATTTCACCCCCATAACAACCCAGGTCGGAGTACCCCATATCATCAGCCATAATGAGAATGATATTAGGGCGGGAATCTCCCTCACCTTCAGGTTGTAGTTGAGATGATCAATCCGCTAACAGGCCACCAGTCATAATAGTCAGGAATAGAAAAAAGTATTTTCTCATTTTTTGAATAAAGATTTAGTAAGTCAATCGTAGCTAAAAACAAAAAGCGTTTTCATTAATGGTCAATGTAATTGGCGCGGATGGGTGGCTTTTTTTCCTGCCAGGGCGTGGGAAAGACATGAACTTCTTCTGCCCAGGATTGCCATTTGGCGATCAGGTCCTGCACAATCTCCGGATATTGTCCGGCAAGGTTTTTAAACTCTCCCCGGTCTTTTTCCATATCGTATAGCTCCCACGGGCCATTCTGATAATTTTTCCAGGAACCGTAACCCCCCTCCATTAATTCTCCGCTAGAAACCAATTTCCATTTGCCCTGTCGGATGGCCCGGTTCATTTCATGTTCCCAGAAAAGAGCCCTTTCGGGAATTGGTTGATTGGCGAAAGCAGAGACCAAACTGGTGCCGGCAACGGGCGTTATGGTATTTCCATTAAATGTGGTGGGATATTCAGCTTTTCCCAATGCGGCAACGGTGGGCATGATGTCGATAATATGACTAACCTGCGCTCTGATTTCTCCTTTACTTCCAATGCCGGCAGGCCAGTGCACGATCAATGGCGTGGCAATGCCGCCTTCGTGTACAAAATGTTTGTACTTGCGAAAGGGCGTATTAGAAACCTGGGCCCAGGGTTTAAGATACGCCAGATAGGTATCTGCCGGTCCGGCCATTACTTTTTTGCCTTCCATTACCATGCGTCCGCCGCGGGTAATGGGTGGATTGATATCATACTGAATTTCATTGTCACCCAAAGGTTTTAATTGATTCGTATCGGCTGCAACCGGTTTGGTTGTACCTTCCGGCCCGTTTCCATAACCTAATCCTTCCGCATTGCCCCCATTGTCTTCCAGAAATAAAATTACAGTATTGTCGTACACACCTTTTGCTTTGAGTTCCTCCACGATTCTGCCAATGCCCTGATCCATGATATCGACCATGGCGGCATAGGTTTCCATGCGCCGGGTCATGGCTTCCTTGTCTTTTTCTTCTGCCCAGGGATGGGTATCTAAGGGGGAAAGTTCAGCTACTGAATCAATCACACCAACCTCCTTCATTTTTTTCAACCGGTTCCTTCGCAGCACTTCCCAACCCGCATCGTATTTGCCTTTGTATTTCTGAATTTCTGCTTCGGGTGCCTGCATGGGCCAGTGGGCTGCCGTGTAGGCTACATACATAAAAAAGGGTTTGTTTTTTTTGTTGTCCCTGATGTACTGCACGGCATTGTCAGAAATGGCATCGGTAAAATAGTAGTTTTCCGGTTGGTATTCCGGATCGTTGAAAGTAGTAATTAATTGATTGTTGCGGCATAAGGTAGCCGGATCGTAAAAATTACCTGCCCCTTTAATGATGCCATAGTACTTGTCAAATCCTCTTTGCAAGGGCCAGTTGTATTTGGATTCATTATTATCGGTATTAAGAGATACATGCCATTTACCTGCCATATAGGTGGCATATCCCGCGTTTTTCATTACCTCGGCAACGGTTACGCACTGCTTGTTCAGTTCATCCTGATAGCCGGGCAAATCAAAGTTCGCTGCTGTCATCCAACCCAATCCGGCCTGGTGCGGATACAAACCCGTTAGCAGCGAAGCGCGGGTAGGACAGCATCGGGCAGCATTATAAAATTGGGTAAAACGTAATCCGTTCCGGGCCAAAGCATCCAGGTTGGGGGTATGGATCTCAGAGCCATAACAGCCAATATCAGAATAGCCCATATCGTCAGACATGATCAGAATAATATTGGGGCGCGTATCTCGATTGTTCCGGTTCTGAGAGAAGGCAATAAAACTGGTTAGGACCAGAAAAATCAGCGGTATCAGAGAAATAGATTTTTTAATAACTTTTGAAAGCGGAATTTTACTTATCATCATCTTTAATGAGTTGGTTACGCGTTTTTTTCATGTGGACTTTGTCAAACTTCAACACCTTGCGGTCATAGGTCATTAACCCGTTTATCTCCGATTCCACATCGGTAGTTTGGGTATACACGGCAGCCGCAAGGCCTTTTTCCTTCAATGAATCCAGCTTGCTAATCAGTTCATTGTATTTTCTTACCAGCTCCGTTTGCGTTGGAAATACCATGCGAAAAAAAAATAGGAGGTGTTTTATTTTAAATTTCATCATAAAGTTTTTACTAACTACTATTTTAAGATATGGATTATTTCTTTCAAATTGAATTTAAAAATAAAGTCTGGTCACAAAATCAACGCAACCGGACTTTATTCCAATTTTTAGTTAATTTTAGAAATTGCCCTGAGAAAGGGCAGCCAGATCTTCCGCTTCCATTAAAAATTTTTTGAGTTTTATTTTCCCGAAGCTTGATACTACCTGGATTTTCTCTCTCCGATTTTTGGCATTAAAGGCTGTACCCAGCACCTCAATATTCGCGTTTTCGGTTTGTCCGATATGTTTCTGAATTCCCAAAAAAGGGTTTCTTTTTTACCTGAAAAAAGGCTTCACCTTTTAACAAAACCAACCGGTCGGTAGCACATACCCAGGCACCAATTAATCAATAAGTTGGAGTTGGTTTTTAAGATCATCGTAGGGCTATCGGCCAGTAGAATGGTTTTAGTTTATTTATGGATGTTTTTTGGGAAATCAATACGTTTCATCCAGTTTTTCCATTACGATTTTTTATAAGCCAGCAATCGCAATGCATTGAACACGACCAAAAGGGTAGACCCTTCGTGCATCAGTACAGCGGGGCCTATGCTGGCGATTCCGGAGATGGTAAGCGGTATCAGTACAGCCACCATACCTAAGCTTATCCAGAGGTTCTGCCTGATAATGCCCTTTGATTTACGACTCAATCCAATGGCGAAGGGCAGGTTTTCCAGCTTGTCAGACATCAGAGCGATATCGGCTGTTTCCAGTGCCACATCAGAACCAGCCGCGCCCATAGCGATGCCTACCGTACTAATGGCCATAGCCGGCGCGTCGTTCACCCCATCGCCCACCATGGCTACTTTGTTTTCTTTCTTTAGTAATTCTTTGATAGACGCTACTTTTTGTTCCGGAAGCAGGCCTCCCCAGGCATCAGTTAAGCCTATTTCTTTCGCCACCGCATCCGCCACTTTCTGGTTATCGCCCGTAAGCATGATCATGCGTTTGATGCCTGTCTTTTTTAGTTTCTCCAAAGTAGGTTTGGCATCTTCCCGTGGTGTATCCATCAAAGCGATAATGCCGATATAATCGTTATCTTTCCTAACAATCATGGTGGTATTGCCTGCTTCTTCCAGCGATTGCACTTTTTCAGCAAGGTCCTGGAGTGGTTTTTTGTTGTCCAGTGCTTCAAACAAGGAACGATTTCCTATGTAAATCGTGTTTCCGCTGAGCTGGGCTTTGATGCCTTTGCCCAGCACCGCTTCCAGGTTATCGGCCTGGGGAATATCCATTGCGGATAACCTTTCTTTTCCATCTTTTACAATAGCCTTTGCCAATGGATGATCGCTCAACGCTTCTACGGCTACGGCAGTTGTTAAGAGTTCGTTTTCCGAGATGCCATTCCAGGGAATAACATGCGTAAGTTTGGGTTTTCCTTCCGTAAGCGTGCCGGTTTTGTCGAAAGCCAGGGCAGTAAGCACCCCCAAGTCTTCCAAAGGGCGCCCGCCCTTGATCAGCACCCCGCCCCGGGCCGCCCGGGCTACGCCACTCAGTACCGCACTGGGTGTTGATATGGCCAGGGCACAGGGGCTGGCGGCCACCAGTACGGCCATGGCCCGGTAAAAGCTTTGGCCAAAGGTTTCATCAATTACCAGGAAAGCAAAATTTAAAATAATTACCAGCAGCAATACGGCAGGTACAAAATATTTTTCAAAGGTATCAGTGAAACGCTGGGTAGGCGATTTTTGTGTCTGGGCTTCATTTACCAGTTTCACCAGCCGCGAGAGGGTGGAATCTTTGGCTTCTTTAATCACTTTTACCTCAAGGGTATTGTTTCCATTGATGGTGCCTGAGAATACTCTGTTTTCGTCTTTTATATCTTTATCTGCCTTATAATCTCTGTCCGGATCAGCTACCGGTACTTTATCAACTGGCATACTTTCACCGGTAATGGGCGCCTGGTTCACGCTGCTTTTACCGCTAACGACTACGCCATCGGCCGAAATTTTGCTGTTGGGTTTTATGATGATTACATCGCCAATACGCAATGCTTCGATCCCTACTTCTTCCGTTTTGCCGTCTTTTTTGAGTAAGGCAGTTTTAGGCGCCAACTCGGCCAGCGCCGCGATGGACTTCCGGGCTTTGTTCATGGCATAGTGTTCCAGGGCATGCCCCATGCTGAACAAAAAGAGTAACAAAGCACCTTCGGCCCATTCTCCCAAAATAGCGGCTCCAATGGCGGCGATCAGCATCAGAAAGTCAATTTCAAAATCTCCCTGCATCACCGTTTCGATGGCTTCTTTTGCCGTAAAATACCCGCCAAAAAAGTAAGCGGCTATGTACAGGGCCAGGCTTGCCCAATCGGGCACGGCATCGATAAAGGAGAGGCCAAACCCGATTCCCAGCAGCACGCCGCAAATAATAGAAAAGATCAGTTCGGTATTTTTACCAAAAACTCCTCCATGTTCATGAGCATGATCGTGTTCGTGCGCTTCTTCCGAATGCTGGTGTTCCTCATGGTCATGCTGTTTTTTCTTTTTGTTAACCTGGCTCAGGTATTTTTCGGCACTCACAGCGCTATCAGGAATGTCCAACCCTTCTTTTCTTAAAAGCGCAAAAATCTGTGCTTCACTGGTTTCGCTCGTATTAAACTCAAGCCGAATCATTCCGGTGGCCGAAACGGATGCTTCCAGCACCCCTTTTGCCCTTTGTAAAATGCGTTCAATGTGGCGGGCATGGCGCGTATGGCGAATGCCTTTCACCTCAATCAGTTTATGACCAAATTTCTCTGTAAGGGAAGCACCGGCTTGTCGGGCCAGCGTTTTAACCTGTTCAATGGAAATTATGTCAGGATGGTAATGAAAGCAGAGCTGAGGTACATGATGATCTTTTTTATCGGCAATGTGTACTTTTTCTATACCTTCCTTTTCCTGTAGCTGATCTATCAGTTTATGCACACACCGGTCTTTTTCGTCGGGTACCTGGGGAAGAATAAGCGGTATTTTTATTTGTAATTTTTTCATGGTACGTTCTTTATTTCCTGATAGGGTAGTCTTAAAAAATACATCGCGATAACCGCAACCGCAAATCCGGAAAGGGCAAAGGTAGCTTCAGGACTACCATAAAACCATATCAATCCTGCTAGTGAACTGGCCAGCATGGTAACAAGGCTTCTAAGTCCCTCATACGTGCCAATCGCGGTAGCGGTATCTTTTTTATCACACACATTGCTGATCCATGCTTTTGAAACACCTTCGGCGCAGGCTGCATAGATGCCATACATAAAAAACAGCATATACAATAAAAGCCATTGGTGGATGAAAGCCATGCCAATATACACAGTTGAAAATATTAATAAACCTGTGATGAACATTTTTTTATGCCCGATTTTATCTGCCACGATGCCCGCCGGATAGGCAAACAGGGCATATACCAGGTTGTAGAAAATATAAGCGCCAATCATGGCGGTATCACTAAATCTATAGTGTTTAAGCATCAGCAGTAAAAAGACGTCTGAGCTATTGAACAATGTAAAGGCAAGCAGACCGCCCAAAAGCTTCCGATATTCAGGTTTGCCATGGGGAATGTATTTCAGGAAGCTGAAAAAGTGAATTTTCTGATGGTGAATCTCTGTTTTGTCACGCTTTTCCTTAATTAAAAAGGTAGTCAGCACTCCTAACATGCCTGGAATAAACGCCAGATAAAAAAGCGTTTGATACGATGCCGGGTAATAATACAGGAAAGCCAAAGCCACCAGCGGACCGATGGCGGCCCCTAATGTATCCATGGCCCGGTGAAAACCAAACACGGTGCCCTTGGTTGCCGGGGTGGCTTCATCGGAAAGCAGCGCATCTCTGGCGCCTGTGCGAATTCCTTTGCCCAGTCGGTCGAGGGAGCGGGCAGAAAAAATCCACCAGGGCCATACAAACACGGCTATCATCGGTTTGGATAAGGCACTGAAAAAATAGCCGAGTCGCACAAAGGGTAATCGTTTTCCTTTCAGGTCGGATAATTTACCAAAATAGCCTTTGCTTAATCCGGCTGTGGCTTCCGCAAAGCCTTCTAATATGCCGATCAGTACTACCGAAAAACCAATGCTTTTCAGGTATATTGGCATGATCGGATAAAGCATTTCGCTGGCAATGTCTGTAAAAAGGCTTACTAATGAAAGTATCCAGACGGTACTGGTGATGTGTCGCATTTATTTCTCTTCTCCTGTTTCGCGATGTGGGTTGGGCAAATACATTTTTAACCCCAATAGTTTAAATTCTGACTCAGGGCCTTCTTATAAACCAAACGCGCTTTACTGTGTTCGTGATGATAAGGCAGGTTTTAAAATATCCTTTCAGCATACCAGACAACCTGTTACCCTTGCGTTTGTGTGAACAGAGTGTATCTGTGAATTACTGTGAATGCGCAATCCTACAGGCATTATGCGGTTTCTCAGGTAGGGGCAGGCCTCTGATTTGTCACCAGGAAAAATTTTACTAACAAATAAGGGAAGGTAGTCCCCGGGAAGGCAGTCCCCTTACTTTGGTTTGGAATAGCAAAACAGGTAACATCAGACAGATCAGATACCATCAGGTTAACAGCTATTTATTATTTGCTAATCCTTATTAGGCTTTGCTTTACCTTTTTCTGAATGCTATTTGCTATTCAATCTATTCAAATCATCTTTTCCAGTTCGGTTTTTAAATGTTCTGTGGTTTTTCTGAGTAACTGCCCTTCTTTTTTGGTAACGGCAGACAGGGCGTCGGTCAGCAATTCCAGATGTTCAAGGGCATCTGTCTTTTTTCCTTTAGACCCAGCCAGGTTCCAGAGCTGCTGAAAAACTTTTAGTATTTCATCAAGAGCTTTATTGCTTTCATCGGCAGGAGGATTTACAATTAACTGACATAATTTTACGTTGGCTGCTGATACCATTTCCATATAATCTATGATATTGGGTAGGGTATGGGTAAAATTATAGGCTTCTTTTAATTGTTTGACGGCATTTTCTGAAGAAGGGAGGTCATACGATTTTCCGTTAGCCGGTACGGTTTTCCCCCATTGGTGTTCACCCAATAATACCAGTAGCCCTTCTGTTTCCAGCCAGTGGCTAAGCGCGTACGCCGAATTGGTGCTTTTCTGAATACTGTATGCCTGCCAGAAATAAAAGGCTGCTTCTTTCAATGCTTTTACTTTCTGCGCTTTGCTCGAACTAAATAAGGCTTTTCGCTTAAAAGTATGGCCCAGCAGGCAATACCGTTCCGCGGTAGGGCTAATCATGAGTAAACTTCGTAAATCTCTTGTTACTTTATTCATTTCAGCAATTAGTCCGGTGGGCCTGGGCTGCACTTTCAGAAAGTCATTCACATACTTTTTAGCTTTAATATGGCAGTATTTTTCTAAGGTAGACACAGAAAAGGTAGCTTGTTCCATGATGAGCAAGCTTTCAAATTTGGCAATCGCTTTTTCATACTCGCACAGGTCTGCATAAATACAGGCTTCCTGCTCGGTAATCACCGCATTTCTGATTTGGGATTGATCAACGGCATTGGCGATGGCGGTCAGCCGTTCCAGAAACTCATTGTGTGGTTGCGTTTCAATTTCCAGTTCATTGAATAGATTATTTAATTCAACTTCTGCCTGCTCGGGAATCACAAACTGAGGTTCGTAAGGTTTGCTGCTTGCTACACTACTTCTGAACTTATAAAATGGATCGCCATAACATTGGTAGGCGCCCCAGGTGTTGTTGCTGTCTTTGTACTTCCCGTAAATTACCTTTCGTGCCCTTTGTACGGCATCGCCAAAACTGTAACCCGCGAACATGCTTTCATAAAACGATTTCGTGAAATCCAGCGCGGCGGCATCGTCCACGGCCCAACCTGCCGCTACTACTGCTTTTACGCCATTGTCTATCAGTTGGGTGCCTATATTGGCAGCCAGTTTATAGCGGTTGCGGTAATAGGCTTCGGCAGCACCACTGGTTTTGCCCAGAAAACAGCAGTTCACAAATACCAGTTCAGGCACGGTACTCATCTGACAGATTTCACGGGTCGACAGAAATATCTTTTCTCCGATTACCATGCCCGCACTTTCGGGAGAATCTTCGCTGAAAAATCCGTGTCCTGCCAAATGAATGATTTTATAATCGTCGCTGAAAAGAGCCTGTATAATTTCAGGAGGTGAGCCTTTCAGAATAGTAGTAGCATTAAATTCATTGGCTGTAAGCAGGTCTGATACTACCTGTCCTTCTTTATAGGCGCCCGGCAACTGATTCACAAATCCCTTCAAATCCGGGTCGCCAATTACCAATGCGGAGTTCTTTGCCACCGCATTTATTTTAAGCCGGTAATCAGGCGTAGCCAACTGCCGGATCATGCCAGCGTTGATGCAGAGCGGTTTGGCATCCTGGGTACTGTCCTGCAAAAGCTCCCAGGGGTAAGAAGCGGTATATTTGTCAAGTATCCATTTGATGTTGCCCTGCTTTTTCAGTTCTTCCTTAAAATCATTGGGAATCAGTAATTCGTAAATGGTTTTGGCCAAAGCTGGCGACCATCGGTTGTCGGTAGAAATATCGTTAATCAGTTGCTCCACAATGGGGGTACTGCTGTACAGTTTTCTTTGTTCTTCCCGGGCTCCCCCGGTGGAAGCACTGAATTTTAAGCAATGGATGTAGTCCGATGCATCAATCTCATTATTTAATTCTACCGTAATTCTTTTCCACCAACCTTCTTCTGCTTCGGTCGGCAGTCTTTTTCTTGATCCTGGCAGGGTTTTGATTCTCGCGCCATTGGTAACAATGTTCAGCGATTTGTTTTCTTCATTTTCTATTTTGCTTAATGAATAAAAACAACTGAGGGCGGTATCTTCATACAACTCAATAAACTCGATGGTTTGTATAGTTTTCGCGTTTTCCGCATGCAGTTTTTTCATTTTATTATTGGCATGCTGCACGCCCTGTATCACCGCCCGTATAGAATTTTCAATAGACAGTCCACCAAAACCACATCCGATAATCAAAGCAGATAAGCCGATGCGATCAGCATTAGGAATCCAGTAATTTCCAAGTACCATTTTATCATTCAGCCCGAGTAAGTATTTGGTAACGCCCTGTTCAACGGTAAGGACCAACTGGAAAGCCGTGAGGGTGCCAAACTTACCCAACCCTACCACAATGGCACCCGGAAAACCTGCCTTGCTGGTTATCAGTATTTCGCCAGTACCCACTTCTCCCGGATACAAGCCCAGCTGGTGCCTTTCAGAAAGGGCTCCTTTCAGATTGTGGTCTATGGACTTTTCAGCATACAGAATGCCATCGTTCATAAAATGTCCGGCCAGCACTGGGTAGGCAGCATATCGTAAATCGCCATTGCTGATGAAAACCTCAATAGGTGTTTCCGTAACGGTTACAGTTTCTTCCGCTTCTAAACCTAAAATGGTTTTCTCAATCCCCTCCGGCGATAAATCAAAGTCAAAATGCTGAGGCGCTCTGAACCGTTTTTCTTCGCCCCGTACCGAGGGCCTTGTTTTACTGAGACGGTTGGTAAACCCCTGTAACAAAATGTCGTCTATGCCCTGAAATATACCTGGTTCGTTAGCCAGGGCACCATGGGTCACATTTACATAATACACCGAATTGTTTTCTATCAAGGGTTTCGGTATCCCGGTTTCCCAGGTCACACTCTGGTCGCCTTCGGCCGTACTGTAAAACACCAGATCTTTTCCCGTAAGGGTATCTTCAATCTGATACCCGTTGGGCGTGGCTTTGTCTTTACCGGCAATATAGGCAATGTGTGTATAGTCTATTTCCTGCATGCCTTTGTTCACTTTATCCCGATATTCACCAAAGGTATTCAGGTCTTTCTCATGTGGTAAAGGCCAGGTACCCAGTGGTTCGCTCATTTTTCTCCAGGTATCTGTTTTAGAAAAATCGCGGTCTGCGTCGGTGGTAAGCGGAAGCAGGCACAGCATGCCTGGAAATTTTGAAAACACTTCCAGCAGTTCTTCTTTTCTGTGGAAAATATCAATCCGGTCCAGCTTGTCAATCAGCGCGTCTTTGCCACATAAAACCGCAGGAATACGGAAAGAGCCACCTAGGGGCGCACCTAAAAATAGCAGCTGAAAACCGGCGGACTGATTCAGTGCCTGCCAGGTTTGCGGATGATGCACAATAAAATCTCTGACCAGCACACCGCCCATAGAATGACCAATTATTTTTATGGGTTGCCTGAAGGTGAGTAATTCAGTGATTTTATCGCTCAGTAATTTAGCGGATTCGGTAAGTGGCAACCGCCAGTCGAAAGGAAAAGTAACCACGTCGTAGGCGCCGGATAAGTGGTCTACCAGTTTTTTGTAAGAAGTTTTTACGATAGCAGGCGCACTGAATCCATTGTTTTTAATATCCAGGGCAGTAAGTCCGCCTGTTATAAATTTGAAATAATTAATCCAGAAGCGGTCTCCATTCCGCGAAAGCGTAGAGCCCATAATGCCTGGCAGTACCACTACAATGGGTCTGGATCCGGTTACGGTGTTTTCAAATATTTGTCCACCTTCCAGGTTCAGCAGCGCCTGTCTTTCGCCTTCGCCCAGTAAAGCGGCAGGCGTCAGGGAGAAACCTGGAATCTGAGCGTCATCCGATGCTTCCAGGGCACGCAACAGCGCCTGGTTGGTGTTTTCATTTTTAAAGTAATGAAAATGATCTACCTCCGCGTTTTCATCAAAATAGTACTGCACCCGACCCAGCCTTTTAGTACCCTGGTACATGGAGTTAGTATTCACTACCAGGTCGTTATCGGTAAAATAGAACAATTTGCTGGCGATCACCAGCAAGGCTTTCAGATTGAGTTTCACTTTGCAGTTTCCCGAAATAACCACCAGCGGGCTATCCAGTACCACTTTGGTGGCAGGGTTGTTCAGGACTTTGATAAAGGCGGAATCGGGGTTTTGTACCTCCAGACCGGGCAGTACGTCTGCTTCATTTTTACAGTCTATTACTGAGGCGATCAGGTTTTTAAAACCTGAATACACAGGATTGGCTGTCAGGGTAGTGCCCAATCCGATCAGGTTAAAGGTGATGTTCAACAGATTGTCTAACCGTTTGGAGGCCAGAATGGAACCATGGGCGGGACAGGCTACCCGGATAAATCTTTTTACGCTGATCTTTTTCTTTCGCAGTATTTCGTTGATCAGTTTAATTTGCTCAATATCCTCGTGCCGATCCGATTTTCGGAGATATTCAATTTCATTGTCGTCAAATCCCCGGTTGTTTTCATCAGTGTGGCAAAAGCGGGCCAGTACTTCTCCTACGATACCACCCCGCGACTGGCTGAGGAGGTGTAGCGAAATGCCGGAAGGCAGTGCTTTAACCAGATCCAATACATTTTCCAATGGACTTTTGGTAAGGGTCTCGTGCTGAAAAGCCAGTACCCGGGCGCCATAGGTTTGCTGAATATACCGCCACGTGGTAGTAAGCATCAGTCCACCGAACGAACCTTGGGTAGAGGAGGCTGTTCCGTGAATAAAAAGCAGGTACGGATGGGTCATTTCTTCTGCCGTAAAATTCTGAAACTGAAAGGCAGCATCCAGGCGAAACAAACCGATTTGGTTCTCTAACTGTTTTTTTTCCAGATCCGCGGCAATTTCTCTTACTTTTTTAGCCAGCGATTTTCTGGTAAAAATATTAATAATTTTCAGAGAAACAGCACCAATAATACCGCGTTCGCTACTGCTGCTTTGTATTACGACCGGTATTTCAAAAGAGCCATCAGCGGAGCGTTTCTGTGTGGCGGCTTCGGGAAATATTTCTTCCAGATTATCTTTGCTGCTAAACCATATGGTATTGTCTTCAAAAATCATCTCAATCAGGTCGTTGTCCTGTAAATCGATGGTATGACTTTCGGTTGCGCCTCTTACACTACGGTCTATCACAAAAGTTTCGCGAAGGGTAGTGAGGTCATCGGATGAATCAAAAGAAGCAGTAGGTGTGGTTTTTTTACCTTTTACAGTAATTTTGTGTATGCTCATGGGTCGGGTCGCTGGTTAATGTGAATATGATCCAATATGCCTTCAAATTGGTATGATTGTCAGTAAAACAGCAAACAGCAAATCAAAAATAAATGGCCTTCTTTCTGCCTGGATAAACTTTGTATATCTTCAAAAAACAAAGCGTAAAAGCGGCTTCCGGTAATGCCTGATGGAAGTAGCTAACATAGCGGATAAATAAACGAACAGGCCGTATGAATGTCAATAAGCATCAATAGGTATTTAAAAACTATTTCTTTGTCACCTAAATGTAAGGAAAAATTGAATAATCAACTATTTTAGCCAAAAAGACTTTTTATGAAGCGCGTTATTGAAATTCTCCTCTATAGTATAACCTGCTCACTGTTACTGTTCGCCTGTTCTACCGCTACTAATTCTGAAAGTCAATCGGATGCTACCAGGCAGCATCCCAATGTGATCCTGATCCTGACGGATGACCAGGGTTATGGCGATATTCACCTGCATGGTAATGATACCATCGATACCCCGGTGCTGGATAATTTTGCCCGCGATGGCATCCGGCTCGATCGCTTTTTTGTAAGTCCGGTATGTGCCCCGACGCGGGCGAGCCTACTTACCGGCCGCTACAACCTGCGTACCGGCGCCTACTGGGTTACCCGCAATACCGAAACCATCCGAAGCGAAGAAGTTACCCTGGCCGAGGTATTCAAAGAAGCCAGTTACCATACCGGGTGCTTCGGCAAGTGGCACAATGGCAGCCACTATCCCAGCCACCCGCTCGGGCAGGGCTTCGATACCTTTATGGGGTTTTGTGCCGGTCACCTGAACAACTACTTCGATGCGCCACTGGAATACAATGGCGATACGGTAGCTACCCAAGGCTACATTACCGATGTACTCACCGATTCTGCCCTGGCGTTTATAGAAAAAAACAAAGAGCAGCCTTTTTTCTGCTATGTTCCCTACAATACACCCCATACACCCTTTCAGGTGCCTGATAAATATTACGACAAGTATTACAACAAACTGACTGGGGTGCGGGAAGATATTCGGAAAAACCGGGCTGCCATTTATGGGATGTGCGAAAACATCGACGACAACGTAGGCAGAATTCTCAAAGCGGTAGAAAAATTAGGCTTGCGGGAAAATACCATTGTGCTGTTCATGACCGACAATGGGCCGAAAGGCAACCGGTACAATGGCGGTATGCGGGGAAGCAAAGGTTCGGTACACGAGGGTGGGGTCAGGGTGCCCTGTTTTATCCAATGGCCAGGCACTTTGCCGGAAGGTAAAATTATTAATGAAATAACCGGACATATCGATATTTTACCCACGCTGGCCAGCCTGTGTAACATCGCGCTTCCTGAAAATATTCAACCCATTGATGGGGTTAATCTGAGTGCCTTATTAAAAGGAGAAACCGATTCGTTGCCTGAACGCTCTTTTTTTACCATTCAACCTCGCAATGAAACCATGTATCCCTCTTCGGGTGCGGTGCGTACCAGCCGGTACCGGTTGGTAGTGGAAAATGAGCAAACACCGATGCTATTCGACATGGTGAACGATCCGGGGGAGCAGCACAACCTGGCCGCCGAAAGATCCGATCTGGTAAGCAGCCTGCTCACCCGGTATAAAGACTGGTACCATGAGGTAACCCAGCCATTTCCCGCACCGCTTCCTATACCGGTAGGATATGACCAGGCACCGGTGGTGTCGCTGCCTGCCCATGAAGCGGAAATTTCCGGCGATATTGCCTACAAAGCCAATGTAAATGGCTGGGCCAACGACTGGCTGGTTAACTGGAAAAGTACCGATGACCGGATCAGCTGGCACGTGGATGTGGCAGAAGGTGGTACGTATGTAGCCCGACTGAAATATACCTGTCCGCAACAAGATATGGGGGCTACCATCGCGGTAACGGCAGGTGAGGAAAGTATTACTGCTACCATCGACAAAGCCTATGATCCGCCTATTATTCCCAGTCCCGACCGGATTATGCGGGAAGTGGAGGCTTTTGAAAAAACCTGGGCTACCCTTACGGTGGGAGAGATCAATTTAAAACAAGGGGAACAAAACATCGTGGTTTCGGCCCGGCAAATACCCGGTGAGCAAGTCGGGGAACTGAAAGCCCTGGTACTTGAGAAACTCACCAAACAATAAGCTATATAAGCTGGCTGACATGCTTTTCAACTTATGGTAAAAGATTCTCTTCAAACTGAAAAATCGCAACCCATTCACTCATTTTTATTCTATAATGTCCTGCCTGGGCTGTTGAAGTAATTCCCTTGGTTGAATTACCTTTTCGAGACTAACCATTAAGGCGCCTTATTGGATACGAGGAGCGGCAGGTCAGCCTGTTCCCCATATTCCCTGGCCAGCAATTGGTCCCCTTTATAAGCTTCCTGCTCCCAGGGCGTATGCACATTGTCGGATTCTTTGTAGTTATACTGCTGATTTTTCCAGAATGTCTTCCTGTTATCAAGCACCTCCAGTTCTCCTTTCACATATTGCTTCACATGAATCATTTCATGGGCCAGTACAACCTTTTGCCGGCTTTCTGGTAAATTTTTCTTAATAAATATCTTGATCAAATGATAATTACTGATTGCGGGCATTTTTTTAGAGTGGGTAAAACCTTCTATTCCGGCAGGTAATGAAGAGGAAAAACACACCTTGAGAAAAACAGGCTCATGTATATCCAAATGATCAAGGTACCGCATAATCTGATGGATTACTGCCAGGGAATCTTTTGCTCCGGTAATGGTGATATTTGGTTGAGAAAAAGAAGGGTTTTGAGGAAGGATAAGAAATAGAATAACGATCATAATTACTTTCATAACAGGCAATAGTTTATCAGTCTGAATCTGTTGGAGATTTCAGGAATCTGTGGTTTTTGATGAGGAGAATTGTATGCTTTAAAAGAGAATAGAAATGACCGTATGTCAGCACCCACATAGGGTTGGCAGCTGACTAAGGTAATTGGTTATAGGATTTTGGACTTTTAGGTGATAAACCATATGGCTGAAAACAGGGCAACAAGAAATGGTGTAGATTTTCATAAGTTACTAATAGGTAAAATTGTACTACAAACGCTACTTCCTGGTAAGAATTTGACCCACTGATGAAGGTATGTAAGGTGATTCCTTTATTTCCTTTTGTCAGAAGCTTACTTTTTTATAGGACTTTTCTATTAGTATTGACCACAAAACAAACGTAACCTATATTAGCAAAATAAATTTTTTTATTTAAATAATATTATTTCACGGCACATGCATGCTGTCAGAAGGGGAGGGTAAAAGCTTGTGAAAATTTTGACCAGATATGGTAAGGGCAAAAGGGAGCCGCTCACATATAGAGATAAAATTATATCTGTATGTGTTTACTTACAAAAAATTGATAATTGGTCTGCTTAAGTTTTTGAGGAATAAAAGTAAATTTCAAAAAATAAGTACTTTACTCTTTTACTTCCTCCACATCTTTCATGAACGCAGCCAGTTCATCGGCATAGGTACCATAGGCAGTTACTACCGTTCCCTTGTTGCCTTTGTCGCTTTCCAGGGCATATAAAATAGACATATCGTCCGGATTGCTTTCGCCTTCAAACCGAAACTCTTTCAGAATCTTCAGATCACCTGCCTGATACGTCTGTCCGTTGCTGTCTTTGAGCACACCATTGGCAAAAACAAACTGTTCAGTATAGCCTTCTTTTTCTAATTCCTGCAATTTCACGGTAAGCGGAGTAAGGTATTCTTTGTTATCCTGGGTTGTCATATGTTAATTTTTTAGTGTCCAGATTAATAGTTTTAAAATTATGTAACCAGCGTGCCTATTGAATGTTTGAAAACAGAATTATAAAATTTGGCCGGTTTAATATTGAGTTTTCTGAGATCATGTTATGCAATTTTAACACGGTTGCGCTTCTTAATACTTCACTTTAAGTTAACATAGCAATTGTACCACTAATCAGCCTGATGGATAGGTTTAATTGTGTTTGCGCTGGCGCTATGGAAGAATTTTGGTGTTTGATGGACATTATAAAATTGTTAATTACTTCTGCTGAAAAGGAAATCTGATTGTAAAAATTGTAATTTGCGACATCATTAAAGTTTAATCATCAATTAATTACAGGTAAAATGAAAAAGATGTATTACAATTCAGGATATCGCACAGGTATAAACTGACAGGTTTATGTACGTCAGCTATCCAACTAAACAATTAACAAACACTTATTTAAAACAAACACTTATCTAAACTAAAATTATGAAAAACAAATTACCACATTTTAAGCGAACGGCCATGGTGCTCACTGGCCTGTTTTCCCAGCTATTTTTATGCGGCACCTTGGTTGCAGCCCCTGTGGCTGATTATTACGGTTCCTATACAAACTCCAGCAATGATGTAATAAATGAAATAACTACCAGTGCTGCCAACCTGTTTGTGCAGGATGTTACCATATCCGGAAAAGTAACGGACGAACAAGATGGCAGCGGCCTGCCTGGTGTAAACGTAGTAATAAAAGGCTCCAGCACTGGAACCGTTACTGATGCGGACGGTATGTACCGACTGGATGTGCCTGGCGAAAACACCATTATCGTTTTTAGTTCTGTGGGATATTTATCGCAGGAAGTTACGGTAGGCAACCGAACCACAATTAATTTATCGCTTGTTGCCGATGTAAAAGCATTGGACGAAATTGTGGTAATCGGGTATGGTACTCAAAAAAGATCAGATCTGACGGGTGCGGTAGGTTCTGTGAATATAGAACAGCTACAAGAACGTGCTGCTCCCTCTCTTAATCAGTCGTTAGCCGGCAGAATACCTGGTGTGCAGGTAAATGTAAACTCAGGTCGCCCTGGTGGAAGAACCAATGTCAGGATACGGGGTTTCAGCTCAATTAACTCAACCAACAACCCTTTGTATGTGGTAGATGGCGTACAGTTGCCCATGGGAAACCAGGCGCAATTTAGCCAGGCGATAGATTATATCAATCCGAACGACATTGTATCGGTTGAAGTATTGAAAGACGCCTCCTCTACTGCCATTTATGGTGCGAGAGGCGCTAATGGTGTAATCCTGATTACTACGAAAAAAGGTAAAGCCGGTGAAGGTAAAGTTACCTATAACGCCGATTTCAGTGTAAATACAATTGGGCCTAACCGTCCGGAAGTACTGAATGCCGAACAATACCTGGCCGTGGAAGACCTGGCCTGGGCCAATATGGAAAAATTTGACCCGGTAGGATGGGCCGAAGGCAGATGGGCCTATCTGAACCCTGCCCTGCGCAGAACCGACCCCCGCATTTTCGACAGCAATGGCAGGCCACTGTACGATACCAACTGGCTGGAGGAAACTACGCAGAATAAATTGTCTCAAAACCATCAGCTAGGTTTTAGTGGTGGTAGCGAGAATACAACTTATTCTTTTTCACTAGGTTACCGGGACGACCAGGGGCTTCTTAAAAAGTCTTACCTGAAACGTTACTCTGGCAGATTAACGCTTGATACTAAAATTAAGGAATGGTTGAAGGTGGGTACCACCCTCAGTTATAACAATCAGTCTGAAAACCTGGTAGACATCAGCGATCAGGTTGCCCGTCAGATTGTGGAAGACTTTCCCTTCCTGCCCGTCAGGTATGAAGATGGTACCTTCGCCAATAACAGAGACTATCCTTTCGCTGAGGGTACCATGAGTTCGATGCACAGGTTATACGGTCGTACTTACATTCTGAATACACAAACTGTACTGGGTTCTGTGTTTGCCAATATTAATCTGACCGAGGGTTTGGAATTCAGAACAGTGCTGGGTACCAACGTAATTACCCAGGAAAGAAATGACCATACTACCAGAACACTGGATCCAGGCAGCCAGGGCAGGGCTTCTACCAGCAATCAGCGGGAAACTTTCTGGTCATTTGAAAACTACCTGACCTATAACAAAACGTTTGCTGAAATTCATTCATTCACCGGACTTCTGGGAATTTCTTGGCAGGAAACCAATTTCTTCCGCATAGACCAGGGCGTTCGGACTTTTGCGACGGATTATTTCCTGTATAACAACATGGGAGCCGGTAGCAACAATCTTAGCGTGTATTCCAATGCTTCCAGAGAAGCGCTGAACTCTTATTTTGGAAGGGTGAACTACAGCTTGATGAACAAGTACCTGGTAACCGTTACTGGGCGTGTGGATGGTTCATCTAAGTTTGGGGAGAATAATAAATACGCTTTTTTCCCTTCTGCGGCTCTGGCCTGGAGGATGTCTGAAGAAGGATTTTTGCAGAATAACGAGGTGATCTCAAACCTGAAGCTAAGAACCAGTTATGGTTTAACCGGAAACTCTGAAATTCCTCCTTATTCATCATTATCGCTGTTAGGGTCTAACTATGCGGCCATTATCAATGAATCGAGAGTAAGTGGTACTGGGATTAACAGACTGGCCAATCCGGATCTGAAATGGGAAAAAACAGCTCAAACCGATTTTGGTATAGAACTGGGATTATTCAACGGTAAAATAGCCATTGAAGCCGATTACTATTACAGAAAAACCACCGACATGCTGCTGGATGCTCCTGTTCCGCAAACCAGTGGATATGCTACTATCCGGAAAAACATAGGTTCCATGGAGAACAAGGGGATAGAATTGTCGGTGAGTACGGTAAACATTGAAGGCGCCAACTTTTCATGGAATACTACCTTTAATATTTCTATGAACAAGAATAAGGTGCTTTCCCTGGCTACGCCTGCTGATATTTTCGGCGTAGGTGGCCCTGGCTTTACCAACGACACCAACATTATCCGCGTAGGCGAACCGGTGGGTTCTTTCTGGGGTTTGCATCGCCTAGGTGTATGGAGTGAGGCCGAAAGAGCACAGGCTGCAGAGTTTACCAGCTATCGGAACGGATTGACTATACTGCCCGGCGACATTAAATATGAAGACGTGAACGGCGATAAAGCCATTACAGATGCTGACCGGATGATTATCGGAAATGGTAGTCCTAAAGGCTGGGGAGCGCTTGTTAATACGGTACGGTATAAAAACATAGACCTGACTTTAGACCTTCAGTACATGTATGGTAACGACCTGATGGACATGAACCTGCATCCTAGCGAAGACCGTCAGGCACTGGCCAACAGTTATACTACCGTATTGGATGCATGGACACCCGAAAATCAGGACAGCCAGATCGCACAAATCAGAGATACTCGGGCAGGATATGTAACCAACGTAGATACTCGCTGGATCAAAGATGCTTCTTTTATCCGGGGCAGAAACCTCCTGTTAGGATATACCTTTCCGCAGCGTACAGTTCAAAAGCTGCGCTTGAGTAACCTTAGAATTTATGCCTCTACACAAAACTTCTTTTTAATTGTAGATGACGAAGTAATTGGCGATCCTGAGGTACAACCCATTCGGGGTGATAATGGTAACAATGCCTTTTCACAGGGTATGAAATGGCATGAGTATCCTAAACCTACTACCTATATGCTGGGTATTCAGGTTGGTTTTTAATTGTTGTATAGTTTAAAAAATATTAATCATGAATATAAATCTAATAAAAAATATAAGTAAAGTATTAGCCTGCGCGGCTTTATTGCTGGCAACAGGCTGTAAGGACTTCCTGGATGAGGAAGATCCTTCTAACCTGACACCGGAAAGTTTTTATACCATTCCCGACCATGCGGAAGCAGCCATTGCGGCAGTGTACGACAATGCACGGTTTTATGGTGATGGTGCCGGAATTTTTTCTTCCAACTGGCAGTTGCTGGAAGCGCCTACGGGAACTTCAACCACGGAAACTGCTCAGAATTCCGATTTGAATAATTTGTATTCACTCACCTGGGATGGAAATACCGGGCACATCAAAAACTGGTGGCGTGGGGTGTATCAGCTGATAGCACAAACTAATCTGGTGTTAGAGAAAGTACCGGGCATTACACCTATGGATGAGGCGCAAAAAACCAGAATTTTAGGTGAAGCCAAGTTTTTTCGTGCTTGGTCTTACTTTTACGCGGTACGACTCTGGGGTGATGTCCCTATTGTGTTAACGCCTCAGTCTGCCACTTCAGAGGATTTCTTTCCTGCTCGCACACCTCAGGCTTCAGTATACGATCAGATTGTAAGTGACCTTCTGGATGCTGAAAAAGCAGGATTACCTTGGACAGATGCGAGCGGAAGAATTTCAACTGCAGCAGTAAAAGCTTTGTTAGCCAAGGTGTATCTTACCATGGCTGGGCAGCCATTGAACAAAGGACAGGAATATTATCAAAAAGCAGCGGATAAAGCGAAAGAGATTATTGACAACCCTGAATCTATTGATCTTTTCGATACCTACCGGGAAGTGCATGACGAAAGTTTGGGCAATACCAAAGAACATATTTTTAGCCTGCAATACAACGATCTGGTTGCGGGTAATCCTATGGGCAATATGTTTCCTAACTTTAAGCCGGTTACCTACCGGGGCCCTTCTGGTACAGGAAGTACCGTGCCTACTCTTTCTTTTTATGAATCTTACGAAGCCGGAGATATTCGTACGGTAGATCAGGAAGGCTACTTCTATACTACTTATTACGAGAATGGAAGCGGCGAACCTTTTGACCTGGGTGCTCCTTATATTTTTAAGCACTTTAATGTGACCGCCAATGGTACTGCCGGTATACCAGGTACTGCCAAAGATAACCTCAATGTACCGATGATTCGATTCGCTGATGTTTTACTGATTTATGCTGAAGCTTCCAACGAAGTGAATGGCCCTACACAGGATGCCCTAAACGCATTGAAAAGGATCAGAGACCGGGCAGGGCTTACTACGCCCGATTTAGGTGCTTTCACGCAGGCAACCTTTCGCGAAGCGGTTTGGAGAGAACGGTGGCATGAACTGGCTTATGAGGGCATTACCTGGTTTGATATGGTACGCCTGCGTAAAGTATACAACGAAACCACCGATGGGTTCGATGACTTTGTGGGGCATACTAATTTAAGCTCAAATCAGAAATTACAGGAAAAACACCTGCTGTTTCCTATTCCTGTACAGGAGATATTGAATAACCCCAACCTTACGCCACAAAATCCGGGTTATCCATCGTCGCCTGGTAGCTAAAGGAGCGTTAGAAGAGGGAAGGTTTGAATGTTGAATGTTGAATGTTGAATGTTGAATGTTGAATG
>JBGTIS010000330.1:0-7002 GCA_041745535.1 Cyclobacteriaceae bacterium | reverse complement strand
GCAAGGTGTCGATCACTGACGACGGCTTCTCCACTTCGTCGGCAAGGTGTCGATCACCAACGATAGCTTCTCAACTTGGTTGGCAAGGTGTCAATCGTTTACGAAAGCCTCCAGACTGAGTTGCCAGGATATGGCATAAGTACAGTTAACTTAGCTATGTAACGTTTATGGCCGCATTCGTTTTTTTTACCCTGGTATTTAAACTTGTTTTGAGGTTTACCATTGAAATTATATTTTTTAAACTAAAACGTAAGTAAAATGATTAACGCAGCAGTATTAGGCAGGTACAGGATTCAGGAATTTATTCAGTTTATTAGCAACACGCTTATTATTGTGAAGCAGCATGGTGCTGAAAAACTGAAGGTGAAGGCGCTTTATAATGTGCTCAGTCAACATCACATACAATTGCAGGAAGCCTATAAGCAGGATACCAATAGTGAAATTACGCCCCAGCTTACCAGTCTGGATACCCAGCGTGATCAGATGATCATTTGCCTGCGACAGATTTGCGAGGGTTATACACACCATCCTAACGAAAAACTGAAAGCCGCCGGCAGCAGGATTGTGGCCTGTATCGACAAATACGGCAGTAAACTGTATCAGCTGAATTACAATGCCGAAACGGCTTCCTTAAAAAACCTGATTCGTGATCTGCAAACCAATCCCGATTGTGTGGCTGCCATTCAGGACCTGGATCTGGAAGAGGTGGTAAAGGAAATGAATATCGCGAACATCAATTTTGAAAAGCTGTTTATTCAAAGGCTGGGAGAATTTAGTCAGAATGGGGCAAAAAGCACCAAAGAACTTGTTCAGCTTACCTCGGAAGCCTACCGAACCCTGGCACAGCATGTAACCGCCCATGCCACCCTTACGCCCTCCGAGGGTTATACGTCACTTATCAAACATTTGAACGAAAATATTGACCATTTCAATCATATTGTAGATAGAAGGAAAGGTACCGGTGTACCCCAGGAAGCTGACGGAAGCGCTGATGAGTCGGAAACTGTTTCAACTTCAGACAAGGTGTAGGACGCAAATAAATGTTCAATAATCAAGGCTAAATAAACAATGTTCAATAATCAAGGCTCAATATTCAATTATTAATGTACAGAGCTTAATTATTAATCGCGGGACGAATCGTGTTCAACCGGGAAACCGTATGTGATTAAGCCTTGAACTTTATTCCTTTGAACGTTGAACATTGAGCCTTGAACCTTGAACATTGTGCATGCATCCTCATTTTAAAAAATTTTGACATGATAAGGATTCGGATGCCCTGCGCTTATGGGGTATTACAAATCTGAAGGGGGCGGCATCTACTTCATGGGACCCCGGAATTTGCCAGCGCCAGGCGCTATCGCTCATCCGGGGAAATGCCCTTAAATATTTGTTAGCTGCAATCCTACATTGTGATGACCACATTGCCTGTTTTCTGACCTTTCTCGACATACCTATACGCTTCGGCGATTTGTGCCAGTGGATAGGTGCGGTCTATCACGGGTTTGAATTTTCCTTCCTCCATCAGTTTTTTGATAAAAGAAATACTGCCTTTGGTATCAGTAGGAATGGGAAAGACAACTTTTTTGCCACCGGTGAGTGGGGTAAGCAGGGCGAGGAAAGGATTTTGCGCCATCGCACCTAATTCTGATGAAATATAAACGCCTTTGGGTTGTAACAGAGGTTTGCATCTGGCAAAGGAGCTTTTGCCTACGGTATCAAACATGAAATCATATTTCTGATCATCTTGGGTGGTGAAATCCTCTTTTGTATAATCAATTACTTTGTCGGCTCCGAGCGATTTTACCAATGCTATGTTTTTCGTATCGCATACGGCCGTTACCACCGCGCCGAAGTACGTTAGCATTTGCACCGCTGCCGAACCAATGGCGCCGGTAGCTCCGTTCACCAGCACCTTGTGTCCGCTTTTCAAATCCACTTTATTGATAAAATTATAGGCATAATGCGCTCCTTCCAAACTGGCTGCGGCCTGCTGATAGGAGGTGTTTTCCGGTAGGGTGGACAGTGCTTTGTCTTCCGAAAGGGTGAGGTACCGGGCATGAGAACATACACCACTGTCGTCAAATCCGAAAACCTTATCGCCGGCTTTAAAGGCCGTCACATCCTTCCCGACTGCTTCTATCATCCCTGCGAAATCGGTTCCGGTAATTGATTTACCGGGTTTAAAAAGCCCGGTGACAAACCGCATAATAAAGGGTTTGGCCCGCAGCATGGCGCAATCGGTTCGATTTACGGTGGCGGCATACACCCGAATCAGCACTTCACGTTCTTTGGGAACAGGCTTTTCCACTTCTTTGATTTGAAGGACGTCCGGTGACCCATATTGTTCATAAGTAGCTGCCTGCATGGTTTTCAAACTGGTTTTTCGTGTAGATTTATTTTTAAAAATAGCAGAAGTGTCATAATTCCTCTGATTAATAGGGTTTGATTTTATCTATACAATTAAGGATAAAAATAGATTTTATCTATATTGGATAGAAATTTTCTATCGGTAGTTAGGCTTTGAAATGCTTGATGGACGCTATAAAAAGCTATACTTTAGAGCATTACTTTTTAAAAGATGTTATTCTAAGTTGACAAACAACTTATTAATTTAATTAAAATGGAAAATAACAAAAATACGAGTACATCGTCAAACCACAAAGTTTGGGATGTCAACGAATCCAGTAAATGCCCTTTTATGGGTGGCGCGCTAAAGTTTACCGCGGGCAGTGGTACGTCGAACCGTGACTGGTGGCCCAATCAATTGAATTTGAAAATCCTCCGACAACACTCCTCCCTGTCCGATCCGATGGGCACGGGGTTCAACTACGCTGAGGAGTTTAAGAAACTCGACCTGAAGGCCGTGAAGCAAGACCTCTACGATATGATGACTACCTCTCAGGACTGGTGGCCTGCCGACTACGGTCATTATGGCCCGTTCATCATTCGAATGGCATGGCACAGCGCGGGCACTTACCGCATTGGTGATGGCCGTGGTGGAGCGAGCAGTGGCACCCAGCGCTTCGCGCCACTCAACAGCTGGCCGGATAACGCGAACCTCGATAAGGCACGGTTGCTGCTCTGGCCGATCAAGCAGAAATACGGCAAAAAAATTTCGTGGGCCGACCTGATGGTACTCGCCGGCAATTGCGCCCTCGAGTCGATGGGCTTCAAGACCTTTGGTTTCGCTGGCGGACGTGAGGATGTTTGGGAGCCTGAGGAAGATATCTATTGGGGGGCTGAAGGAGAATGGTTGGGAAATAAAGAACGTTACTCGGGCGATCATGATTTGGAAAACCCGCTTGGTGCCTCTCATATGGGGCTGATATACGTAAACCCTGAGGGGCCTAATGGCAATCCTGATCCGATTGGGTCAGCCCGTGACATTCGCGAGACCTTCGGTCGGATGGCGATGAATGATTATGAGACCGTAGCCCTTATTGCTGGCGGGCATACCTTCGGCAAAACCCATGGCGCCGCCGATCCGGCCCAGTATGTGGGCGCGGAACCCGAAGGCGCGAGCATAGAGGAACAAGGCCTTGGTTGGAAAAACACCTTCGGCAGCGGTAATGCAGGCGATACCATTACCAGCGGCCTGGAAGGAGCATGGACCACATCGCCGACGAAGTGGAGCAACAACTTCTTTGAGAACCTCTTCGGCTTTGAGTGGGAGGTGACCAAAAGCCCGGCTGGTGCGTATCAGTGGAAACCGAAAGATGGGGCAGGTGCCGGTACCGTGCCGGATGCACACGACCCGTCTAAGCGTCATGCGCCCTTTATGCTTACGACTGATATCGCCTTGAAAACGGATCCTGCTTATGAGAAAATTTCAAGGCATTTCTTTGAGCATCCGGATGAGTTCGCGGATGCGTTTGCCCGGGCATGGTACAAACTGACGCACCGCGATATGGGTCCACTGTCACGCTATCTCGGTCCGGAAGTACCTCAGGAAGAGCTGATCTGGCAAGACCCTATCCCGGCTGTTACCCATGAACTGATCAACGATCAGGACATCGCTGCACTGAAGGCTAAAATACTTGCATCAGGACTGTCTGTGTCTCAGCTGGTATCTACTGCCTGGGCTTCAGCATCCACATTCCGTGGCTCCGATAAACGCGGTGGCGCGAACGGAGCACGCATTCGTCTGGCACCGCAGAAGGATTGGGAAGTAAACAATCCGACCCAACTGTCAACAGTGCTGGAAACGCTTGAGGGTATCCAATCAGCGTTCAATAGCGCCCAGTCAGGTGGCAAGATGGTTTCAATTGCCGACTTGATCGTGCTGGGCGGATGCGCAGGCCTTGAGCAGGCAGCTAAGAATGCCGGGCATGCGGTGACAGTACCTTTCACACCCGGAAGAACCGATGCGTCGCAGGAGCAAACTGATGTAGAAGCATTTGGGCCCCTTGAGCCGAATGCAGACGCGTTCCGAAACTACATGAAAGTTCATGAAACAATAGCGACATCGGCAGAGGAGATGATGGTGGATCGGTCGCAGCTGTTGACCCTAACCCCACCTGAGATGACGGTGCTCATTGGCGGCATGCGTGTACTGAATACAAACTCCGATCATTCCCAACACGGTGTGTTCACCAAGCGTCCGGAGGCCCTTACCAATGACTTCTTCGTCAACCTACTTGATATGGGCACAACCTGGAAGTCGGCTTCGGAGTCTGACGTCCTGTTTGAGGGTCGTGATCGTGCGACAGGCGAAGGCAAGTGGACGGGCATGCGTGTCGACCTCATCTTCGGTTCAAACTCAGAGCTCCGGGCCCTCGCTGAAGTCTACGGATGTGCAGACACTCAGGAGAAGTTTGTGCAGGACTTTGTGGCGGCCTGGAACAAGGTGATGAATCTGGACCGTTTCGACCTGGCCTGATTTTCAAAGTAACCTGGCATGTCGCAAGGCCAGGAATTGTTATTTTGTATGAAGGGGGCTGGCAATGCCCCCTTTTTTAATTCCTAATCCTCTTAATCTAACAATCCGCACGACCTGCTTTGAACGGTGCAGAACTGGCAGCAGTAACCATTATGCCAAGAAGGCTTCTATTAACCTCTGGGCCAAATCCGCTGAACTTTCCTGATGAGTTTTACTGGTTTGGTTCAATAGCTCTGAACAACAAGTACCGAAGGGTCATCCGGATATTTGATTTCGTTTAACCGTTCCACCAATGAATTGCTCACTGCCTGAAAAGCATCCAATTCTTCTTGCCCGATAGGTTCAGTGGGAGGTAATTCAGCCTTAAGGGCATCTACCTGCCGACCATCTTTCCAAAAACGATAGCAAAGGTGATTACCGGTGGACAATCCGGTGCTGCCTACAAAACCAATCACATCACCCTGCTTTACCCGGGCACCTGGGCGAATGCCTGAGGCGATTTTGCTCATATGCAGATATTGGGTGGTATAGGTAACATTGTGCTTAATTTTTACATAATTGCCATTATTATTCGTATACTGGGCTTCCAGTACAATGCCGTCTCCTACCGAACGAATCGGAGTGCCCTTGGGCGCGGCAAAATCAGTTCCCAAATGCGGTTTCCATCGTTTTTGAACGGGATGAAGTCTATTGCGCGTAAATCTTGAACTGATCCGTGTAAATTCAATAGGATATTTGAGCAAGGCTTTTCTCAAACTTTTGCCTTCTTCATCATAATAATTAAATCCATCTCCCTGGTCATACTGAAAAGCATAATAATCGTGACCAAAATGATCAAAATAAATGGCTTTAATATCTCCTATACCTACCGATTCTCCATGAATGAGTTTATCTTCATAAATTAATTTAAAGCGATCTCCCTTCTGAAGCCGTTGAAAGTCTACCTGCCAGGCAAAAACATCCACGAAGTTGTTGGTGAGTTGTGGGGTAATGCCCAGTTCAGCCATAGTTTCCGCTAAAGAATACTCAATAACGCCGGCCACCGTTTTTTCTTTCAGCGCTACCTCTCTTTGTTTTACAACTACACTCAATGAATCCTCCAGGTTAAAAACCACATAATCTACAGGACTGGCTTCATATACAAATGCCCTGGCTGACATCAGCGAATCGGGTTTACAGATCAGCGTATATTTTTTGTTGGCTGCTATTTTCCTCACATCATAGGTGTCTTTGGCAATTTTACTGAGTAGGTGAATGGTTTGGGAAGACACATTGTAAGCCATCAGAATTTCAGATAAATTCTGATTTCTTTTGATGGTATTTTCAATAACAAGCATCGAGTCAATCACCATTCCGTAGAGCATTTTAGGAGGAGGGGCCACAGCCACCTTCACCGTATCTACTGCTGCTACAAGGGTTTCAGCCTCAACTTGCGGGGTGAAAGTTTCTTGAATTTTTGGTAATAAAAAATAGGACAGGATTGCGATAAAGGTTACAAAGAGGAGGACAAACAGTGCTCGGATCATTTAAATAATTTCTTTTGAGAAGTGTAAATTTATGAATTATTGCAAAAAGCGTACTGATTGCAACGATAATATGCAATTTTATTTTAATATATGCTTATTTTTATCATATATCTTCTCCCATAAATTTAGCTTCGTTGCGTAATCGAAGTTTAGGCTGTTAGATCTGCCTCGTTTGTAAGAGCAAATCCGTAAGCAATTTCATGAATTTATCATCAGGAAGTTTTTCTAATGTTACAACGGCCTGGCTAAAAGCTGGCGGGCCTTTTTACCCACTAAACTTTCAAGTTTCCGATTAGTTTATGTTTTGTGCATTGTTTCATTTTACCACATTTTGCTCGCTTGCTTTTAGCTAATGTTATGCCCTTTTGTTTTTATTACTTCTCACTTAAAATCATCTATCCAGTGGACTTCTTACACCGAGCTTATTTTTATTCAAGACATGCGTGTAAATCATGCTAAGTACCAAGACACAATTAACTTAAAATTTATTACTTTGTGATAAAAACACTTCGCGATGAATTTAAGAAAGATAGAATTAACACCAGAGCAAGAAGCGTGTTCGCAAGATGGCTATAACAATGGGAAAACAGCAGTTTA
>JBGTIS010000329.1:0-11812 GCA_041745535.1 Cyclobacteriaceae bacterium | reverse complement strand
CTGCCAAAATGGCTAAACGCTGTGATTCATTAAATTTACCCTTGTACATGACTCATTTTATTAAAAAGCGCCCGGCGCCCGGTTAAACATTATTTGATTAACCGGGCGTCGGTCGCTCTCTAATTTTAAATGGTTGCACTTTTTGGGAATAGGACAGTACTTCTAAATCAAATGCTGATTTTTTAATTTGATTTTCATAATTCCAGATAAAAAAGTAACTCATTGTTTACTCGGTTAGATAAAGATAGCCTCACTATCGTTATCTAAACTTAAATCCTCAAGGTCTTCAATATATTCTTCAAGGGTTTTCAGGCTACCATGCCCCATCATGGTCTGAATTTTTGACATATCTTTTATTTTGCGCCTTGCGGCATTGGCAAAGGTATGTCTTGCAATGTGAAAAGATAAACTTTTATGAATTTCAGCTTTTTCAGCCAATTTTTTCAAATACTTATTGACTAACGCTGTTTTTGCGCTGATTTGCTGGTACAAAAAAGCCTGGTCGCTGTAGTCCTTATCATTGTCTAATAATGGAAAAATAAAATCTTCAGGATTGTTTTTGCCTTTGCGATAATGGGCTAGAATCAAATGCGCTTTATCTACTATCTTGATACTTTTTTCAGTTCCTGTTTTATTCATCTTGTAATTCAGATGAAATAAAACCCATTGCTAATGACAAAGGTGCTACCCTGGCCCAGTTGGTAATCGCCTGGACCCTGAAACAACCGGGCATTACCTGCGCGCTGGTAGGCGCCAGAAATGCCAAACAGGCAGAAGAAAACGCGAAAGCGGGTGAAATCAGCATTACTGAGGAAGAAGTAAATAAAATCAACAGCCTGCTGGATAATCTAACGCTTAGTAAATAGTTTTTTTGGGTAAAAAAGTACGCTAATATTGATTTAGCGCAATATTTGCATATCAGTAATCAGGCTTTGGCTAACGGATTCGCTTTTGTATTCAAGGCCTGATTTTTGAATTTTAAAGGTATAACAGGAAAATACAATCAATAGTAAACCCTGGCTGAGTTTTACAATATCAATCACCGATATTTTTCATTGTAATGATCAGAAAAATTCAATGCCTTTATCATTTTTTTTAAATGGTTATTTTAACCGGTTATTATACTGGTATGCACTATTTTTTAAGTCTGATTTTTTTGTTGGTCCTAGGCAATCAATTTCTTTTTGCCCAGGCAACTGCCCCCAAATACAGTAACGAATTTCTGACCATTGGCGCAGGGGCGCGTGCTTTGGGGATGGCCAATGCCCAAACTGCCGCTGTCACGGATGTAACTGCCGGTTACTGGAATCCGGCAGGCCTCACCGCGCTTCACAATCAGTATGAACTTTCTCTGATGCATGCTGAATATTTTGCCGGCATCGCCAAATACGATTATGGGAGTTTTGCTACCCGCATCGATTCGTCGAGTACGCTTGGTGTTTCGGTTTTGCGCTTCGCCATTGATAACATTCCTGATACCCGTTTTTTGTACGATGCCAACGGCCGGATTAATTACGACAACATTCGTTTTTTCTCAGCAGCCGATTATGCTTTTCTGTTTTCCTATGCCAGAAAAATGCCTTTTCTGAAAGGCCTGAGCCTGGGAGCTAATTTTAAAATTGTTCACAGAAAAGTAGGAAATTTCGCTAATGCCTGGGGGTTTGGTCTGGATGCTGGCGCCAGACTGGCTATACAAAAATGGCAGTTGGGTTTAATGCTGAACGACATTACCGGAACGTTCAATGCCTGGTCGCACAACTCCGAACTGTTAAGCGATGTGTATAGCCAAACCGGCAACCTGATTCCTGAAAATTCAATTGAAGTTACCCTGCCCAAAGCCATACTCGGATTTGCGCGGGAATTTCGGCTGATCAACAAAAAGCTGGGCATTCTGCCTGCTGTAGATTTTCGCTTTACTTTCGATGGAAAAAGAAATGTGATATTTAAATCAGACTTTACTTCTATTGATCCTGCCGTTGGCCTTGAGCTTGATTATGAAAAAGTAGCTTTTTTGCGGGTAGGGGCAGGTAATGTGCAGGAACTGAAAAATTTTGACGGAAGTACGTATCAAACTTTTCAACCCAATATGGGCGTGGGAGTAAAAATAAAACAGGTAAGCATCGACTATGCCATGACTGATATTGGCGATCAGGCAGAATCGCCCTATTCCCATGTGTTTTCATTAAAAGTTAGCTTCGATTGATGAAAAAATACGTATTTACCCCTTTAAAGACTTTGTTTAGCTTGCGGCTACTGCTTGTAACCTGCTTTTTGCTATCTGTATTACTTTGTAAAGCCCAGACCTATGGTAATGAATGGATCAATTTTAATCAGACCTACTATAAAATAAAAGTCGCTGAAAATGGTATTTATCAAATCACATATAACGATCTGATAAATGTCGGTTTTCCGGTGAACTCGGTTGATCCGCGTAAGATTCAGCTTTTTTTCAGAGGTGCTGAACAAAGCATTTTGGTAGTGGGTGAGCAGGACGCTAGAATTGATCCGGCCGATTATATAGTTTTTTATGGGAAACGCAATGATGGTCAGCGGGATGCCAATCTGTATCTGGCAGCAGATGCCCAGCCTCACCCCTATTACAATCTGTATTCTGACAGTACCGCTTACTTTCTTACCTGGCAACCAGTATCAGGGCAAGGCAAGCGTATGAACAGCTTTTCCGAGAATAATATTACCAATATACCGGCTGAAACTTATCATTGGGAAGAAAAACTTGTGGTGTTTACCGATGAATACTCACCCGGGAGGCAATATCCGGAAAATACCATTTCTACCTTGCGGGTTTACTTGAGTTCCTTCGATTATGGAGAGGGCTGGACGGGTACCAGAATACAGAGGGGAAAATCAACTACGCATGCAATTCCAGCAGAAAACCGATTTGCCTCTGGTCCTAAACCTAAGGTTGAAATCATGCTAACCGGGCGCAATAACCAGCCTCACCACGTAACCCTGCAAGTAGGTAGTAATGCTGGCACACTGCGCGACCTGAGCGCTGTTGAATTCAGTTATATAAAAAATTATTTAGTTACCCAAACCATTGAATGGGCTGATATCGCGTCGGGTCAGCTTTTAGTAAAAATGAACGTGAATGGTGCCCCAGACGGTAGCGCCGATAATGTTTCCATCGCTTATATAAAATTGACTTATCCGCAGATAATTAATGCACAGGCAGATAGCAGCAAAATATTCACACTAAAAAATAACCCTTCTAATAAGTCTTTTGTTCAGGTGCAGAATCCACCTTCTAATCCGCTGCTACTGGATATTACCAGCGAGAACGATCCACTTAGAATTGGCTTTAATATGATTGCCGGTCAGGCAGAAGCCATTGTTCCCAACACCACTACTGGTCGCAGGTTAGTAATAGGAAGTTTTAAGCGAGGTTTTTCTATAAACAAGGTAAGTTTTAAAAATTTTACACCGGACAATGTCGATTATTTAATTGTTACGCATGCTTCTTTGAGACAACCTGCCGGGAATTATACAGATCCGGTGCAGGCATACGCCGACTACCGGGCCACCGCGCAAGGCGGTAATTACAAACCTTTGCTTTTGAATATAGACCAGGTAATTAACCAGTTCAACTATGGTGAAATTTCTCTTTTAGGCATTCGCAACCTTGTGAAATTTTTATTGGAAAATGGTAATCCGGAATTTTTATTTCTGGTCGGTAAGGCCCTTACCGTCAATTATAACTATTATAGGAAAGCACCCGGAGCAATGGCGGTGGCGGATTTGGTTCCTACCGGAGGGTATCCGGGTTCGGATGTAGCAATTACCGCGGGTTTGGCAGGTAGTGTAGAAGGCGCCGCTTTACCTACTGGCCGCCTGAATGCCAAAAGCGCGAATGATGTGGTTTCTTATTTGAATAAAGTAAAAGAGCAGGAAGCCCGGACTATCCAAATCGATGCCCAGGAACCTACTTCCCGGGAAGCTTTATGGAAAAAGAATTTAATACACCTAAGTGGGGGGGTTACAGCAGCGGAACTTAATTTGTTTAAAAGGTATATAGATATTTTTAAAGAAAGGGCAATAAGCGATTATTTAGGTGGAAAAGTAGCTTCTGTGAGTAAAACCACCAATAATGAAGTGGAATTGGTAAATATTTCAGAAGAAGTAAACAAAGGGGTTTCACTGATTACATTTTTTGGGCATTCAGGCGGGGAACTCACAGACATTGATATTGGCTTTGTTTCTAATGATCAGTATGGGTATCATAATAAAGGTAAATATCCGGCTATTATCGTAAACGGGTGTAATGCAGGCAATATTTTTAGCCCTACCCTTACCTTTGGAGAAGACTGGATTGTTACACCCAACAGAGGCGCTTTAAATGTGATGGCTCATAGCGATCAGGGGATTTCCGGTACGCTCAGGCGCTACATGGAACATGTTTATCCGGTTGCTTTTCAGGATACTATTTATATGGGCGAATCTATCGGACTTATTCAACATGAAGCCAACAAACGCTTTATCGCAGGGTATTCATCTACTACAGAAATATTACTGGCCCAGGTACAGCAAATGGTACTTCAGGGCGATCCGGCGGTAAGCTTATTTGGCCGGAATAAACCCGATTATGATATCAATAACGATCGTATTTTTATATCCTCTTTGAATGGTGAGCCTATTACTGCTTTCTCTGATTCGTTCGCTATAAACCTGATCGTTCGAAATTTGGGCCGAACCAGTACCGACTCGGTCATGCTGCAGGTAAACCGTACGCTCAGCGATGGTCGCACCATTCGGTACGATTCTGTTTATCTCCGACCGATTGCTTACCACGACACCCTTACTTATACCATCCGCCTGGCAGATATGAGTTTTGATCCTGGTACTACTTTTGGTACCAACCAGTTTGAAGTTACACTGAATGGCAATGCCGAAATTGAAGAATTAAGTGTCAGTAACAATCGAGCTTCAATAGATTATTTCATTCCCTTGGCTGGCACGGTAAATATTCTTCCACACGATTTCGCTATTGTGCACACAAATCCTGTTACTCTGGTGGCGCAGGCAGGAGATATACAGGGAATTACAGAAAAAGGAGTTTTCCGGAATTACCAGTTCGAACTGGATACCACCACTAACTTTAACAGTTTGTTTAAAAAACAGTCGGTGATTAATGCCTTGGGAGTGGCTCAGTGGCAGGCAAATTTACTGGAGAATAAAGATTCAGTAGTATATTACTGGCGAACCAAGTTTGCTGATCCGCAGCCCGGCGAATTAAACGAATGGATTCAACATTCATTTACCTATATTGAAAATAGCCCGGCTGGTTGGTCGCAATCGGCCGTTGGTCAGCTTCTTCAGAACGAAATAACCGGTCTGGAGCATGAAGGGGGAATTTGGAAGTTTATAGAAACCTCAAACGACATCAGTGTAAAAACTTTTGGCAAAAGTTATCCCAGCGAAGTCAATACGCAGCTACTCATTAATAATCTGCAATATATAATTGATGCGCCTAGATTAACATGCCGAACAAATTCGCTGAATGCCGTTGGCTTCAATAAAGCTTCTCTGAGCCCATATTTAATTATTAATCCTGGAGGATTTGATATTTCTGATGGAAATAGCTGTGGTCGCCGGCCTCAGATAATTAACACCTACGACGAAGCCCAGATAACAGGCACGCAACTCCGATTAGAACAACT
This sequence comes from Cyclobacteriaceae bacterium, assembly GCA_041745535.1. Lineage (GTDB taxonomy): Bacteria > Bacteroidota > Bacteroidia > Cytophagales > Cyclobacteriaceae > JBGTIS01. The sequence goes on along the minus strand of JBGTIS010000329.1, from coordinate 6,137 downwards.
GATTGATGCCATTCCGGCTGGAGATTATATCGTTTTATTCTCCAGAGGCAACCTTAACTATGAAACATGGCCCGCTTCCAGTTTGCAAAAACTAACAGAAATAGGAGTTTCTAATGCCACCATCAATAATTTGAAGAATGGAGAACCGCTTATTATTTTAGGAAAAAAAGGCGGAGCGCAGGGAACTGCCATTGAAGTATCTGCCGACCCCACCTCACCCCTGCCTACCACCGAGCAGGAAATTTTGCTCAGTGAAAACATAAAAGGCAAATTTACCAGTGGGTCTGTGCTTTCTGCCAGAGTTGGACCTGCTCAGGAATGGAATTATATGCAAAATCTGATTAGCGATATAGTTAATCCTGATAATAAAGTAAATCTCAATATTTTAGGAGAAAGCTTTCAGGGTGTGCGTACTACATTGTTTACAGACGTTTTAACTAATTCGGGCAATATTGATTTAAGTACGGTTGATGCCGCGCGATTTCCTTATTTACGGTTAAAGCTATCTACTGAAGATGAAACCAGTTTTACGCCGGCTCAGCTAAAAAAATGGTTGATTACCTATACCAGTGTACCAGAAGGAATACTGCTTTTTGACGCTAAAAATGATTTAAACCTGCAAAAGCAGGAAGGAGAACAGTTTGATACCCAACTGTTATTTACTAACATCTCAGAAACTGATTTTCTCGATTCCATTAGTGTAGTATACACCCTATTCAATCAGAACCAGCGCAGATCAGAAACCGATACCATACGGTTAGCGCCTTTGGCTGCCAAAGATACCGCCAAATTCAATATTTCTGTGAGTACTATGGGAAAGGTAGGTGTAAATGATCTGAGGGTAGTCGCTAATCCGCAAATTTTGAATGAACAGGATTACAGTAACAACACCATTAGCCTGGTGGATTATTTTATTGTGTCAAAAGATAATATCAATCCCATCATTGATGTGGCATTTGATGGCGTATATATTCTGGATGGCGATATTATCTCACCCAATCCTTTCATTACCATTGATCTGCGCGACGAAAATAAATTTCTGAAAAAAGAAGATACCGTAGGCGTAAATATTTTCTTAAAACGTCCTGTACCGAATGGAACAGAAAATAGTGCTGCCACTGGAGAATTTGAGCGGATTTCTTTTTCCGATGCCAGATTAAGCTGGTCGCCTGCCAGCGATGAAAGCCCCTTTAAAGTTTCCTATCAACCTGGTCCGCTTACCGATGGTATGTATACCCTGCGGGTACAAGCAGCCGATGCCAGCGGAAACACTTCAGGCGTAGTACCTTTTGAGCAAAATTTTGAGGTAGTGAATACTTCTCAAATTACCAATTTCTATCCTTATCCCAATCCGTTTTCTACCAGTACCCGGTTTGTATTTACGTTAACCGGAGCGGAAATACCCGATGAGATCAAAATTCAGATTATGACGGTAAGTGGAAAGGTAGTGCGGGAAATCACCCAAAATGAAATCGGCGCTATTCATATAGGAAATAACATTACCGATTTTAGCTGGAATGGCACCGATGAGTTTGGTGATAAGCTGGCAAATGGCGTATACTTATACCGCGTAATGGTAAAAAGTAACGGACAAGCCATTGAGAAACGTGAAACCTCAGCCGACAAAGGTTTTGAAAAAGGTTTTGGTAAGTTATACATCTTGCGGTAACACTGGCAGCAATAATAGTTCATCCTTACATTGCTGACTCACACCTATAAGACGCTTTATTAAATTTCTTCGCTCAGCCAAAGAACGGGAAAAGCTGTTTGGAAAGTAGCGCTAAAACTTATTTTTTCAGTTCAATTTCTTATTTCTGCACAATGTTTATCAAAAATTAATATATTTATTGTCCTGTAAATTTACAGAGATTTATGATTTATATTCATGCATCAAGGCTTCATCAATCACTAAAATAATCCTAAAACCAGAAAACTATGAAACGCAGAGATTTTGTTAAATCAGGTATTTCCCTGAGTGCTTTGGCGGCGAGCAAACCATTCATCAGCCTAAGCAATAACTCCATCCAAGACAAAAAACATTCCTTTAAGTTGAAATATGCACCTCATTTCGGTATGTTCAAAAACTCAGCCAGCGACGACCCCATCGATCAGCTCAAATTTATGGCCGATCAGGGGTTTACCGCGTTGGAAGACAACGGAATGATGGGGCGCGATGTTAGTACACAAGAGAAAATTGCCAGCCAGATGGCAAAGCTTGGTATGCAGATGGGTGTGTTTGTTGTAGATAAAGGTGGTAATGGGGCTAATTCGCTGGCCGCTGGCAAACCTGAATATACAGATATTTTTCTGAACGGGTGTAAAAGAGCAGTAGAAGTAGCCAAACGGGTAAATGCCAAATGGATGACCGTTGTACCCGGCGATTTTTCCCGAAATATTCCTGAAAGCATTCAAACCTCCAATGTAATAGAAGCTTTGCGTCGGGGTGCCGAAATTTTTGAACCGCATAACCTGGTGATGGTACTGGAACCTCTTAGCGATACGCCTGATCTTTTTCTCCGCAACTCTGACCAAACGTTCATGATTTGTAAAGCGGTAGATAGTCCTTCCTGTAAAATTCTTTTCGACATTTATCATATGCAGCGTAACGAGGGCGACCTGATCCGCCGGATGGACTGGGCCTGGGACGAAATCGCATACATTCAGATTGGCGATAACCCGGGCAGGAAAGAACCCACTACCGGTGAAATCAATTATAAAAATGTGTTTGAGCATATTTATAAAAAAGGCTATGAGGGCATTATGGGGATGGAACATGGCAATGCTCATGAAGGAGCGGAAGGAGAACAAAAACTCATTAATGCTTATGTGGAAGTAGATGGATTTAATGCTTGATACAAGAAGTAAAACAAAAACAGGATGTTTATTTAGCTTCAGATACTTTTCCTGTATTGATCGGTTTGCTATTGAGCGAATTTGTAATTAATACCCAACTTCCTGCCAACTGGCTTTCGGGGTTGCTGGTGGTTTTGGCATTTACCGTAATAGCTTACCTGACAGGAAAAATTGATGCGCCAGGAGCCGTTATAGGTGGTATCATAGCTGCCTGTATTTTGTTGGGTGCAGGTATGTGGGGGCTTGTACTGTTAGGTGCTTTTTTTACAACAGGTACGATGGCCTCCGTTTGGAAAATGAAAGCAAAACAGCAGATAGGCCTGGCAGAAGCCAATAATAGCAAGCGCTCTGTAAAACATGCTTTTTCTAATGGCGGTATTTCGGCCATTTGCGGCCTACTAGCCTGGCTGATACCTGAAAATGGTTTTCTCTTTCAGGCTATGCTGGCTGGAAGTCTGGCTTCTGCTACCGCCGATACCCTTGCCTCGGAGTTGGGAAATGTAATAGGTTCCCGCTATTTCAATATAATTACCTTTCGTCCTGAGCACAGGGGGCCGGATGGCGTAATTAGTCCGGAAGGAAGCTGGGCAGGGGCTTTGGGAAGTATTTTTATCGCATTTCTGTTTGGAATAGGCTTTGGATGGGGAGGCGCTGTAATTCTGGTTGCATTGGCAGGTATCACTGGCAATATTTTAGACTCTGTACTGGGTGCTACGTTACAGCGAAAAGGATATCTGAATAACCATGCTGTAAATTTTGCCAATACCTGTTTTGCCGCCCTTTTTGTAGGAGTATTGTTTTCGATCGGCGTATTTTTCTGATTAAAGTTCTTGGCAATTAGACACAAAAGGCACCATTTCCTGGCTATCTTTGTTGTGGGAAAAGCAGAAATTTCTGTGTAGAAAGTAAAAAGAAGTTATGATTGTTGTAGAAAACGCGGTACTCAGCGATGATATCAAAGAAAATTTCTTTGTATGTAATTTGGAGAAGTGCAAAGGGGCCTGTTGCGTGGAAGGAGACCTGGGTGCGCCCCTGACCAAAGAAGAAACAGGTAAGCTGGAAGAAATTTATGAAGATGTAAAACCTTTTATTTCAAAAAAAGGGATACAGTCAATTGAGCAACAAGGTAAATTTGTGGTCGACAGCGAAAACGATTATTCCACGCCCACCATTAATGGAAAAGAATGTGCATATGCCACCTATAATGAAAAGGGAGTGTTGAAATGTGGCATTGAACAGGCAAATCTGGCAGGTAAAACTGATTTCAGAAAGCCTATTTCCTGCCATTTATACCCCATTCGTATGCAAACCTACGACCATTTCGATGCCCTTAATTACGACCGGTGGCATATCTGTAATCCGGCCTGCTCCCTGGGCCAGGAATTAAATGTGCCGCTTTACAGGTTCCTGAAAGATGCCCTTATCCGAAAATACGGTGAAGCCTGGTACCATAAACTGTTACAGGAAATAGAAGGGGAAAAAAGCGAAACAAAATAAGGATATTTGTTTTCAGAAAAAATTACCGCAAAGGAGCATAAAAGTAAAACCTTGCACTTACGATATTATCATTTCCCTGTTTTTTGCCCAATTGCGATATATTATCCAGATAATCGGTCATGGTATTGGTAAAACCTCCCTGTACGCCAAATCCAAAACCGTTCGAAAAGTGATAGGTAATACCAAGGTAAGAAGGTAAAATTACACTTACATTACTATACCCCTCATTGGGGGCGCGGGTTTGAAAATTATCCTGCAGTGTTTCATCAAACTGATCTTTCGGATTATATCGAATAATGCCAAAACCCTGGCTGACATAAAAATCCCAGTGCTTGAAAGAAAGTATGTCGAATTGTAAACCATAATTCACAGTTACAAAATTGGTGGAAAAAAAGCGGTTTGGTGTAGGAACCGGTGACAGGCCCGCGAAACTCCGCTCAACATTTTGCCCGGTAACTGTACCCATACCGGCATGAATGCCGCCATGAAACCGACGTTGGTGTTTGAAATAATAGCTAATTTGGAAAGCGGAAGTCCATTTGTTGTAACCTGAACCCAGATCGCCCCGGTAAGCATTGGTGCTGATACCCAGCGCCAGTTCTGGTTTTTTTTCTTCCAGTTGTGCCTGGGCTGAAACGGTGCAAATAGCTGAAAAGAGTATATAAAACAAAAAATAATTAAAAAAATAATAAGGCAAATTCTGCTTCATCATACAAATAACCTATGGCCTATATTTGTTGCATGAATCGTGCCTAATCACTAGTCATTAGTTTCGTGATTTTTCTGATAAGTTTATCCCCAGTACCACCAGTAGTTTCCGCTGGCCCACACTCACGCTCTCGTCTAAGATAATGGCCCAGTGCTCTTGGCCCCAAGCAGGTTGACACAAGCGCCAGTGGCGCAACTTTCTCTCCCAATTCCGGATGCTGGAAGCACTCGGAATAGTCAGTTATGCGGGGAATTTTTTTATCCTTTTACCTTAATTTTGCACAGCCTATCTATAGACAGTGAATAAATACCGGGCAATGGATTAACTCTCCTGTATCTTGATCTACATAACTCAGGGGGTCTCCGGCAAAATCGATCATCATTAGCTCACCGGGTGTATACTCAAAATGCATACTGGCTTGCCTAATCTGCTGATAGTTACTGAGCCGTTCACAAAACTGAGAGTAACTATATCCTTCAGCATATTGCTGCCGATATTCTTCCCACAACACATACCTGGTAACGCCTTTACGTTTGAGTTCTGAGAGGAAATAAGAGGCACTTTTTTGAAAAATATCTCTACGTGGATCCTGGGGAAAACAAGCTGTAGCATTGATATTGTTTTGTTAGCCATACTTTACTTTTTTTGAGCAAAGCAAAGCAATGAAACATGATGCTGCGTACGCTTTTTACAAGTGGCTCACTTTATGCCGGAATGCCAGTGCTTGAAAAAAACAAATGGCTCAAATTAGCCTGGAACCTTCTCTGTTTTTATACAAAAACACTGGCTCAGTTTTAATCGGATTATCCACATTGACACCCATATTCAAACAGATGAGGTAAAACCAATTACTGAATTGGTAAACATATTTGATAAGGAAGCTTTTCAGGAGGAAGTGGAAAAAACCTTGGGAGAAGCCGCCAAAGCGGACAAAATTGCCTCTCGAACGGCCAGGCACATTTCAGAAAAAATGGACGAAGACCCAGCCTTTTACAAAAAGTTTTCTGAAATGCTCAAGGATACCATCCAAGCATATGAAGAACAACGCATAACAGAAGTACAATACCTCAATAAAGTA
>JBGTIS010000328.1:0-41351 GCA_041745535.1 Cyclobacteriaceae bacterium | reverse complement strand
AGGCTTGCCGTATTCCTGGTTACAGGGCAAGAAGATGGGTATGTGCCTCCGTGGCGCGGAAAGAACACATTCCTGGACGAATCGCTTTAGAAGGCTACTGATCCGCTGGGAAAAGAAAGTGGGAAATTATCAGGCCATGTTACACTTTGCTTGTGCTTTGATGGTCTGGAAGAATTCGCTAATTTTCGGATAGGTTCTTAATACGATTACTATCTGAAATAAAAATTTTTATGCCGAATAAGGTGTTTAATATTGTTACCTGTTTTTTGCCTTATTCATGATTTTATAGCAGTCGTATAACCAAAGCTTCATTTTTTCCTACAACAGCCTATAAGTGTAACATATCGGAAAGTTATGAGTTTCTGGTAATTCTTCGATTTTCTATTTTTTAATATTTTAATTTAAAATGTAATTATTATCAGGAATTTCCATATTAATCCTTAAATATATTTTCTATTTTTAATATAGGGTCAACCACATAAAAATCAGGTTATTTAGCATATGAAACGCTAGCTGATTCTGTCTTATATTTTATTAGAATATTTATATAAATATGCTTCAATGTAGTTTATGTGTAAGTTCTAGTATAAATGATTACATATTTAGTTGACTTTTACGAGAAGCTAATGATAAAAAAATATTTTCAAGTATCCATTATTGGAATAATACTACATATTGCTCTTAGCCTTTTATTGATTTTATGCTGTAGAATTGTTTTTGGGCAAACCGTTGTTGGGATGGGAACCGAAAGTCCTAACAGTAATGCGGTACTTGAATTGTTTTCTGACAACCATAACCAGGGTTTTTTAGTGCCCAGGTTTACTACCACCCAACGCATAGCTAGCAGTTTTACTTCGCAACTCAGCAGTGCTGATAATGGGCTTCTCATTTTTGATACTGACGAGGGAAATTTTTTTTACTGGTATAATGGAGAATGGCATCAGGAATACACCCAAAAAGATATCCCAACCAATACAATAAACTGGTATTCTGGAAGCAGTGATCCTGCTGATACGCAAGGGATTAATGGCGATTTTTATTTTAATAGTACTACAGGAAATTTATATAGGAAAGTTAATGGCCAGTTTCTTATGGCTGGCAACTTAACTAATAACGAAAACCAAGATCTAGGTGCTGTATTAACACTTGGAAATGATGCCAGAGGAAAAGTAATCAGCAATTTGGGCACACCCCTTAGTGCTGCCGATGCCGCAACAAAATCCTATGTTGATGCAACCCAAGTATTGGCTCAGGGAAACATTTTGATAGGTAGCAGCAATAATACGGCTCAGTCCTTAAACGCGAAAGTCCCAGGTCAGATTTTGATAGGAAACGGCACCACTTTGGCCTCGGTAAAAATTAGTGGTGATTTGGTTTTATTAGCCGATGGCACGATTACTTTAAATAATCTCAGTGTAACAACCAGCAAAATAGAAAACGATGCTGTTACCAAAGATAAATTAAATGCGGATGTAGCCGGCTCCGGTTTAGGACAAAACGCGGATGGTAGTTTGGAAATTAATGTGGCAGGTGGTGGCTTACAGTTATTGGCGGATCAGTTACAGCTAAGTAATAATAAAGACGGACAGTTGCTTATTGGCAATAATAATCAGGTAAACCCCGCTTATTTATCAGGAGATGCAATCCTGGCAGGAGATGGAACAGTAACAACTGTAGGATTACAAGGAAGAAAAGTAGCTACTACAGCACCTGCTGCTGGCGAAGTGCTTACCTGGAATGGAAGCCAATGGTTCCCTTCCGTGAATGGAGCATCCTGGTATTCAGGCAGTACTACACCGAGCAGTAATAATCCGGTTGGGGCCACAGATGGAACATTTTATTACAAAACTGATACAAAAATTGTATTTATGATGGAAAATGGCAATTGGATACCCATAAGTAAATGGCCAGACCAAGCCGTAAATACACCAGTTACTTTTGTATCGAATGATAATTCAAACCCCGATAAAAACCTAGGAAAAATAGGTGACTTTTATATTAAGGCTAATGGTGTGCCCTATTTAAAAACAAAAGTTGATGAATGGAGATGGTTTGCGACCTTCTAATAGTACTATGAAAACATTTTATTTATTTGTTATCCTAATGTATGTATCCCTTACTTCAAGTACGGCACAGGTACGCATTGACCAAGGTAATATCACAATCAAGGAAAATTCAATTATCAGCATAAAAGGTGCTGTTACCAACACAGCTACTATTACCAATCAAGGAACTTTACTTCTTGCCAGCGGGTGGAATAACCGAGGACAATATACGGCAGGGCAAGGAACCATTATCCTAAATGGGGGGCAAGCCCAAACCTTTGATCATCATGGTCAGGCTGTATCCACGCTTGCCATTACTCAGGGTAGCCAGGTATATTTTCCCAGCAATATTTTCATTACATCCAATCTTGTTTTAGACGAAGGAATTATTACTTCGGGAAGTAAGACCTCCTTTGTTTTGAAAGAAAACACAGCAATTACAGGAGGATCATCAAATTCATTTATTAATGGTGCTCTATATCACACCGGACTCGGAGAAAAATTTTATCCTGTAGGCAAAGATGGAATATACGCTCCTGTTACCCTTCGGAATGTGAAGGGCGACAATCCGGTAGTTGGCATGGAGTTTTATACGAACCAATCTATTACAAATCATGGTGAAGAGATCCAATTGCTGTCAAATAATATCTGGAAGCAAACGCTGCTTTCAGGAACCTATACCGGTTCAGAGGTGGAGCTAAGCACATCAATGAGCCAAAAATTACAGCCTGACCAGGCTCAACTAGTTGTAACAGGTAGCAACGAAAAAAATGGGTTATTCCAGAATTTTGGACAAGCTTCTATTCAGATTAGCGGTAATACTTACACCATAGCTAGTTATCTGCCTGTAACCCATACTTATCTTACCGTAGGGCTTTTACTAATTGATACACGGAAATTATACATTCCAAACACTTTTTCACTGCAAGCCAGCAACCCTGAAGATCAAACTATAAAAGTATATGGAAACCAACTTGCTAATGAAGACTTTTATATGATAATCCAGGATACCTGGGGCAATATAGTTTTTGAAACAAAATCTTTAACGTTTGCCTCTACACAAGGCTGGAATGGCACTAATATCAGATCAGGTTATACAGAGCATTCTAATATTTTTCGATATCTTGTCAGAGGCAGGTTTACCAGCGGTGAATCTTTTAAAAGAACTGGTACGATCATACTTTATTAATTGTCAAAATATGATAAATAACCATAAGATAGCCATAAACCTATTGTTAAACTGGGCAATTATAGGAATTTCTATCCTGCTTTTTTCTCAACAAGTATCCGGACAGTCTTTGGTTTTTTCGCAATATTATTTTTCACCCCTTAATATTAATCCTGCTATGGCAGGCACCTACCAGAACACCTATTTTGGACTTAGCCACCGATCGCAATGGCGCAATTTAAACAATCCATATAAAGCACAGGTCTTTTCGTTTTCGCAGCCAGTTATTACAAAAAAACCTGTTCTCAGGCATGTTGGAAATTTTGCTTTATCAGCTTTTTCCGAAAATGCAGGTAATTATCAGCTATACAAATCGTGGGGGATAAATGTAGCAGCTGCCTATAACATACCTTTAGATTATCAGCAAGACTACACCCTTATTCTGGGGCTTGAAGGTGGTATTATTCAAAAAACTTTAAACAGAGAAGGTTTACGCTGGGGATCGCAGTACAACCCTCAAATTGGTTACGATGTTACCATTCCTGCTCCGGCTTCGAATGTGTATGGGCAAAGAACTTTCCCTGTTTTTAATACAGGTTTTATTTGGTTTTATAATCCATCCCGGCAATATCTCTTAAAAAGTTTTAGTGCCTTTGGTGGCATGTCAATGGCCAACCTGAACAGACCTGACCTTTCCTTTTTAACAGCGGATACAGATAGAGCGCCTTTATTAATGAAAATTCATGGAGGTTTGGAATATGCCTTTACCGACAGATTAACCCTGTTACCTGGAGCTTTGGTCATGTTTAACTGGCAACAGAAGGGTTACCTCAATTTGGGTACATATTTGCATTATAAAATAAGGGAATTTGATCTCTCTGAAAAATCAGATATTACACTGTTAGGTGGAGTATGGTACAGATGGAATGATTCTTTTGTGCTCTCGGGCGGCCTTGATTTTAAAAACCTTACTATTTCTACCAGTATAGATTTGAATAATGGAAAAATGGATGTACCCGGCCTAGGCGGTGGAGCTTATGAAGTTTCTGTAGCGTACAAAATATTGAAAAAAACAAACTTTAAAAGGTTTTACACTCCTATGATCTAGGTAGCCATGGCAGATATAATCATTAATAAAAAGTACATATTTAGAGCAGTACTGCTGTTTCTGTTATTAACCCATGTTTTTGCTAAAGCCAGCGATAAAGTTCCAGAACTTATCAGATCTGGCAACAAAACTTTTGCCTCTGAAAAATACTACGAAGCTTCCCAGTATTTTAAAAAAGCTTTGGAATTAGATAGTAAAAATGCGGAGGCCAGTTATCAGCTTGCGGAATGCTATCGCAATTTATTCGATTACCAAAATGCCATAAAGTATTACCAGCAAACCGCTACATTGGATACTGAAAACGCCTATCCATTAACAAAATTTTACTTAGGCTTAATGCAACGATCAAATGGCCTGTATCAGCAATCTTCTGAAACATTCAAACAATTTATTCAACTCGCAAATAAAAATCGTTCTAAAGAAAATGAACGCTTCGTAGATTTAGCATTGACAGAGGAAGCCAACAATCAGTTTGTGTTAAAAAAAGCATTAATGCCAAAAGGGAATTTTGACTTCAAACTTTTACCGCCTTTGGTAAACAGTTCCTATAATGAATATGGAGCGAGCATTTATAAAAATGATTCCTGTATTGTGTTTTCTTCTTCCCGGTCGGGCACAAAAGGCAGAGCCTACGATCAGAAATATGGTGAATTTTTAAGCGATAATTTTATTTTTACAAAAACTGTCGGTAACTGGGAAGACCAAACCACAATACTCGGTTTTTCATCTTTAAACACCACTGCTGATGATGGATCTGGTGTTTTTAACAAAGAAAAAAACAAATTTTTTTTTACTGGTTGCTACCAAAATTATCCTTGTCAGATTTTTGTTACAGAACTAATTCAGGGAAAATGGAGTCGACTGGTAGCGCTCCCAGAGCCGGTAAATGTCGCTGATTTTAACAGCAAACAACCTTCTATTTCTTACGGTGGTGATACGCTCTACTTTTCTTCTGATCGCCCGGGCGGATTCGGGCAACTCGATATCTGGATGAGCTATCTGGACAGAGCCGGGAAGTGGGCAATACCAATAAATCTTGGCCCGGAAATAAATACGCCTCAGAATGAAATTTCGCCTTTTTATTATGATATTGAAGGCGCATTATTTTTTTCGTCGAATGGACATAAAGGTTATGGTGGATTCGATATTTCGTTTGTAACCAATATAAAAAACCCACAGCCTATCAACTTGGGCCAGCCATTTAATTCGCCAAAAGACGATCTTTATATACATTTGGGCACATCCAGGGGCTATCTTACCTCTAATAAATCCAGTGCCGATGGGAATTTTGACCTTTACACATTTAACCTTTCTACGCAACAAACTGAACTTATGTCATTGCAAGGCAATAGCCAACAAAATGAAATGGCTGTGTACTTAAATGTACTTCGTTTTTTTGATGAAAAAGACGCGGATTTTTATAAGCAGCTCCCTTTGCAGGATAAAATGAACGTTAAAACCTATATAGAAAAGCAATCATTAAGGAAGGCATTAGTTGACAAATCCGAGTTAAGGGAAGAATTAGTCTCATTTTATGAATTACTTCCTATAGAAGAAAAAAACCGAATCGATAGGTTAGCGCTTGCGAAAAAAAATTTCCTGCTTAAAGAGAATCAAACCACTATTTCAGATGAAGACTTTTATTATTACGAAAGTCTACCCCTTGAAAAAAAGGGAAAGATAAGCCAGATTATTGAGGCTAAAGTATTTCAAGGTGTTTTAATTGATCAGAGCCAGGCGGATCAGCAACTCATTCAGTTTTTCGAAGAACTTCCCCTTGAACAGAAGGAAAGCATTGAAAGAACCATTCGAGAAAGACAGCAGTTTCTTGCAAAAAACTTTCAGGAAGATGCTTCTCTGGAAGATGTCTTCTTTTATCAATCTCTTTCTGAAGAACAAAAAGAAAAGCTAGATAGATTCGAAACGAATGGGTATGTATATGAAGAAATTCCTACTGAAGAAAAAGTAAGGTTAAACAGATTAAATCATACAAAACAATTTTTCGCAAAAGCTGTAAATGACGATTCTGGCATGTCATTCTCTTATGACAATCCAGGGATATTTGATTTGGGAATGCTGGCTATAAACAATCCGGAAAACATAAAAATACAAGGAACACTTACCAAAAATCAAAAGCCTGTCGCTCTGATTGGCGTTACCATGGAAAATGAAAGTGGGAAACAAACAGTTTTTACCAATAATGAAGGCAAGTTTGAGTTTTCTTCTGTCAGCTTCGAAAAGAATCAAAAGATTATGTTTGATGCCAATAAACCAAAATTTACTGAACTGGCCCAGTACGCTTTAGAAGAGTTGGTAGTTACCGTATTAGAAGATACAGTAATAGAGGAAACTTTTGATAATATATATTTTGACAAAAACCAATATATTATTAATGATTCGGCTCGATCTATTTTAGACAGCCTCAGTGCCTTCCATATAAAACACCCAGATGTGGAGGTAAAAATTTTCGCATATGCTGATACCACCGGGGCTGATAAACATAATGCTATATTGAGCAAGAAAAGAGCCCAAGAGGTTTACAAATACCTGACAGCACAGGGGGTTAATCCTTCTGTACTTACTTTATTACCGATGGGCGAGGAAGATCTCAAAGATGAGGACGATCTTCAGTATAGCAGGCGCATCGAATTTGAGATTAAAGGCGTTTCCAGTTCGTATAATCCTACCCGTGAAGTGTATGTAATTCAACCTAATCCTGACTTGAAAGAAATTGCCACTAAATATAATATTCCCCTATCGCGGATTATTGAGATGAATGGGGGTAAAGAGCTTAAGCCCTTTACGCCTATACGATTGGTAAAGCAAATAGAAAAATAATTTTTTCCAGTAAAATATAGATATAATAATTAGCCAGAAATCAACTTTTTACCTCCGTAAAATTTTTTATTTATGTGAAATGCTGATTACGGGATTCACTTGTATTCGCAAACTGATCATCTGATCTGAATTATTAGATTTTAATGACCCATTGATGAATTTTATTAAAATAGCGCGTTTTAATTTTTTCCTATGCCTGTTGCCTTTGCTCACAGCAGCACAATCAAAATTTGTTACTTTTACGAGCATTAAAGAAGAAAATGGGCTTTCGCACAATAAAGTTTACGATATCTTACACGATAGCAGTGGATACCTCTGGTTTGGAACAAAAGAAGGTTTAAGTCTTTATGATGGGTATAATTTTACTGTTTTCAAAAGTAATTCAGATGACAGTACCAGTATTTCCAGCAATTATGTGCAGGTTCTGTATGAAGATACCCATGGTCAACTCTGGATAGGCACCTACGATGGTGGGCTAAACGTATATAACAGAAATACGCGGACTTTCAAATCGTTTACACATAATCCGGCCTTCCCCAATAGCATAAGTTCGAATAACATTTATGCGATTTTTGAGGATAGCAACAAAAATTTATGGATTGGAACCTATGGTGGAGGCCTTTGTAAGTACAATCCAGCCCAAGAAGATTTTACAGTTTACAAGCATAACCCAAACGACCAAAATAGCCTAAGCAGCAACGCTGTTTTTGATATTCATGAGGATCGTAACGGAAAGCTATGGTTAGCAACATTTGGAGGCGGTTTATGCACTTTTGACCCTAAATACCAAACTTTTGAAGTTTATACTCATAATGCGAAAGACAAAACCTCGATTCCCAGCAACGATTTGTTTGCCATTTCGGAAGATATCCATGGAAATATCTGGATTGGAACTTATGGTAAAGGACTTGCTAAATTTGATAGGAAAACTGAAACGTTCCAATCTTATCAGGAAATCACCAATTCAGATAAAGTAAAATTAAGTAACTATATTTTAACTCTGGAGCCAGATGCATCTGGTAACTTATGGATTGGCACTCGCGATCAGGATATCAGTTATTTCAATACAGAAGAAAAAAAGCTATATCAATTTAATCTGAATGCTGCTGACAACCCAGTAGCAGTAAACAAACTGTTTATTGACAAATCTGGCTTATTATGGATAGCTACTGAAGGTGAAGGTATTTATAAAACATATTCTAATGCAATTGGGTTTGATTACCTCATCAGCAACGGTAAACAGACAGCAAATTTCTTTGCAAAATCTATCACTTCCATTTTTGAAGATCATCGGGGTAACTTATGGTTAGGCACCTTTGGCGATGGAGTTTACAAATTCAACCCGACTACCCAGCGGATAGTTAGTTATAAAAGCGACTTTTTTTCTGATAAAGGTTTGGCAGACAACTTTATTACTGTCATTACAGAAGATGAGGATAAAAATATCTGGATTGGTACTTCAAGCAATGGTTTGTCAAAGTTTAATCCTGCTTCTAACGAATGGCATACATTCTTGTATGACAGAAGTATTACAAACAGCCTGAATAGTAATTCAATAAACACACTATATGTAGATCAAAAGGGTAATTTATGGGTCGGTACTTATGGCGGTGGACTTTGTCGCTTCAACAAACAGAATAATAGTTTTATCAATTACGAAAAAGAAACTTTTACATCCGGAAAATCTTTGACGGGAACTACTATTACTTCCATTTTTGAAGACGGTCAATTTTTATGGGTAGGAACCAAAGAATCAGGTTTGTTTAGAGTAGATGGAATAAGTGGTTCCTATTTAAATTATCTCTATGATAGTATCCAAGAAAATTCTATCCCGAGTAATGAAATTACCAGTATTACCAAGGATTACAGAGGGAAACTCTGGATTGGAACTTTTGACAAGGGAATTTGCCAGTTTGATGAAAAAAATAATTCTTTTAAAATTTTCAATACAACCCATGGACTGGTTTCTGATAATATATGCGGCCTGCAGTCAGGCAACGATAGTACCATATGGATCAGTACGGTTGGAGGTATTTCAAGATTATTACCAGATGATCAGAAGTTTAGTAACTTCACAGCCAGCAATGGTCTGTATAACCAGGAGTTTGTCCAGTGGTCAAGCTATAAAAACAAAGAAGGAAGATTGTTTTTTGGAAGTTTAGGTAATTTGGTTTGCTTTGATCCAATTGCTATAAAAGAATGGGACTTTCACCCTCCTTTGTATACAACAGCTTTCTTTCTATACAACCAGCGACAAAACTTTCAGAAACCAACTTACCAGATCAATTCCATTGAATTGAAACATAATGACAACTTTTTTGAATTTGAATATGCATTATTAAGTTTCGAAGATCCGGAAAAAAATCAGTACGCCTACATGATGGAAGGCTTGGATAAAGATTGGAAATATGTAAATAACCGTCGGTTAGCCTCTTATACCAACCTGAATCCAGGTGAATATGTATTCAAAATTAAAGCATGCGACGAACGCGGAGTGTGGCAGGAAGTGGCAAATCCGATTGCTATTGTAATTCATCCTGCCTGGTATAATACCTGGTGGTTTAGATTACTCATTATTTCAATTATTATCGGGATTAGTATTAGTTATTACTTTTACCAGATCAATGCTGTAAAAAAGAAAAATGTCCTGTTGGAAACCCTGGTGGCCCAAAGAACTTCTGAATTGGTGATAAGAAACTTGAAAATTGAAGCACAAACACAAAAGATTGAAGAAAAGAATGCCAATTTATTAGAAGCAAAAGCTATCATCGAGGAAAGAAATCGGGAACTGAATGTTATTAATGAAGAATTAGAAGATAGGGTTGAGCAGCGAACCAGCGAGCTCAAAAAATCAAATGATCAACTAATAAAAGCCAATGCCGAGCTGGATATGTTTACCTACCGGTCATATCACGATATCATTGGTCCACTTGCCAGAATACAGGGACTATGTAAAGTAGGATTATTAGATGTTAAAGACCAGATGGCAATCACCTATTTCAAAATGTTAGAGGAAAATTGCCTGGAGGCTAAAACTACCTTGCATAAAGTTTTGGATATATACAATATCAAAAACTATAACCTTAATCCTAATCAAGTTGATATTAAAAATATTATAGAACAGGTAAAAAGTAAGCTTTCCGCCAACTTGTCGTCTCAATTTTCCTTAATTAAATTGAAATGCGATTTTGCAACTATTACTAACATAGAAACTGATGCTGAATTATTAGAAAATATTTTATACAGCCTGATGGAAAATGCGTACCAGTACAGCCAGTTTGAGAGCGATTCTTATATGAATATTACTGTAATTGAATCAGCTACTGACCTACTGCTTATCGATATAGAGGATAATGGAATTGGTATTTTACCTGAACTTCAAGATAAAGTATTTACTATGTTTTTCAGAGGAACTACCAACAAAAGCGGAACGGGACTTGGTTTGTACATTGCTAAAGAAGCAGCTCATAAATTAGGTGGTACCATTACTTTTGGACAGAGCCACGGCGCTACTTCTTTTAAAATAACTCTTCCCCGTTATATCTCCCACTTAAATAAAACAAACATTCCACCTTACAATAATACGCTGGTATCAAAGTAATATAGCGATTGATTTGAGCTGTTGGGCACATTTAAGGTTCCGCTTTTTAACGGCATCCAAATTAAGTTCAAAGGTAGGCTTACCATTATCAGTGGTAAAGTTAACGGTACTGCCAAATTTACCCAATCCATCTTTGTTGCTTATAATTAATGTAGAAGACTGGCTGGTTTTTTCCATAGCATCACTTAGGTAATTGCTGAATTCATAAGGTACATATAAAATCTGGCAGCCATCCTGAATATCACTTGGCAAAGAAAACTTCTCGATTTTGATTGTACGGCCATTTACCTTTCTGAGCTTAGCCATTTTAGTAAGTTCATCTATAATGGTCCCATCACCTAATACTCCAATTACGAACTCTTCAGTATTGCTTTCAGGTGGCCAAATAAAATATCGTGTAAAATTGTAAATGTAAAATGCCCTAATCTGATCCTGTGCCTTCTCGTAATCGCCAATATCTGATGTTTGTGCTAAAGCAGAATCCGAACAAATCAGCAATAATCCCAAAAAAAATACTATTATTGTTGGTTTCATTTCAGCACCTCTATTTTAGCTTGTATCTGCTTGAAGTTTTTTCTATCATTTAAATTGTAATAAATACCCTGCAACGCCTTGAGGGTACTCACATTCTCGGGCATTAACTCATGGGCTTTTCTGATATATGGAAGTGATTCCTTAAACAAATCAGTACATTTCTCCAGCATCTTATTAAATTCAAAAATATCCAATTCATACGATTCCGCTTGCTGATTAATAAGCTTTACTGCCTGATTATACAAGGTGATTCCTAAATTGTAATTCGCTGTCAGGTTATCTGGTTGCTGACTGAGTACTAGTTGGTAAATATCTTTTCGCTTTTGAAAATAAATACTGGTTTGGGCTTTTTCTTGCTGAAAAAGCTTATCGTAAACGGTTCCTGCCAGAAGCATTACTTCTACATCGTTTGAATAAACTTTTAAATATTTTTCTACCTGTTTCTCCGCATTCTCATATTCTTGTAATTCCATCAAGAGGTTCAATTCAGTAATTAATAGCTTCTTATCGGTCGGAAAAAGTAATTTACCTGCTATCAACAGCGATATGGCTTTATCATAATTTTTTCTTTCCAGATAATAATTGGACAATGCATCATACAAGAGTGGATCCTGATATCCGGCCAACTGTGCGTTTTCTAAAAATTGTTTGGCCTCTGCTGGTTTTTCAAGCATTAGCAAAGCGTAACCACTATAATAATTGGCTTCTGCATAGTAAGCCGACAGAGTATCGTCGACAAGTAACCGCATGGAGGAAAGAGCGTTTTCAAAGTTGGCCGCATTTAGCCATTGAATTGCCTCATTGAGGTAACTCATTTGTATAAATGAGACAATGGCTTTACCATCTTCAGAAAATCGTTGAGAAGAATCAAGCTTCAAGCATTGTTTTACGGCTAATATTGCTTGTTCCCGATATTGGTTATTCTGTTCCGGTTGGCTTTTATAAAGCTCCTTACAAATATATGCTTTGATATACCAGGTTTTGGCGTCATTGGTGGTATATTCGTTCTCGGCTGCCAAATCAATGGCTTCCAGGCCTTTTAATAACTCACCACTTTTCAAATACTGATAAGCCTTTTCTACCATTAGGGTTTGAGAAAACCCCAGTGTGCTTACCAGTAATTGTACCAGCAGTAATTGTAATATTTTATTCCACATCTGTTTATAAATTCTTTGAAAACGCGACTACCAAGATAACTAAAATTAAAGGGAATTAAGATTGGAATTTAGCGCTACATAGCACTGAATATTACGCGGGTAATATCTGGATATTAGTTATTCAGAATAAGTACAATTAAGAAAGATTTGACGGATAAGGATAATTTTTTAACTTTCCTTTATGCGAGCAATTAAGATAGAGAACTTACCAGAAGAAGCCTGGCAAGCCTTAGATAAACTCTACCGTACTACAAGAATACCGCGCACGCGGACTCGTTCTCAAATGATCTCGCTCTCAGCGGAACAAGGATTAAAAGCTCCTCAGATAGCTGAAGTAGTACGAGAAAGTGAGAATACAGTACAGCGATGGTTGATCGGACGCCGACCGAGCGATATCAGGCCAAAGGCCTACAAGGTTTATATGATGCCCCAAAAAGTGGCAGTCCTGGCAAGGTAACCTCAGCTTATAAAGAGCGACTCATCAGCAGTGTACGCCGCAGGCCCAGAGCTTTAGGTCTATCTTTTTCCCTGTGGACCCTGGAACGGTTAGCAGATTATATGGCTGAACAGACCGGTATTCGCGTCAGTTATGAAGCCGTACGACAACATCTGAAAGCTGCTGGTATTGTGCTGTCCTGGCCACAGCATAAAATCGCGCCGTCAGTAGCCCTGATCCAGAGTATATGGTAAAAAAAAGGAAACGGTTCGGCGCGATTGAGGAGAAGAGAGAAAAATGGCCCTGCCTGGACTGACACACGTATCGCCGAGGCGTTCAACTGCCGTATCAGGAGGATTGAGAAGCTACGTCAACGCTTCGTAGTGGATGGCTTTCCATTGGCTCTGGATGGCAAAAAGCGGACAGCCCCGCCCGTAGCCAAGCTAAACAGGAAGACAAAGTGATTGCCATGCGTTTGAGTACTCCCCCCAAAGGGTATGCCCACTGGAGACTAGGTTTGCTTGCTCGTAAGCTAATAGAGTTAGAAGTAGTAGAGACCATCAGTCATGAAACGGTGCGTCAGACACTTAAAAAAACAGCATGACTAAGCGTAAGATTGCCTATTGGGCGGCCGCCGCCGCGGGGATTCCGCCGGAAGCAGATGCCGAGTTTGTCGCCTGTATGGAAGAAGTACCGCATGTATATCAACAGCCCTATGATGCCGCTCATCCGGTGGTTGCCATGGAGGAACAGCCCGTGCAACTAGTCAAAGAGACCCGACAACCTATAGCGGCTACTAAAAGTCAGCCTAAACGGGTAGACTACGAATATGAACGGGCCGGTACAGCCAGTATCTTCATGTTCATCGAACCCTTATCGGGCTGGCGTCAGGCGACCACCCGTCCTCGACGTACCAAAGCCGACTGGGCGGCGGAAGTAGCTGATTTGTTACAAGGCCGCTATGCGGAAGCAGAGGTGACATTAGTTTGTGATAACCTGAACACCCATACCAAAGGAGCTTTTTATGAAGTATTTGATCCAGCGACGGCCCGGCAGTTAGTCAAAGGTATCGAGTTTCGCTACACACCTAAACACGGTTCATGGCGGCCGCCGCTGCGGTTGAATGTAGCTGAAAACGAACTAAGCGCGATGACCCGGCAGTGTTTAGCTCATCGTCGTATGCCAGATATAGAGATGCCGCAAAAAGAAATCAACGCTTGGTCTCAGCATGTCAACCTGAGTCAGAGCGGCGTAGATTGGCAACTCAGAGTTGATGAGGCCCGGCGCGAACTTAAATCAGTTTACCCTAATTCTTTAACTTGACAATGCGCTAAGTACAATCAAGAAAGATTTGACGCGAGGAATGGTAATTTTTGTAGGACAGCTTGACAAGTTGTCCTACCGCATTCGACACTTTTTATTTGTTTGTACTTAGTGAATATTTTCAGTTGTGAACACATACTACATCAATCAATTTAACCCATTTTATATGAAATTTGGGGGACATTTTCTGATTTCCGGTTAAGACGGTAAGCGAATGAAAAATTGTTCAGTAATAAGATTGAGGTGGGTAGCTGTTAATCAACTGATATTACTTCAGAAACCCGGGAAATACCATTTTCGTTAAATGCTTCAACGGTAAAGTAATACTTCTGATCTACGTTTAAACTTCTGATTTCAGCCGTATTTTTATCATAAATCATCCAGGAGTTATAAAGCTTTTCCGGAGTAATACCCCAACGAATATTATAACCTTGAGCATTGGGTACTTCCCGCCAGGAAAGTATGGTATTTCTGCGGTCTTCTTTGCGCTCTACATTCAGATTCTTAACTGCCGAAGGTTTTTTTCCATTAGCTATGCCAAATATCCGGAAACCTGAAATAGCCAGATATGGCGTGGGGTTATGCGCATTTTTAAATCGAACAAATCTGGCTTTGCTATTTTCCGGCAACTCCACATAATCATTTGGAACATCAGATTTATTTCGCTGTTTATCAACTAAAACAGTCCATTCCTTACCATCAGCGGAACCCTCTACGATGTACTGATGATAGATACCTTTCTGCTTTCCATAAATGTCAGATTGATAGTCGTGATAATTAATCTGAATGGCATTAATGGTAGCCATTTTTTCCAGATCAATTTGCAGCCACTGGTCCGCATTGTTTTTTTCGGCGACCCAGAAACTTTGTACATTCTCATCATTAATATGATCGGGGATAAAATTTTCTAATTGGGAAGATGCTTTAACTGGTTTTTTATAAGAAAGCAGCATCCAACCAGTAAATTCTCCCTGCCGGTCAGGTTCAGAGGGGGCATAATGCGGATAATCGCCATAAGCGGTATTGCAATACATCAGACCATCACTGTCGAAAAAAGTCGGAAACATGGCAAGTCGCCTTTCAAACTTATAGTTCACGGAAATAGCCATGGTACCAAAATGCCAGTATTGCCCGCCCGGACCTTCTACTGTACTGCCATGGCCTGCTCCATTGATAAATCCGCCCGGCTTGTAGCTTACCGGGTTGTTTGGCGCATAGGTGTAAGGCCCTAATGGATGGTCGGCTGTATACACGCCATCGGCATAGGTATCCCATTCGGTACCGGGTGCCGCGTATTGCATGTAATATTTATTGTTGTGCTTGGTAAGCCAAGCGCCTTCCATATATCCACTTAGCTTAGGATCGTTGTGATTTTCACCAAATCTTTCCCATCCATGCTGGTCTTCGTGCAACTTAAACAATTCTACCGTTTCCCCTTTTTTAATAAAACGCTGACTGGGATCAAGCTCATAACCCCGGATGGGATAGGTATTGGAAGATCCCCAGAATATATAAGCTTTCCCGTCGTCATCAATAAAAAAATCAGGATCCTGCAAATCCCAAAGTATGGCAGGCACTGCTTTCCAGTCGCCTTTTTGTGGATTATCGGTATATAATAAACTCATCGCTCCCGAAGGATCTCCGGTTACATACAGTACCGAATCTTTGTAATTTTGAGCGGCAGGCGCGTTGGATCCCTGAAAATACCATTTTTCCGGAGTAATAAAATCCCAGGTAGTGAGGTCTTTGGAATGCCAGTACCCCATCGATCGGGTTACAAACATATAATATTCTCCCCGAAATGATACCACTGCCGGATCGGCGCCCGACCGATACGACATGTTGTTGTTAGAATTAACAATCATATAGGTGTAATCCAGATTCAGTGGATTGCAATAAGTAGCAGGATGGCCGGTACCAGCAGTTGATTGCTGGGCCTGGGTAGCTGTAGTTTGTAATACTACTAGAAAAAAGAACCAAATCACGATACAATAGGTTAAATTCTTCATTTTATTAAGGTTTTTAACGGCCGAAGTATAGATAGTATCTGACGTTAGGAATGTATTATCTATACTTTCTTGTTAGGTGCTTTTTTATTCTATTAACTCCAGCATTATATTTATTGATGTTTCTAATTCCTCTTGATTATAAGTTCTCGCTCTTTCATTTGGGTGATGCATTGAATTTCTAATGAAAACTGGTAAAGCTTCACTTATTGAATCCCCAATATTTATTTTTCCATAACTTACTGTAGCAGTGTGACTTTTTTGAGCTATTTTAGTATCTCCATTTAAAATATTTTTTAAGCCACTGTAATTCACTTTATTTTTTACTTCCAAAGCAGTAAATAATTCAATATGCAAAAGCTCATCAACAATTCCATAAGCTAAATAGTTTATCAAGTTTATACTTGGGTTTTTTATACTATTTGGATAATAACCAACTTTTTCTCCAATTTCTAAAATATCATTTCCATCTCTGTCTTTTCTATTTCTTTCGATTTTTATAGCAACACTTTCGCCTTCCTTCATTCCTTGTAGAATATATGGCGAATGTGTAGCAATAATAAATTGTATACCTATACCTTCAAAAGTATCTAAAAGAAATCTAATATATTTTTGTTGCCATTTTGGATGAAGACTTGTTTCTGGTTCATCTATTAAAATAATTCCATTTTCTAAATTTTTTAAGTTTTTCAATAAATTTCCAACACGGAAAACAATTTGTTTTTCACCAGTTGAAAAAGTACTCATACTAACTTCATTCTCGTTATTATCCGTAAAAATTATTTTTTTTTCACCATCTTCGTTTAATATTTTCTTGAACCTCTTCCTTCCTTCATACATTTTATCAAAAGCATTTGTAAAATGATCTAACTTTTTTCTGTAATCCGGAATTTTATTATGTATACTTATATAATCAGCTATGTATGCATCATCCTCAGCTTTAATATTTGCTAATAACTGAGGTATCAATTTTCCTAGTTGAGAAGCCCTTTCTTTTGGGGTTTTATCTTCATCTGCAGTTAAAGCAGTAACTGATGTGATTTTTTCAATATCAAAAGTAGTATTAACCTCATCGAAAATAATCTTTATACTCACTGGATAACTATTGCTTCTGATTCCCGAATCTTCAACATTTACTTCAATTGCGGTATCTTCACCAGTAATAAAAATATTAAATTTGGTTCCTTTCTTTAAGTTTGTACTACCATAAAAACCTTTTTTTCCCTCACCTAATCCATTATATAAGTAATTTAGTATTGATGTTTTACCTGAACCATTATTACCTACAAGAAAAATTAATTTTGGATCTTCATCTTCTGAAAAATTTTCATTAAAAAAAGTAAGTTTAGAGTCATTTTTAAAAATTTCACTCTCTTTAAATTCTATTTTTTGTATTTTATTTGTCATTATTGTTTTTCCGATATTTCTAATTGCGCCCAACAACCGAATAAACACACCAGGTACGTTTATTTGTATGGTATCATTGTTCAACGAAATCAATTTTTATGGAAGGTAAACATTTTTATAATGGCACTATCCACCCGCTTGACATTAGGTGATTATACAGGCTCCTTCCTGCTCAGTGCATAAGCCTGCATCGTGATATAGTATTTGGTAATCATGTTTTTCAATTCCCAATCCGGCATTTTACCGGCTGCCAGATACTCAAGATACTTTTTGGTAACCTCCGCGAAATGAGCTTCATGACCTACCTTAAATTTTTCAGGAATTTCTATTTCCCAGCCTTTTGAAGACGACTTTATGGTAATATCAGGGTGTTTCTCTCTTATTTTTTCCAATGCAGATTGTAAGGCCGCTTCCATCTCGCTTTTATTAGTCTGGGCCACTGGCTCTACATACAAGGTGGGCTGATAATTTTGTGCTTTGTCCTGCCTGATAATCAGATTGGCTTTGCTACCCCGCATAATGGAGTAATGGGTATCGGCCGCACCTTCAGGAGCCTGGAAATTCCAGATTACGGACACTTTTCCATGCACGCCATTGGTTTCGAAAACAAATTCCCCATTGGAATAAGTATTTAGCTTACCGTTTTTCACGTCTTTACTAAGGTAGTCCGGAAACTGATCTAGTCCAGTTGCCTGTTTGAACTGAGCAGGAGAAATTTCAGTGGCCCATCGCCGTGCGGTTACCACTTCCACCTCAGAAGTATCAATACCTTTATCAGGAAAACATTCCCATAAGATTAAATCAACCAGGTGAGTAGATACATCTACAATACCTTCTCCCTGCTGGTCGGTATCAAAAAACCAGGCGGGCCGTACCAGCGGATTACCGGCCACATATTTGAAGAAATGGTGTACACTTTCTTTTGAAATCGCGGGCTCCTCAGGTGTTCCTTTTTCCAGGGTACCAAACACATCCTGAAACCGCGAAAGCTCCTTTTGCAGCATAGTAGTAATTTCGTATCGCTCGGTCATGATATCATATAATAACACCTCATTTTCCTTGGCACTTTCAAAAGCTGATAACAGGGTGTCGTAATTTTCAGGTTTGATGACCATGGGTTTGTCGGCCAAAACATTTAAACCCGCGTCTACCGATTCTTTGATGTAATGGGTCTTTTTGGCATTGTTACCAGACAACATCACCACATTACCTGGTTTCTCTTCCAGCATCTTTTCAAAAAAATCGGAACCTGTATACACTTTTTCTGCCCAATGGGTGGGATTCACTTCCCGGGTGTTAAACTGCTCTATGCGCTGCAAATGCAACTTAAGGTCTTCACCTTCCGGGGCATACACATATACGGTAGAGTCAATCTGTTCGTACATAAATTTCTGTACCAGCGCGGCATGAAAATGACCGGGGTCCAGGGTCATGAGTTTTACTTCGTTCTTCGCGCCTGTAAATTGTTCGGTTTTCTGGGTAGTATCCATATCTTCATTTTCAGAACTTTTCTGGTTACAGGCATAAGCAATAACTAGTATTGACAGTAGGAGCAGATTAATTTTCATAAAAGGGTGTTTTATTTTGTTAGAACCAATAAAAAAACCTGCACCTGTCCAGGCTTTTCTCAAGCAGATGAACGGGGAGCAGGCCTAAAATTAAAGAATTTTTTATTAAAACTCTTTTAATCCTTCAATATGTATGATGCCATACGGATACCGTTGCGGGCGCGACAGCATGGCATTGGCTTCATCGTCATTCTTAAACCGCTCATTTACCGGATCCCAGTACAGTTTTCTGGGTATCTTCATTGCCGTATGTGCTATCAAACAGGCACTACACGAACGGTGCGCCACCTCAGCAGGGGCGATGGGCGCCTGCCTGGACCTGATACAATCTAACCAGTTTTTGTGCTGTTCCGGGCTTTCGTACAAATGAATTTCATCAGGACCAATTTCAGAATTTAGAATTTTACGGTCGCTGGCAGTGAAAGCCTCATTGGTATCTTCCGCACTGGTAGGATCAGAGGCGGTGACACCTACATTACCCCTGGCTACGAATATCCATCCATCGGTACCTTCAAATCGTACACCATTCGGA
Organism: Cyclobacteriaceae bacterium; assembly: GCA_041745535.1. Lineage (GTDB taxonomy): Bacteria > Bacteroidota > Bacteroidia > Cytophagales > Cyclobacteriaceae > JBGTIS01. Next base: position 21,628 of record JBGTIS010000328.1, on the reverse strand, counting down.
TTATCGCCGCCGATCTGCATGGTAACGCCATTGGCATATTTGGCGGTTACATTAAAATCGCCATGTACATTCCACAAACCAGATTTTGGAAAATCAGCTTTTCCCTCTACTTCAACAGGGCCTGTATATTCAGTACCCATACCCCAATGAGCAATATCTATATGGTGCGCCCCCCAGCCGGTTATCATACCCGCTCCAAACTGTTCGCAACGCAACCAGCCCGGTCGTGAAAAATCATGTTGCGGATGCACACGTTTTTCAGTGTAGTATTCATACGGTGTGGACCCCAGCCACATATCGTAATTAAGATTTTTGGGTATGGGCATTTCTGTTTCTTCATCGCCGGAAGGGTCGCCGGGAAGCCCTATTTTTATGGTTTGAATATCACCAATACGACCGTTTCGTACCAGCTCGCAGGCTCTTTTGAATTGTGGCCAGGGATCTACCGAACGCTGCTGGCTTCCAATCTGGAAAATGATGCCTGTTCTGTGTACAATGTCACTCATCATCCGGCCTTCTTCAATGGTTAAGGAAGCTGGCTTTTGCAGGTATACATCTTTTCCGGCCAGCGCGGCCTGAACTGCTGGCTGGGCATGCCAGTGGTCAGGGGTACTGATGATTACCGCGTCAATTTCAGGATTAGCGAGCATTTCCCGGAAGTCATCGTACATTTTTACATCTACATAGTTCTTTTTGCCCTGCTGTTCCGCGTAAAGACCTTCTATAAATTTTTTCCCCTCTTCCAGCCGCCGTTTATCCAGTTCGCTCACCGCGATTACACGAGCGATATCGTTTTTCATGGTTTCGGGAAGGTCATGGCCCCTGGCAATACGCCCACAGCCAATCTGACCAATATTAATTTTATTGCTGGGTGCGTTTTTACCAAAAACGGTAGAAGGAACAATGGTGGGCACAAAAATAGCCCCGGCAGCTCCTGCTAAGGATGTTTTCAGGTAATCGCGTCTGCTGATAGCGTTTTTGCCAGCTAGCTTTTTCTTTTTCATAATAATTTTTTTAGGGTAAAGATTCTGAAATATCAGTGAATACTTTAAGGATGATCATTGCCTAATACCCAGGAAATACCTCCTAAAATATGTTTTATAAAATTGGGATCGGAATAATATTCTGATTTATGTCCGAGAGCAGTATACCATTCACGCCCTCCGTCAAATTCGTGGCACCAGGCTAGGGGCAGCACCGTACCGAAGGTATCGCCTGGGTATTCTGCCATTTTTTCATCTTCCACAGTGGTTAAATCGGCCACGAGTAGCACATGCATATCAGGATTATACTGTTTCAGGTAATAACATTCGTCTTCCCATTCCCAGGTATCGGGCAGAAAACTGGTAGAGGGATTGTTTTTATCCAGCACCAGCACATTAAAGGGTTGTAACTTGGGGTGACGAAAAAATTTACCACCAATCATTTTCGCGAACCAGGGCCAATCGCGTTCAGAGCCACTTGCCGAATGAATGCCGACAAATCCACCACCTGATTGTATATATTGCTGAAATGCCTTTTTCTGCTCCTCCGTATCAAAAACTTTATTGTTGGTATTTGAAAAAATCAACGCATCATATTGTTTGAGGTTTTCGGTAGTAAACAAAGCGGGATCTTCCGAAGCATCAACCTGAAAACCATTGGATTTACCTAACTTTTTGATGGCCTCGATACTGGCGGCAATATTATCATGCACATAACCCTCACCATTTTTTGTGTAAACCAGTACTTTCTTTCCTTTTAAATTGGGGGAGGTTTGACTAAATAGGACGGCAGTTTGACAAAAGCAAATGGTAATTAGAAACAAAAGCCTGGAGGTAAAACTTACTTTAAAATTCATTGGAAAATAATCTTAATTGTTAAAGTGATTAACAAATACTTGGAATTAGCTTAATTTAATAATTCTTACCCTAATTTCAGTATTAAACTTAACAGATTATCTGTAGTATTCCACCAATTTAACCCAAAAATGAAAACTAATACAAGCTTAATAGATAATGTCGACCTAATTTCCTGTTTATTTACCCTCATTCTAATTTTTGGAGGGACCCAAATAGGGCTTTCCCCAACAGAAAATCAGTAGAAAGACCCTGCCAAAGGACTGAAAGCTCATATCACCGCTGTAGTAAGCCGGTATAAAGGAAAAGTATATGCCTGGGATGGTAAACGAAGCCATTGACGATAATCCTGATCATTTCATGCGCAATTCCATATGGTACCAGATATGTGGAGATGATTTTATTGCCAAAGCTTTTGAATAAGATGTTTTTCAAAGTTTTCCAGATTACCATGACGTGATTACGGAGTTACTTTCTGGAATATTTCCGATCAACACAGTTGGCTGGATACCTACCAGGCGCGAGGCAGAAAGAACTATCCTTTGCTGTTTGACCAAAACCTGAAACCCAAAAAAGCTTTCTGGGAAGTAGTGGATTTTTAACTAAACAGATGACTATGCGTCTGCTGCTTTCCAAAACAGTTTTTGATAATTCCTACTCAAACTGGAATGCGAAATAGGTGCACGAACCTTTCCCTCGGTTTCTGATGGCATGGGGAATTTCGGAAGCCAGAAAATAAAGATCTCCCTGCGTGCCTTTATAAAAGTTATCGCCGATTTGCATCTCGGTATCGCCCTCCATCATCAGGATAATTTCAGCCGCCCGGTGGGTATGCGGATCATGGCTTTTCAATCCTTCATTCAAAGTGGTAACATGCATTTCAAAATTTTTATACATGGCTGTAGGCTGGTCAAAATACCGCCTTATTCCCCCTTTGTCGTGTTGTTTAAATTCCAGTTCATCCCAGTTTACTGTAAAGGAACCGCCGGCTGCTTTTCCTCTTGTCGGGTTTATGGGTAATTTAGAACGATATTTCATGATGTAGTAGCTTGCCTGGGTATTGCCTGCGTTTTCAAGACCATGTTCATCTCCGGGCATAATCAGTGCGATGCTTCCAGCGCCTAATACTGCTGTTTTACCTTCAATAGTAACTTTCAGGCTACCTTCTTTTATAATAATCAGTTCTTCCTCAGCCTCATGCGTATGGCTGGGATGCGGTGCTTCATTGGGAGCAAGGGTAGTGGCATGGATTTCCAGTTTTTCCAGATCGGTGGTGCTGCCTTCCAGGAAAGAACGTACTTCCCGCGTTTCTTCTTGATGCACTTCGCTTTCATTCCACCGATAAATGGCCGACTGAACCTGCCCTTCCTGAGCCATCAGGGCTGAAGTACTGAATAAGGCAATAATGAATACTGTTACTACTTTCATTTTTTATTTGGTTTCGTTGTATTCCAAAATAACGGCCCGCAAAATTCAGAACCGCACCCATGATGCAAAAGAGAAAAGGAATAAGATGGTAAAATAAAAGTCTTTATCATCTGCCCAAAATTACTAAATTATTTCTCGGCATAAAGGGAACGCCTGATGCCGAGTTCCAGACCGCGTAATTCGGACAGTCCTTTCAGCCTTCCCACTCCGGAATAGCCCGGATAAAATTTTCTTTCCGCATCATATAAAAGCTGATGCCCATGGTCGGGCCTTACCGGAATGGCAACATCACTTCGATTGTTCTCCTGCCTTTTCTGTTGCTCTTCAATAACCGCTTTCATTACTTCATACATATCCACACTACCGCCCAGATGATCAGCTTCGTAAAAGCTTCCATTGGGTTCGCGCTGTACATTTCTGAGATGAAGAAAATGTATATGGCTTCCCAACCGCCGCACCATACCAGGTAAATCATTATTGCCTTTGGCACCCAGCGACCCTGTGCAGAAAGTAATACCATTGTGAAGGGAAGGATAAAAGTTTAGTACATCTTCCAGATCCTGCTCACATTTTACTACCCGTGGTAATCCCAGAATAGAAAAGGGAGGATCATCGGGATGGATACACATAAATATTCCCAGTTCTTCGCATACCGGAATAATTTTTTTCAGAAAATAAGCAAGATTTTCTTTTAGTTGTATGGTATTGATGTCTTTATACACTTCCAGGTGCGTTCTGAATTCGTCTAAAGAAAATACCTCATCGGTTCCCGGCAGACCTGCCATAATAGTGGCCCGCAAATCGGATTGCTCCTTGGCAGTTAATTTATGAAAGTACGCGTACGCCGCCTGCTTCACCTCCTCCAGGTAATCTTCTTCCGCACCTTTCCTATTCAGAATGCGCAATTCAAAGGCAGCCAAAGCCACCACATCGTAACGCGAACCATACGAACCATCTGCCATTGGATAATTCAGGTGCGTGCGTGTCCAGTCCAGTACCGGCATAAAATTATAACACACAATACGAATACCGCAACCGGCCAGATTACGAAGCGTCTGAATATAATTTTCAATACATTTTTCCCGGCTAGCGGAAGCGGTTTTAATGCTTTCGTGAATGTTTACACTTTCCACCACATTCCAGGTAAGGCCCGCGTCTTCTATATTTTTTTTTCTGAGGGCAATCTCATGGTTCGTCCATACTTCGCCACAGGGTATATGATGCAACGCGGAAACTACGCCAGTTGCCCCCGTCTGGCGGATTTCAGCCAGCGTTACCGCGTCGCTGGGTCCAAACCAGCGCCAGGTTGGTAATAGGTTCATAGGGTTCATTGTTTATTGTTTTTTTATAATATCTGAAGTGTGAATTTGATCATTGGGGTTTTTAGGTTGATTGTTATTTTAGGTTGGGAGTCGGGAGACCGAAGTACAAAGACTTCTGACTTCCGAGTCCGGTCTTCCGGCTTCTTCCAATTTTATTGTTTCTACACAATCGCGCTTTTTCCGGTAATGGCTCTGCCGACAATCAACGTATTAATTTCCTTGGTACCTTCGTACGAATAAATAGCTTCCGCATCGGCTACGAAACGGGCTACATCGTAGGAAAGTAGAATGCCGTTACCGCCCATCAGCTCACGGGCATGGATTACCACATCTCGAGTTCGCATGGTACACGATACCTTGGCCAGGGAAGCCTGCTCGTCTGTCATGATGCCCTGGTCCTGCAACTGAGAAAGCCGGTATACCATCGTTTGCATAGACGTTAAATTGGCGAGCATTTGTACCAATAAGTCCTGAATCATCTGAAAGCTGCCAATGGTTTTCCCAAATTGCTTTCGTTGGTTGGCATATTTTAGTGCGGCTTCATACGCCCCCTGTGACAGTCCTACAGCCTGCCAGGCCACGCTGGCACGGGTCATGCGCAGGACGTTGGCTGTATCTTTAAACGAATTGGCATTTTGCAACCGGTTTTCTTCGCTTATCTTACAATTGTCCAGGGTAATCAGCGCATTCTGTACAATGCGCAAAGCCATCTTGTCTTCTATTTTTTCAGCTTTGAAACCCGGTGTTTTATTTTCCACAATAAAACCTTTTACCTGATTGTCGTCCAGGTCTCTCGCCCAAATAATGGTGATATCCGAAAAAGTAGCATTGCCAATCCATTTCTTCTGTCCGTTCAGTATCCAGTGATCGCCTTCACGTTTGGCAGTGGTGGTAAGGCCGCCTGCCACAGCAGAACCTACTTCCGGCTCGGTAAGCCCAAAGGCTCCGAGTATGTCAAATTTTTGCATTTTGGGCAGCCACTGCTGCTTTTGTTCTTCCGAACCACAATAGTAAATTGAACCCATGGCCAATCCGCTTTGTACGCCAAAGAAGGTAGAAATTGAGGCATCTACCCGCGCCATTTCGGTGGCAATTACCCCTTCCAGCAAATATGATTTTCCCGGACAGCCATAGCCTTTAAAAGGCAATCCGCAAACATTCAATTTGGCCAGGCCGGGAATAATATCGTGTGGAAATTTCCCATGCAGCCAGTGCTCATTCACTATAGGTTTTACCTTTTCCTCCATGAACTTTCGTATTTTGAGCTGCACCGCCCGGTCTTCAGGAGTAAGGGTACTGCTGAGGTCATAAAAGTCGCTGTTCACTTCCGGGGCTGGCTTTTCGTTGCCGCCATTGGCTCCCAGCATTTTTACCAGTTTTTGAATTTGCTTATCGCTCAGGTTGCTGATGGTGTCGATTACCTGGCCCAGGTCTACCTTTTGGGATAATTTGGCTACTTTTTCCATGTCTATTTTCTGGAGCAGTTCCATCATATTAAATTGTGGGTTCTTGTTGTTGGGTTCAGCACTCATAGAAGTATCTTTTTTAAGTAATTAATGTGTTGTAAAACAAACAATATTATAAATTAGATGTTTTCCAGACTGTTTTTGCTGATCAAGAAAATAGGTTTCTGGAACGCTGGCTAATTTTTATTTCTCATTCACTAACGAAAATAAAATTTAAGTTAAACGGATATACCCTAAATACAAACAAATAATCCAATTTAACCATTAATGCTGTCATGATAAAATTCTGCTGTAACTTCATTGTATTGTATTTAACCCTTTCTATTTTATTCGCCTGTGCCAACAAAGAAGATCAGGATTCTCAAACCAATCCAGATCCTTCGACAGCAGATACTACGGCGGGTTATACCAACCCGGTTTTTGAACCGATACTGGCCGACCCTACCCTGGTACAATCGGGTGCCTATTTTTATGCGTATGGCACTGAAGATAACTGGGGCAACGAAGGCGGCTATCATCTTGTACCGGTTATTCGTTCCAAAGACCTCGTCAATTGGGAACTGTTAGGCGATGCTTTCCAAACCAAACCCAAGTGGAAAAGTAAGGGAGGTATCTGGGCACCGGATGTAACTGAGGTAAAGGGTAAATTTTACATGTATTATTCTTTCTCTACCTGGGGCGATCCTGATCCGGGCATCGGGCTGGCCATTGCCAACACGCCCGAAGGGCCTTTTGCCGATCAGGGCAAAGTTTTCTTATCCAGCGAAATAGGAGTCGCCAATTCTATAGATCCCTTTTTTATTGAAGAAGCCGGGCGGAAATATTTGCTCTGGGGTAGCTTTCACGGCATTTACGCGGTACCCCTTACTGATGATGGTAAAGCCGTAAGCGGAGAGAAAACTCAAATCGCCGCGGATCATCTGGAAGCTACTTATATTTATAAAAAGGAGGACATGTATTACCTGTTCGGTTCCTATGGCTCCTGTTGCGAAGGCGCTAACAGTACGTATCAGGTTATGGTAGGACGTTCTGAAAATCTGCTGGGCCCTTATGTAGATAAACAGGGTAATAAAATGACAGATGGGCATTATGGTGAAGTGTTGCTGCATGGTAACGACCGAGGTTTGGGTTTTGCCGGCCCCGGCCACAATGCGGAAATTGTTACTGACGAGGCAGGTACCGACTGGTTTTTATACCACGCCATGCGCAAAGCCAAACCCCTTACCGATAATGGCACCAACCGAAGATCGTTGATGCTGGATAAAATTACATGGGAAAATGGCTGGCCGGTGATTAGTGGGCAGCAACCCAGTACCTCCAAACAATCGGTTCCGGTATTTAAATCAAGTTAAAGGCCCAAGCGCATTACCATTTTCTCAGGTTATGATATGAAATTTCATTCCCATAAATTTTGCAACGTTTCTTTGTCATGAATGCTATTTTGATGCAGGTTCATAACAGAGCACCACAATGCCACAGTCACATGGTGTTGCTTTTATCAGTTTCAGATTTAATTTTTGCTCTAACGCTTTAAATATAGTCATGCCACAGCCTATGGCGGCAGGGTTGATGAAAAGGTGATACTCATCAATTAAACCATGCTTAATTAGGTTGGAAACTAAGGTTGCTCCACCATACACTATAATGTCTTTCCCTTCTTGATTTTTAAGCTTTTTTATTTCATCAACCAGGTCTCCTTTCGCGATTTTAGCATTGTTCCATTCTGATTTTTCAAGGGTTTTGGTAAAAACAACTTTTGGTGTGTCCACCATTTTTTTCGCAAAAGAAAATTCAGCACTTTCAGGTTGATTGTTGACTACATTTTCCCAGTATGAAACAAAACCATCTGTCATTTTTCTCCCTAGTAAAATAGTGTCTGATGCGTCGGTAATAGCATTGATATACGCTGAAAGTTTGTCATCCATATCCCAAGTCATCCAATCCATTTCTCCGTTGGGGCCGGCAACATATCCGTCAACAGACATTTGCACCTGTAATTTTAACTTTCTCATTTGTTCAATTATTTAAGGATTTATTTGTTGTTTTGATGATTACAAATTTAATATGGTTAATTGTTTTAAAGGGGTTGTAAACCCGTCAAACTAACGGGTTAATCGCGACCTTATTTACCATTTTCTTATAAAACCTATTATTTCATTTTCTGATTTAATAATTTAATCAACGCGGCATTTACTTCGGTTGGGCGTTCTTGCTGAAGCCAGTGACCACAACCGGGCAGCGCCAAAGTTCTTCCAAGATTGGGCAACGCTTCATCAGCTCTAAACTACCAAACTTCACAGCGGCTTCTTCCCCACCTCCTATAAAGAGTACCGGCTGGCTGATCCCTTGTTTGTACAACTCATTTTTAATTACTTTTGCCAGTGGGGTTGGGCGATGGCCGCACCCTGCCCCATTGTTAAAGGCGATATTCAGCTGACCAAATTTATCCATTGTGGTTCTGACAAGATACTCGACCGCATCAGCATTTGCCACGTCAATAGGCACAACAAGCGCTTCGCTACCCAGTTTGTGAATTTGATCCGCCACTTCTTCCAAAGCCTGCTTGTCGCGGGCAGCGAGCGCGACCCAAGCGCCCATCTTAGCAAAAACAAGCGCAGTGGTAGCGCCAATGCCCCGGCTGGCACCGGTTACCAGGGCTATTTTTTTATCTAATTCCATGTTATTTTCAGTGTGATTTAAAAAATAGACAAAACCTCATTCGCATTATGCATTGTTAGCGCGAAGGTTATAATTATATCAACGCGCTACGCGTAAAATCGTCAAACCGGGAAGATGTGCAGACGAAAAGTGAATGAAAAAGGATAAGATGGATTGGTACTTCGGAGATGCCAGTTCAATATGCGGAAAGCCTATTGCCAAAGTAAGGTAACGTCAGCCATTAAAGGTGCCTTTTCATGATGGCATTAGCTGATCAGGTTTTTCCCAAATGCGGCTTCTACCAGCTTTTTGTAACTTCCCCCAATGGGTATCGCCTGATTTTCAATGAATACTTCTTCGGCATTATAGGCGGTGACTTTATCCTGGTTTACTAAAAACGAACCGTGTATGCGGATAAAGCCCTGCCCCAAAATTTTTTCCATTTCCCCAATTCCCATCTTTGTAATCACCTTATCATTGAGGGTGTGGATGTACACATATTCCCATGTGCTGGCATAGGTAACCTTTTTGTCCTCTCCACTTCCTGCTCACTCCTACCAATCCTAAAAAGATATTGAACAAACTGGTGGGTGAAATGTGTCTCAGAGTATGTTAAATGCCCCTGCTTCACAGCAAATGTTGATATTGCGTGGTGTTTACAACAACCTTGGGCTTAGTTCTCAAAACAATACCTTTCTGGACAATGAGTACCGCACCATGATTACCTTTCCTCCCAATGCCCAACCTCCTTACAGAATGGTGGCTACCAGTGATGAGGCAGAGTGTGGCACACCCGTGCTTGCTCCCAATGCCCCCTTAATAAATATCAGCGGCAATTTTTTCTACTCGCCTCTGCCATTTATTGTCAGAACAAAGTGGAAAACCGAAATTTCTGTCAATGCATTGCCCCAGCAGCAAACCGCCTTCTCAACAAGATACTAACCCGCGGTCTTATGCTCCAAAAATTGGAAATAGTCAGCAAGATGCCCCGGCTTTCAGGATAGAAATTTATAATCAAGACCAGGAATTGATGGACCAGGCTTATTCAGAAGATAGGAGGGTAGTACTGGATACGCGCCTGTATGCCAAAGGCACATATTTTCTACACATTTTCTATGAGGGGGAGGTGCGGCAAAAGCAAATATTGATTGAATAAAGAAGGGTAAATGATTTGTTTCATAAAAGGCGAATCAAGCGAGGCCGACCTGGCAGTGTGGCTAATCAAAAACTCATCAAAAGCAGGCAGGAAAAATACGCTTTCACCTTCGCCATTCTCCAGAGAAAGGGAGGTGTCAAACCAATAAGCCTGTCCATCAACTTCCGCACTTTGAAAATTGGGTTTGATTAATTCCATGGCTTTTCTGGCATCGGTAAGGGTTAAACCTGACCACCAGGAAAAATCATAGACGGTGGCCGGGCCATCAGGGCTGACAAAGTGACTACAGCAAATAGTATCGTAATAAATCTGAGCCAATTTTTCATACATCCAACGTTTGTCCTTTTTCAATAATCGCCATCTGTAAATAAAAAAAACTGTAAGATTTACGACAACCAAACCATGCTGCTGGTTATGATCAAAAATGTGATGATGATCCCTTTCCAGTTTCTTTTGTAAGCAAAAAAACATAGACCGATCAGGAATAATGGCCGGATGTACCAGCTTATTGGGTTTAGGCGTCTTTGAAATGCCCAGTCTAAAAATTCTCGCATCTCCATGTTTCATTTAAACTTCCTATTTAGCGTAATGATCTACTGAAAAAGCGTAAATCACCTTAAACATATGCATGGTAAACAAAGCCATTAATAATACAGGAACCTCGTTAGGAATGAGCAAAAATGTGGTAATTCCTAATAACATGAAGGTCGCACCCATAATCCGCTGGGCCGGAAGGTTGATAAGTGCGTTTACCATGGTGTATACCGTAAACACAATGCTCAGCGTATACGCGCTGTTCAGCAGAAAAGCCAATACCACAGGCTGTATGTGTATCAGGATAAATTTCAGCCGCGCTTTCGGTCTGTTTTGATAGTACTAATTGGTGGAGTACGAAAAGTTAGCCACTACCCTACCACTGATATCAATGGTAAGAATAAACAGCAAAATAAGCCCCATACAGCAGTATTCTATGAGTACAATCGTGATTTTTTGCGGAATGCTTTTGGATTTTTTACCGTATAATTCCATTGATTTAAGTTTTATTTTCTTCAATTTTTGACATAATCGCGGTTTTTAAAGTTCAATACTTACACCGGCCATGTGCCAAACCCCTGAATACGTCCACATCAAAACCTGCGGCTGCTTTTTACCCTCTTCGTTCACCCAATGTATTTCCTCCATTTAGTATCCACACCTTTCAAGTATCAAATCGTCTTGAACAGTAAGGCTCTTTGAAATTAATAAGGCATTGCTTATTTTCGTCGACCCACTGTATTTTATGCGGCACTGAAAGCAAATTATTTCGGGCTGAACAAACCAGTGATTACAACAAAATCAGAAAATAAATTCTACTATGAAAAGACCTTTGACCGCGTTATCTAAAAATTGCATCCTTTCGTCGCTTATTATTTTCGGCACCGGCATTACCCTGCAGGCCCAGGTGGGTGTAGGTACCAAGCCTCCTAAAAAGGCTGAAGTTTATTTTGACGGTTCCCGCGAAATGCTCGACAGCAAATGGGAATACTGGGACGGCCCACGCCTTGCCGCTACGCCTCCTATTAAATGGAAAATTGTGGAAGACCCCGTAGATGGGGGTATGGTACTCAACAGCAACGATCCGGCGGGTGCAGGTGGCAAATATGGCGCCGCTGACATTGTTACCAAAGTTAAATTTAAAGATTTCCGGCTACATGTAGAGTTCCTGATTGAAAAAGAAGGTGGTAACAGTGGGGTATATCTGCAAAACCGCTACGAGATTCAGGTACTGGATGGCGATACCACCAGCCATGGCATGGGAGCCGTTATTAACGAATCTCCCTCACCTTATCATGCTTATAATGGCATTGGTAAATGGAATTCGTATGACATTGTTTTTCGGGCAGCCCGTTTTGAAAATGGCAAGCGTGTCGAAAACCCTATGGTGACCATGTACTTCAACGGGAAAAAAGCGCATACCAACCAGCCTATCAGCCAGGTATGGGGTGGCCCTAATTCCGGCATCGATGGTGGTAATGATGGGGGAAAAGGTATTACCGACACACCCGGCGGCCTTAAACTTCAGGCTGAAGGCCATGATGTACTCTACCGCAACATCTGGATTGAAGAACTGAATCTGAAAAAAGCGGATACAGATTTTTAATAATGGATACCCGCGAAATATGCATAGTTTCGCCATGTACCTAACGGATTTCACAGCGGTGCCGCCTGCCGCTATAAAAGCTTTGCGGGCATTATTCACACCTGTGGATTTGAAGAAATTTGAATATGGGTAAAGAAAATTAAAAATACAGAAGTTGTCGGAAGTATAAATGTTTCCGGCCACTTCTTCTCTACACCTTGGTCAGCAGTTCAGATGTTTTTAACAATTTGGGTACCAAGCATGTGATTAATTCGCATACTATATCCAAAGTATTAAAATACTATTTTGCCTTTTTATTCAAAACAAAATGAGAAGGATTGCAATAAACATTTGAGAAATTTCCTTCCAAGTTGTAGTTTTTAATATTATTTATAGATGCCTGACGATAATCAAAATGCTTCTGTTGTAAGAATTTTTTTAATTGCTCTTCTGAATCCAATCCATACTCATGGAGATAAACATCATGTCATCTCTTTCAGCATATTGCCGCGCTACTTTATTAAGTTCAGGAATTTCTTTTACACAAGGACCGCATCGGGTTCTCCAAAAGTTAAGTACAACTACTTTTCCTAATAAGTTTTCGTTGGTATACACCTTTCCTTCAATATCAGTAAGTTCAAATGAAAGAGGCTCTTTATAGGCGTTTTTTGTGTATATCCAAAATATTCTACCTACAACTTTCATATCTTCTTCCAAAGGTTTGATAGTTTCCACGATAAAGTTGACCATTTGGCTGGTAGAATTAAAAAACTCTATATATTCATCGTACTTTGTAATAGTGAGTTCCTGCCGCTGTTCATCCATGATTCTGATATCCAAATCGTTCTGAATGTCAATATTTGGATTAATTATGATCCTGTATAATCCTGCACTCAGGTGTTGTTCTGCTGTATCTCCCAGGTATGCGCAATCAATCTTTCCCTGAGAAATGACTGAATCGCTGGCGATTCTCGCATAATATGAAAAACCATTGTATTCATTTTGGGCATAACCCTGCATAAGAATGAAAAGGAAAAAAGAAAGAAACGTTAAATGTTTCATATCACTAATATTATTCCGTATTAATTGAACAAGGCATTAAATCTTATTCGTTTAGGTTTTATTGTGTACAACAAATTAGAAGTACCGTTGTTAATTTAAATATTTGTAATTGAAATTAAAAAAATACTAAGTATTTTAGTAACCGTGCCTAATCCTTTCAATTGCCATGAAAAAATATTATTTGTTCCCTGATAAAGATAAGTTTATAGGCTTCCGGTAAATTCTTACTGGAAAGTTTTCTAAATTCGTCGTTTATTATTTGGATATAGTACCATACTGTTTCTTAGTCAAATAAAAATGTAGAATGAAATGAATTGTACTACCTTATTCTTTCGTAGTGACTTTTATTTGGCAAAATTGCCTCTTTTATTAAGTCATATCCCAACCTTTATTTATTAATTACTGAGGCACAACCGCAAAAGCGCTTTGCTACGATGGTCCAGTTATCATATTGTATACTCTTAACTATTTAGAATATGAGAATCATATTTACAGGAAAATTATGCTTTTACCGCGCTATTTTGTTTTCCCTGCTATTGGCTGGATGGGTGGCTTTGCCCGATGCACATGCACAAACCCGTAGAATTACCGGTGAAGTAACCAGCGAAGAAAATGGTACGTCCTTACCCGGCGTAAACGTGGTGTTAAAAGGAACCACCACCGGTACCATTACCGATGCTGATGGCGCTTACTCGCTTCAGATACCCGAAGCCGGTGGTATTTTAGAATTTACTTTCATTGGCCTGGTGACCAAAGAAGAGGAAATCGGTAATCAGTCGGTGATCGATATGACCATGGCCGAAGATACCAGGCAATTGAATGAAGTGGTGGTAGTAGGCTATGGCACACAAATCAAAAGAGATCTGACGGGTAATATTTCCAGTGTGTCGGGCCAGGAAATCCAGAATGTGCCGGTGCCTACTTTCGAGCAGGCCTTACAGGGGCGCGCTGCCGGTGTGTTTATTGAATCGAATAACGGCAAGCTCGGACAGGGCATCAAAGTACGGGTGCGGGGCTCCTCTTCTGTAACAGCCAGCAACCAGCCCTTATATGTAGTGGATGGTATTCCGATTACCTCCCAGAGCCAGTCAAGTGACGATTCTGAAACCAACCCGCTGGCAGATATCAACTTTAATGATGTGGCATCAGTACAGGTATTGAAAGATGCCGCCGCTGCCGCTATTTATGGCTCAAGGGCTTCTAACGGCGTGGTACTGATTACTACCAAACGCGGAAAAAGTGGTAAAACCAGTTTCAACTTAAATGCCTATACCGGCTTTAGCGAACCTACCAATCGTACCGAATGGCTAAGTACAGCCGAATATGTAGAATTATTTACAGAAGCAGCCCTCAACTCAGGATATGACGAAGAATTTATTCAGACCCGTTTTACCCGCTTTGGTGCCGGTGATCCTGCTTCCTGGCAAAATCCCGGTTCTGCCAATTATGTGGATACCGACTGGCAGGATGAGGTTTTCCAGCGTGGGTCGGTGAACCAGGTAGACCTGAGTGCCAGTGGAGGTACCGACAAAACCCGGTTTTACGTATCGGGTTCTTACAGCGATCAGGATGGGTTGATCAAAACCAATCACTTTTCCCGCTACAGTGCCCGGCTCAATTTAGATCAGGACGCGACCGATAAACTGAAATTTGGTATCAACCTTAACATTGCCCGGTCAGTGAATGATAAGGTACCTGACGATAACGCTTTCTCTACGCCCGGGCAGATCATCGCTTTACCCCCCATGACCCCGCCTGTTGATCCTAGTACCGGCGAACTCAGCGGAAACTATACGTTGTACTATAATCCTTTGCTCAACTTTAAATACTCGTTCAATACAGCTTCCGTATTACGCACCATTGGCAATGCCTATGCGAATTATCAGTTCACGCCAGGTTTAACTTTCCGAACTGAGTTCGGTATCGATTATCTTACTCAGAATGAAGAGCAGTATTTTGGAAAAGAGACCGCCCGGAACACCAGCGCGCCCAACGGACTAGGCTTTAACGGATGGGTACAGGTAGGCAATTATACCACCAACAACTTTTTCCAGTATGCCAAAAATTTTGCGGAAATTCATGACATAGAAGCCACCCTGGGTATGAGTTACCAGGAATCGAAAAGGGATGAGAGCCGGGTAGAAGGCCAGCAGTTTCCCAGCAACGCCTATAAACAGATCATATCCGCGGCCGACATTACTTTAGGGTCTTCTACTGAAACTATGTTCAGTTTCCTGTCATATTTCGCACGGGTAAACTATAAGTTTAACAATCGTTACCTGCTGT
The DNA here is from genome assembly GCA_041745535.1 of Cyclobacteriaceae bacterium. GTDB lineage: Bacteria > Bacteroidota > Bacteroidia > Cytophagales > Cyclobacteriaceae > JBGTIS01. The sequence continues at coordinate 6,293 of JBGTIS010000328.1, read as the reverse complement.
CGTTAAGTGGTCGGATAGATGGTTCTTCCCGCTTTGGCGCCAATAACCGGTATGGTTTCTTCCCTGCGGCTTCCGCGGGCTGGGTAATTACAGAAGAGCCTTTTATGAATTTTACCGAAACGCTGAGCTTCCTGAAACTGCGGGCCAGCTATGGTATTACCGGTAATGCCGAAATTGATAATTTCGCTCCTTTAGGCTTATTCACCGGTGAAGGAGGTTATGCCGGTATTCCCGGACAACGTCCCAGCCAGATTTCAAATCCGGATTTGAGGTGGGAACAAACTTCTCAGATTGATGTAGGCGTAGACTTTGGGTTTTTCAATGATCGTTTGAATGGTGAACTGGATTTTTATCTGAAGAAAACCAAAGACCTGCTGCTGAATGTAAACGTACCGGCTACATCCGGTTTCACTACCCAGTTGCAAAACGTGGGTAAAATGGAAAACAAAGGATTCGAGCTGGTATTAAATTCCGACAATTTTGTAGGCAATTTTGAGTGGTCTACCAGCCTGAACTTTGCCCGTAACCTGAACAAAATCACCGACCTGCAGGGGCAGGTGATTGAAGGTGGCTTTGTAAACCGTGCTGTAGAAGGAGAACCCATCGGGGTGTTCTTCGCGCCGGAATATGCCGGTGTTGATCCCGACAACGGAGACGCACTGTATTATCTGAATACGCAAAATACCGATGGTAGCCTGGATCGTGGCACCACCAATGATGTAAATCTGGCGCAGCGCGTGGTCATTGGTGATCCTAATCCGGATTTTATTGGCGGAATTACTAACAATTTTGCTTATAAAGGCATTGAACTGAGTGTATTTTTCCAGGGTGTATTCGGCAACCAGATCTATAATGGCGGCGGTAAATTCCAGTCGGCCAATGGCGATTATTTCGATAACCAAACCAAAAAACAAATGAATCGTTGGCAGAACCCGGGCGACATTACCGATATACCCCAAGCCCGCCTGTATGAAGGTAATGGTACAGCGGAATCGTCCCGCTACCTGTCTGATGGCACTTATGTACGATTGAAAACTGTTACACTGGGTTATAATTTTCCTGCATCGCTGGTTGAAAGGTTAAACCTCACTAAGTTCCGCATTTATGCATCGGGGCAGAACCTGCTCACCTTTACTGACTATGAAGGCTGGGACCCTGAAGTAAATACCGATTACCTGGCCGGCAACATCAGCCAGGGCAACGACTTTTACTCACCGCCGCAGGCCCGTACCATTACGTTTGGTATCAATCTGGGTTTTTAGTCATCTTTTAATTTAAAATTTAATTGTGATGAAAAATATATTAAACAATACAATTATAGCCGGATGTTTTGTAATGCTGGCAGCCGCCTGTGGCGACAAACTGGACATCAAACCCGGAAACTCGGTAAACGATGAGCAGGCCCTGGAAACTTCTTCCGATATTGAGGCCCTGATGGTGGGCGCCTACGATGTAATGGGCGATGAAGACCTGTATGGCGGCAATGTGCTTCGCGATGCCGAACTGCTGGGCGACGATGGCGAGTTGTTCTGGGACGGAACTTATGTGGCTCCTGGCGAAGTTTTCAACAAAAGCATTCTTACCAATAACGACCAGGCAGAAGGTCACTGGATTCAAAGCTATGAGGCCATCAACATCGCCAATAACGTACTGGCCAATCTGGACGTGGTGGATGAAGAAAAGAAAGACCGCCTGGAAGGAGAAGCCAAATTTGTGCGGGGAATGTTGTATTTTGAATTGGTCCGTTTATATAGCAAAGCCTGGAACGATGGCGATCCTGCTTCAAATATGGGCGTACCTTTGGTGCTTACCCCAACATCAACCATTAATGAAGAAAGTTATGTTTCGCGAGCTACCGTAGCGCAGGTGTATGCACAGGTACTGGAAGATTTGCAAAGTGCAGCTACTTTGTTGCCTGCCGAAAACGGCTTTTTTGCCACCAAAGGAGCTGCCAGAGCCATACTTTCTCGAGTATACCTGGCTCAGGGCAAATATGCCGAAGCCGCTGCGGCAGCCGACAACGTAATCAGTTCCGGTTTGTATGCGCTGAATAGCTCGTATGCCGCAGCCTTCAACAATACCAGCAACACCCCTGAGGATATCTTTGCCATGCAGGTGACGACCCAGGATGGCTCCAACAACATGAATGAATTTTTTGCCGCCTCAGTGTATGGAGGCCGTGGCGATATATATGTAGAAGATGCTCATCTGGCACTGTACGATTCTACTGACGCTCGCCTGGCACTTTTCTATGAAGATCCGGACGTAGGCGGTTACCGAACCGGAAAATGGAACGATCAGTTTGCCAATGTCAATATGGTTCGGTTGGCAGAAATGTACCTGACCCGTGCTGAGGCTAACTTTCGTGCCGGTACTGCCCTAGGTGCCCCACCGATTGATGACATCAATACCATTCGGGAGCGTGCCGGTATAACACCGCTTACCACGCTCACCATTGACGATATTTTGCTGGAGCGCAGACGCGAACTGGCATTTGAAGGCCAGCTGATTCATGACCTGAAACGCACAGGTCGGTCGGTAGGCGCGTTGCCTTTTAGCTCGCCCAAACTGGTATTTCCTATTCCGCAACGGGAAATAGATGCCAATCCGGAGCTTGCCAATCAGCAAAATGAAGGGTATTTCTAGGATTTAGATTCTTAATAAAAGCGTACAGAAAGATCATTCAACAGGTAGCATTTTTTGCCATATCACGAAATGCATCTACATCTTTCCGCACGCTTTTTAATTTGGAAATAAGGGTTGCTACGGCGGCTTTTCCAACCGGCTTACCTGAATAATGGCTGCTGCTTTTTCGGGATTTCCTTCCTGCTGTCTGTCAATCTGTTCCATTTTATCACAAAATACTCCGGCCATACTTTCATAATCTTATATCCGGTTTTGCGCCTGCCGGAATAAATTGCCTGCAAATTTGTTCCGGAATGGGCCAGGTTCCACCAAAGTTAGGTGAATACCTGGCGGATCCACCGCATCAGCCAGGGCCTCATAAATACCAAATCCCGGAAATCCTTTGAATGCACAGTATTATAGAATTACTTAACTCCTGCCCTTCATCATGTTCCAAGATTGCTATTCATACTTTAAAGCGTTTACAGGATTATCCAAAGTCGCTTTTGTACTGGCGATTGAAATACTCGTCCAGAAAAAAATATTCAAACGGATTTCCGGGAAAAAACTCATTCCATAAGGCATTCAGTTCCAACAGCGTTTGGGATAAATTTTTGGTTTGCACTTTCAGCGAATAAAAAGTATCGGCATCCGGTATTAGTAGAAAAACAATCGGGGCAGTAGTGGACTTTAACGACATTTGATGATAATCTTCCAGCACACCCACCAAAGTAACCGTATCGCCGCCTAATACTATTTTTTCATGAATGGCCTCTTCCAGATTATTAAACTCCAACATACGGATAGCCGCTTCATTCAGCAAAATGGCATGTTCATCAGTAGGAAAATCGCGAGAAAAATTTCTCCCGGCTTTGAGGGTTAACCCAAATGCATCTATATAATCGTAGTCGACGGCTACATTGTAAATGACCGTACTGTTTTCAGGTCCGCCAGTGAGCCGTTTAATACCACGGGTCCAGAAGATTTCATTCCCAGGCACATTAGACGAAACGGTAACCGCCCTTATATGGGTATTGCGCGACACTTCCGTTTTAAAAGTATTCAGATTATCAGCGTACAGAGAATCTCTGACTCCTGCCCCGCGTAATACGAGGGTTTGGTCGATATCTACACCCAGATCCAGATGCATCATGTATTTGATCTGCTGGTAAACCACCAGCGTACCGGCAATCAGGGCTACGGAAGCTCCGAACTGGAAAATAACCAATCCTTTCCGCAGCAAAATTCCTTTTGGTGACGTGTTCACCTTTCCTTTTAAAACCGTTACCGGATCGAAGCCCGATAATAAAAATGCCGGATAAAGCCCTGATAAGAATGTTCCTGCCAAAAACAAGCCTAACAGGGTAAGCCAAAACCAAGGCTGAGCCAACAAGTTGATAGATAGTGGCTGACCGGTAAGGGTGGCCAACTGAGGTAACAGCATTACGGTTAATAACAGGGCCAGTAGAGTGGCTATCAGGTTAATGAGAATCGCTTCAAAAATAAATTGACCCATCAGCTGCTGCCTGACGGCCCCCAGTGCTTTTCTTACTCCTACTTCATTGGCGCGTTCAACCGAACGGGCAGTTGAAAGATTTACATAGTTTACCCAGGCAATTAATAAAATAAAGCCTACAATAATCAACAGAAATACCACCGCATTGCCATCGCCCTGTTCTTCCGGTTCTGATTCCTGCAACAAATTGGAATAGAGGTGAATATCAGTAAGGGGTTGCAATAAAAAATCCTGACGAGCATTGTATTTGTTCCATTCTTCGGCACGGTTGGCTGCCAGCCAGGCATTCCATTTTGCCTGCAATACCTGCGGATCAGCCTCAGGATCCAGCAGCACATAAGTATTGAAATCGTACCATCCCCAGGAAGTTTCCGATTCATTATCTGATAATACATTCAGCGTTTGGTACGATAACAACAAGTCGAATTTGATATGGGAATTGGCGGGTACATCTTTCATCACTCCCGTGATCACAAATTCATTGCTATCTTGCCATTGTAAAACTTTACCCATAGGCTCTTCCTTACCAAAATATCGTTTGGCTGCCGATTCGGAAACAACTGCTTTGCCTGGACCTTCCAGTGCCGTTTCCGAATCGCCCTGTGAGAGCGGGAAGGAAAACACAGAGAAAACGGAAGGGGAGGCTATCTGCATCTTTTCTTCCCGGAACGCGAGTGGAGTTCCATCGGGTTGCAGATAGGTCATAATACCGCTTATCGGAAATAGGCGAACAAACTCCTGCACCTCCGGAAAATTATTTTTCAAAGCCGGTCCAACGGCAGGTACCGCAGCAGCACAGGCAAAGGTTTGGATACCATTCTGATAGTTGTTGTACTGAATCCGGTAGATACGATCGGCATGGGCGTGGAATTTATCGTAACTGAGTTCATACACCACATATCGCAAAATGAGTAGGCAGGCGGACATACCAATGGCTACACCCAGCATATTAATAATGGTGAATGATTTGTTTTTTAACAGATTTCGAAAGGCTGTTTTGAGATAGTTCCGGAACATGATAGCAGCTTATGATTACAATAAAAAACTATACTACTATAAATAGGAAATAGAAAGTTCGAAGCGTAAGGGTTTAAATGTTACTCGTTATTTGTTAGTAATTATGTCCAAATAATGAATAACGAGCAACATTTAATGGCACCCAATCGCAAGGACAACTCCGCTCCCTCTGGCACCTTCTCCCTTCTTCCATTAAATTCGTGGTAATAGTACCCAATATAAATAAAGATTTGCACCTAATTTATAGCTATTCTTAGGTTTTTTAAAAACCTGCTGCCTGGCATATTTTTTACAGCTTACCTTTTTCAGCCAGTTCTAACAAAAAGGCATATTCCAGTGCGGTTTCCTTATATTGTTGAAAACGTCCGGAAGTGCCACCATGTCCCACATCCATATTGGTTTCCAGCAGTAAGGTATTGTCATCGGTTTTCATATCTCTGAGTTTGGCCACCCATTTGGCAGGTTCCCAGTACTGCACCTGCGAATCGAAGAAGCCAGTGGTTACCAACATATTCGGATAGTTCTGTGCCTTTACGTTGTCGTAAGGCGAATAGGACAGCATATACTCATACGATTCCAGGTTTTTAGGATTCCCCCATTCGTCGAACTCGTTGGTGGTAAGGGGGATTGATTCATCGAGCATGGTAGACACCACATCCACAAAAGGCACAGCCGCAATCATACCTTTGAACAGGTCGGGCCGCATGTTGGCTACAGCACCCATCAGCAATCCGCCGGCGCTGCCGCCCATGGCAAACAGTTCTTCCGGTTCGGTGTACTTTTCTTCAACCAGATACTCGGCACAATCGATAAAATCGTTGAAGGTGTTCTTTTTGTTAAACATTTTTCCATCTTCATACCATGCCCGGTTCAGTTCCTGTCCGCCACGGATATGGGCAATGGCAAACACAAATCCCCGGTCGAGCAAACTTAAGCGAGCCGAATTAAAGGTAGGATCATTATTGTAACCATAGGAACCATAGCCGTACAGCAGCAGTGGATTATTACCAGTTTTCTCCAAACCTCTTTTATACACCAGCGAAACAGGTACTTTTTTACCATCCCGGGAAGGGGCATACAGGCGTTCCGTAACGTAGTCTTCCGGATTGTAACCGCCTACCACTTCCTGCTGTTT